>JASJPN010000168.1:0-19410 GCA_031426635.1 Polaromonas sp.
GGGCCGGTCATGACCAAATCCCCCAACTGCTCGAAGTAAACGTAGGCATCGTGGCGTTGCAGGTAATCGTCAATTTTCAGTCCCAGGGCCTGCGCGCGTGCCAGGGTGTCGGGGGTGACGCGGGCTCCGGCGTTGTTCTCGCTGCCATCGATGCCATCGGTATCCGCCGCCAGCGCCCAGACACCTGCCTGCCCCTGTAGCGCTTGCGCCAAACCGAGACAGAATTCACCCGCTCGACCGCCTCGGCCCGGACGGGATGCTGGGCCGCTTGGCAACGCCTGCGCTGGCTTTTTCACGGTGACCGTGGTTTCACCACCACTCAAAATCACACAGGGCCGCGTAAAGGCGCCTTGATCACGCGCCACAGCACGCGCCAGCGCAGCGTGTACTTTGCCCACCTCGCGCGACTCACCCTCGATTTCATCGCTCAGGATGTAGGCCGCCATCCCAGCCGCACGCGCCACCTGCGCTGCCGCTTGCAGCGATTGCTGGGGCGTGGCGATCAGGTGAACCTGCTGACCGGCAAAAGCGGGATCACCTGGCTTGGGCGTTTCCAGCTCGCCGCTACGCAAACGCGCCAGCAGCGCCACTGGGATGTCAATCTCGTAGCGCTGCAAAATCGCCAAGGCATCGTCGCACGTCGTCGCATCGGGCACCGTGGGGCCGCTGGCAATGACCGAGGGGTCATCACCCGGCACGTCGCTGATGGTCAGCGTGACCACGCGAGCAGGCCTGCAGGCGGCAGCCAGCCGACCGCCTTTGATGCGCGAAAGGTGCTTGCGCACACAGTTCATCTCGGAAATACTGGCACCACTGTTCAGGAGAGCCTTGTTGATGCGCTGCTTTTCAGCCAGATCCAGGCCATCAGCCGGCAACGTGAGCAGCGCAGAGCCACCGCCCGAGATCAGGCACAACACCAGGTCATCGCTGGTCAACCCGTGCGTGAGCGCCATGATGCGTTCGGCGGCAGCCAGCCCCGCAGCGTCTGGCACCGGATGGGCGGCCTCGACCACTTCAATGCGCGGCTCCATATGCTGCTGTAGCCCCGCCGCACGTGGCGGTATGTGCCCATAGCGCGTCACCACCAACCCCGTCAGCGCCGCCTCCCTGGGCCACAGCGCCTCCAGCGCCTGCGCCATGGCACCACCCGCCTTGCCTGCACCCAGAACCAGTGTTCTCCCCTTGGGTGGTAGCGGCAGACAAGCTGCCATGTTGTGCAAAGGCAGTGCGCGCTCAACAGCGGCCTGGTAGAGCTGCAGCAAGAAGGCCTGCGGCTCTTGCGCGGGTGACGCGGGGTGCTCAGGACGCGTTGGGGGTGAGTTCATGGTCCTCAATCAGCCGCTTTGGCGATCTCGTGATCCGCCATCAATTCCAGGCTGCGACACAGCGCCGAGTGGTCCAATCCCGCCATGCCGTGGGCGGCACAGCTTTGCATGAGCTGGGCAGCACTGGCCGTGTGGGGCAGGCTAATGCCGAGTTCTTTCGCACCTTGCAAGGCCAGATTCAGGTCTTTTTGATGCAATTCGATGCGAAAGCCCGGGGCGAAGGTGCGCTTGATCATGCGCTCGCCATGCACCTCGAGGATGCGGCTGGACGCAAAGCCGCCCATCAGCGCCTGGCGCACCTTGACTGGGTCGGCCCCGGCCTTGCTGGCAAACAGCAGCGCCTCGGCCACCGCTTCGATATTCAACGCCACGATGATTTGGTTGGCCACTTTGGTGGTTTGACCGTCACCGTTGCCACCCACCAAGGTGATGTTTTTACCCATCTTTTCAAACAGCGGCTTCACGCGCTCGAACGCCGCCTCGGGGCCACCGACCATGATGGTCAGGCTGGCCGCCTTGGCACCCACCTCGCCGCCGGAAACCGGTGCGTCAATGTAGTCGCAGCCCAGCGCGTTGATGCGCAATGCAAACGCCTTGGTCGCCAAGGGGGAAATCGAACTCATGTCCACCACCACCTTGCCCGCCGTGAGGCCAGCAGCGACGCCGCGCTCACCAAACAGCGCATCCTCCACATGGTGCGTGTCGGGCACCATGGTGATGATGATGTCAGCGCGCTTGGCCACTTCCTCGCTGCTGGTGCAAAGCGTTGCACCCTGCTCGGCAAACGCCTCAGGAACCTTGCTGTGGCTGTAAACAAACAGCACGTGTCCTGCATTTAACAAGTTCAGCGCCATCGGTGTACCCATGATGCCCAGGCCGATGAAGCCCACTTTCATTCCGCTCTTAGTCATGTCATTGTGTCCTGTTGATTCCGTGATTGATTCTGTCATTTGATTCATGCAAGGGACAAACCGTGTGCCGCTACCCAACCCAGTCCCGCCTCAGTGCCACCCGGTCCGGCCTGATGCGGCTTGTATTCGCAGCCAATATGACCCTGGTAGCCTAGTTCATCCAACAAGTTGAACAGGTACCGATAGTTGATCTCGCCCGTGCCAGGCTCGTTGCGGCCCGGGTTGTCGGCCAGCTGAATGTGACCGATGCGGCCAAGGTGCGCGCGCAGTGTGGCGCCCAGCTCACCCTCCATACGCTGCGCGTGGTAGATGTCGTACTGTAGAAACAGGTTGTCTGAACCAACTTCATCCATGATGGCCAGCGCCTGCGCCGTGCGGTTGACGAAAAAGCCCGGAATGTCGAAGGTGTTGATCGGCTCCATCAGCAGCACCATCCCCTCTGCCTTGAGCGCCTGCGCGCCATAGCGCAAATTGGCCACCAGCGTGGCTTGCGCCTGAGCGGGCAACACACCAGCCGGCAGGATGCCAGCCAAACAGTTGATGCGTGGTGTGCCCAGCACCCGTGCGTAGTCAATCGCCAGGCGCACGCCGTCCTGGAACTCCGCCACGCGGTTTGGGTGGCAGGCGATACCGCGCTCGCCAGCAGCCCAGTTGCCCGCCGGCAGGTTGTGCAACACCAGTTGCAGCTTGTTGTCTTTCAGGCGACGTGCTACTTCGGCAACTTCAAAGTCATAAGGAAACAGAAACTCCACGGCTTTGAAGCCCGCCTTGGCGGCGGCCTCAAAACGCTCTAGAAAAGGCAGCTCGGTAAAGAGCATCGTCAGGTTGGCAGCAAGTTGGGTCATGATATTTTTCCTTAATCCAGCAAGGATACAGCCGTGGGGGCATCGGCGCGTTCGGAGGCGAGTTCTTCGAATTCGACCACATTGTCGATCTCGGTGCCCATGGCGATGTTGGTGACCCGCTCGAGCATGATCTCGATGACGACCGGCACCTGGAACTCGGCCATCCAGGCTTCAGCCTGCTTGATGGCGGGCGCGATCTCTTCCTGCTTGTGGACGCGAATGGCCTTGCAGCCCAAGCCCTCGACGACCTTGACGTGATCCACGCCATAGCCATGCGCGACCTCCTCTACAGGGGTATTGATGTTGTCGAACCCCAGTTGTACACAGAAATCCATCGAAAAACCACGTTGCGCCTGACGAATCAGACCCAGGTAGCTGTTGTTCACGACGATGTGAAGGTAAGGCAGCTTGAATTGCGCACCCACGGCCAGCTCTTCAATCATGAACTGGAAGTCGTAGTCACCCGACAACGCCACAATCTTGCGCAGTGGGTCTGCCGCGCGCACGCCCAGTGCCGCTGGCACGGTCCAGCCGAGCGGGCCCGCCTGACCGCAATTGATCCAGTGGCGCGGTTTGTACACGTGTAAAAATTGTGCTCCGGCGATCTGCGACAAGCCGATGGTTGAAACGTAACACGCGTCCTGACCGAAAGCGTTGTTCATGCACTGATAAACGCGCTGAGGCTTCATCGGCACGCTGTCAAAATTGGTCTTGCGTTGGTATTCGACCGACGATTTGCGACCCTGGCATTCGGCGACCCAGCCCGACCAGTCGCGCAACTTGCCAGCGGCCTGCCACTCGCGAGCCACCTCGACAAACAGCGCCAGCGCAGCCTTGGCATCCGAGACGATGCCGTAATCGGGCGCGAACACGCGACCAATCTGCGTCGGCTCGATGTCCACATGAATAAATTTCCGACCCTTGCAGTACACCTCGGGCGAGCCGGTGTGGCGATTCGCCCAGCGGTTGCCGATGCCGAGCACGAAGTCGCTGGCGAGCATACTGGCGTTGCCATAGCGGTGGCTGGTTTGCAGACCACACATGCCAGCCATCAGCGGGTGGTTGTCAGGAATCGCGCCCCAGCCCATCAGCGTGGGAATGACCGGGATACCCGCAATTTCAGCAAACTGCACCAGCAGATCCGAACCATCGGCGTTGATGATGCCACCCCCTGCCACGATCAGCGGACGCTCAGCCGTGTTCAGCATCTCCAGCGCCTTCTCGATCTGCTTGCGGCTTGCGGCAGGCTTGTACACGGGCAGCGGCTCGTAGGTGTCGATGTCAAATTCAATCTCGGCGGTCTGCACGTCAAAAGGCAAATCAATCAGCACGGGACCGGGACGCCCCGAGCGCATCAGGTGCAGTGCCTGCTGGAAAGCGCGCGGCACCTGCGCTGGCTCCATCACCGTAGTCGCCCACTTGGTAACCGTCTTGGCAATGGACGCAATATCCACCGCCTGAAAATCCTCCTTGTGCAAGCGAGCGCGTGGTGCCTGCCCCGTAATACACAAGATGGGAATGCTGTCCGCCTGCGCCGAATACAGGCCCGTGATCATGTCGGTGCCAGCGGGCCCCGAGGTACCAATGCAAATGCCGATGTTGCCAGCGCGAGCGCGGGTGTAGCCCTCAGCCATGTGGGAAGCACCCTCCACGTGACGCGCCAACACGTGCGCGACACTACCGCGCTTGCGCATCGCAGCATAGAATGGATTGATGGCTGCACCTGGCACGCCAAAGGCCTGCGTCAACCCTTCTTTTTCCAGCACACAAATGGCAGCTTCTACCGCAGTCATACGAGCCATGATTATCTGTCCCCTATCGAAGTCGCTGCCGCACAGAACTTGTACAACACACCACGCCTTCTATGGATGAGATACTATTAGGACATGAATGATTTGTAAATTGAACACGAAGTACTTTGATTCAATACTTATAGTACGCAATAAACCAGCAAACCGAGAATACCCCCCATGGATCGTTTCAAGGAAATTGAAGCCTTTGTGCTCGTCATGGAGCACGGCAGCCTGGCCGCCGCCGCCTTGCACGAGGGCATCACGCCCGTGATGATGGGGCGACGCATGGACGCACTTGAGCGCCGACTGGGCACAAAACTGATTCACCGCTCGACCCGGCGTTTGGCTCTGACCGAGCATGGCGCCAGCTTTTTGGACGAGTGCCGCCAGTTGTTGGCCCAATGGGCTCAAGCTGAGGCGACGGTATCGGCGCAACGCCACCGCGCCAGCGGTCACCTGATTGTGTCAGCCCCAGCGGCATTTGGTCGTGCCCATGTCGCGCCGCACGCCAGCAGCTTTCTCACGGCCAATCCCGAGGTTCGGCTGTCGTTCAATCTGACCGACAGCGTGGTGGACTTGGTGCGCGAGGGCTACGACATGAGCATCCGCATCGGCGGCCAGATTGACCCGAACTTTGTCGCCATCAAGCTGGCCTCCAACCAGCGCGTGGTGTGCGGCACGGCGGACTATTTCCGGAAACAGGGCAAGCCAAAGACCTTGGAGGATCTGCGCAAGCACAACTGCCTCGCCTTCAATTTGCAAGGAGGGCAGCAGCGTGGCTGGTATTTCCAGCAAGGCAGCAAGCAGGTCACGGTGCGTGTGGACGGCAACCTCGACTGTAATGACGGCGAATTGCTACACCGCTGGGTCAGCGAAGGCCTGGGACTGGGTTGGCGTTCGACATGGGAGATTCAGGCGCAATTGCAAAGCGGAGAACTGCTGACCGTGCTCGATGAATTCGCGCTGCCAGCCTACGACATCCTGGCTGTCTATCCGCAGCAGCGGCACCTGCCAGCCAAGGTCAGATTCTTCATCGATCATCTGAAGACAACTTACACGCAGCAGGATTATTGGCTGCGCTGAGCTGCGTTAATTAAGCTTGCAGGCTTTTCTCGTAGTTGGCCATACCGTCCATGATTTCCTTTTTGGCGGCTTCCGGGCCTTCCCAGCCTTGAACCTTGACCCATTTGCCTTCTTCCAGGTCTTTGTAGTGCTCAAAGAAATGGGCAATGGTTTTCAGGCGCAGTGGATTCAAATCTTCCGGTTTTTGCCAGTGGGTGTAGATGGACAAGATTTTGTCAATCGGCACCGCCAGCACTTTGCCGTCTTCACCGGCTTCGTCGGTCATTTTCAAAATGCCAATGGCGCGGCACGGCACCACCACACCGGGGATCAAGGGTACCGGGGTGATGACCAGCACATCCACAGGGTCGCCGTCGCCGCTGATGGTTTTAGGCACATAACCATAGTTGGTCGGGTAGTGCATGGCGGTGCTCATGAAGCGGTCAACGAAGATCGCGCCGGACTCTTTATCCACCTCGTACTTGACGGGGTCGGCATTCATCGGGATTTCGATGATCACATTGAAGGCTTCGGGGGCGTTTTTGCCGGGGGTGACTTTGTCTAGAGACATGGTTCTTCTTCGTAAAGTTAAGTAGGGGTTGATGAAAATGATCGGGCAGGCCAACTACAAAGCCACACCAAATATAAGGATTAACCCTCATTTTACTTTCGCCAGTCTTGCGAAGGCACGTTTTTGTCACATTTTCGGGTTAAAGTAACTTTGTTGGCCAATCAACCCCAAGCCTGCTGGGGTGAGGAAGCAACGCAGTGGGAGTTTGCGTTGTCCTCAAACCTGGATGCCAACGTCTGCTCCTTTCAAGCGAATCAACAGTAGAGGAGACAGACATGACAAGCAATTTTGCGCTGACTTTGGCGCTAGTTTGCGGGTTCATTGCCGTGGCATACGGCTTTTGGGCACGCAGTTGGATTCTTTCCCAAGACGCAGGTAACACCCGGATGCAAGAGATTGCAGCGGCCATTCAAACCGGCGCGGCCGCCTACCTGGCGCGCCAGTACAAGACCATCGCCATCGTGGGCGTGGTGCTCGCGGTGTTGATTTACTTTTTTCTCGACCCCTTGTCATCCATCGGCTTCGTCGTGGGTGCGGTGTTGTCTGGCGCTTGCGGCTTCATAGGCATGAATGTGTCGGTTCGTGCCAATGTGCGTACCGCCCAGGCTGCCACCAAAGGCATTGGCCCGGCGCTGGATGTGGCCTTTCGCGGTGGCGCCATCACCGGCATGCTGGTGGTGGGTCTGGGCCTGCTGGGCGTGGCCGGCTTCTTCTGGTTCCTCGTCGGCAACGGCAACCTGACGCCGGACAAGAACCTGGCCACCCTGCTCAACCCGCTGATCGGCTTTGCCTTCGGCTCCTCGCTGATCTCCATCTTCGCCCGTTTGGGCGGCGGTATTTTCACCAAAGGCGCTGACGTAGGTGCCGACCTGGTCGGCAAAGTGGAAGCCGGCATCCCCGAAGACGACCCGCGCAACCCGGCCGTGATTGCCGACAATGTGGGCGACAACGTGGGCGACTGCGCTGGCATGGCCGCCGATTTGTTTGAAACCTACGCCGTCACGCTGATTGCCACCATGGTGCTCGGCGCGCTCTTGATGTCTAGTTCTGGCACCAGCGCGGTCGTGTACCCGCTGGCCTTGGGCGCGGTGTCTATTGTGGCCTCCATCATCGGCTGCTTCTTCGTCAAAGCCTCGCCAGGCATGAAAAACGTCATGCCCGCGCTGTACAAAGGTTTGGCCGTGGCGGGTGTTTTATCGCTGATTGCCTTCTATTTTGTGACCACTGCGATGATTCCTGACAACGCCCTGGGCGGCACGGGCGCGGCCATGAAGCTGTTTGGCGCCTGTGCCGTCGGGTTAGCGTTAACCGCTGCCTTGGTTTGGGTGACCGAGTACTACACCGGCACGCAATATGCGCCGGTGAAGCACATCGCACAAGCGTCCACCACAGGGCACGGCACCAACATCATTGCGGGATTGGGGGTGTCGATGCGTTCGACCGCCTGGCCGGTGATTTTTGTCTGTATCGCCATCCTGACCGCCTACAAACTGGCAGGGCTCTATGGCATCGCGATTGCAGCCACGGCCATGCTCAGCATGGCGGGTATTGTGGTGGCTTTGGACGCTTACGGCCCCATCACCGACAACGCTGGCGGGATTGCCGAAATGTCTGACATGCCGAAAAGCGTGCGCGACGTCACCGACCCCCTGGACGCCGTAGGCAACACCACCAAGGCCGTGACCAAAGGTTATGCGATTGGTTCTGCGGGTTTGGCCGCTTTGGTGCTGTTTGCCGACTACACCCACAAACTGGAAGCCTACGGCAAAGCCATCAGTTTTGACCTGTCTGACCCGATGGTGATTGTCGGCCTCTTCATTGGCGGCTTGATTCCTTACCTTTTTGGTGCCATGGCGATGGAAGCGGTAGGCCGCGCCGCCGGTGCGGTGGTGGTGGAAGTACGCCGCCAGTTCCGCGACATCAAGGGCATCATGGAAGGCACCGCCAAGCCCGAGTACGGCAAAGCCGTGGACATGCTGACCTCTGCCGCCATCAAGGAAATGATGATCCCGTCGCTCTTGCCCGTGGTGGTTCCGATTTTGGTCGGTCTGCTGCTCGGCCCCAAGGCCTTGGGCGGCTTGCTGATGGGCACCATCGTGACGGGTTTGTTTGTCGCCATTTCCATGTGTACCGGCGGCGGCGCCTGGGACAATGCCAAAAAGTACATTGAAGACGGCAACCATGGCGGCAAAGGCTCTGAAGCGCACAAAGCCGCTGTCACTGGCGACACCGTGGGCGATCCGTACAAAGACACCGCTGGCCCTGCGATTAACCCGCTCATCAAAATCATCAACATCGTGGCGCTGTTGATTGTGCCTTTGATGATGAAGTTTCACGGTGGGTGAGGTGATGGTGCCATAACCGGCATTGATGTCAGCCCTCACATAGCCCACTTTGGTGGGCTATTTTTTTGCCAAAACCCAGTTTGGAATCGATTGATAGCAGATTCGTTGGATAATTGCACAGTTAGTACCAGTTCTCTAAAAAATATGACACAAAAACAAAATAGCTTTAGTTTTGAGGAATTGCTTGCCTGTGGACGAGGTGAGTTGTTTGGCGAGGGTAATGCCCAGTTACCGCTGCCACCCATGTTGATGTTTGACCGCATTGTTTCCATCACAGAAGATGGCGGCAAACACGGTGCGGGTCAGATCGTGGCTGAGCTGGATGTTCGGCCTGACCTGTGGTTCTTCAATTGCCATTTTCAGGGCGACCCCGTGATGCCCGGTTGCCTGGGTCTGGACGCCATGTGGCAGTTGGTCGGTTTCTTCCTCGGCTGGAAAGGCGGGCCGGGGCATGGTCGCGCACTGGGTGCAGGAGAAATCAAATTCACCGGCCAGGTCCTGCCCACGGGCACACTGGTGACCTACCGCATTGACCTCAAACGTGTCATCATGCGCAAATTGGTGATGGGCATTGCCGATGCCACCATGGAAATCGATGGCCGGGAAATTTATACGGCGAATGATTTGAAGGTGGGTTTGTTTACCCGCACGGACAGTTTTTAACCCTACCGTCATATCGTCACCTCATACTGGTTATCAGTTATTTGTTATTTGTATTTGTTAAATAACTTGTCATTTTTTACGTTTTAGGATTGCACCATGCGTCGTGTCGTCGTCACCGGAATGGGTATTGTTTGCAGCATAGGCAACAACAAATCTGAGGTTTTAGACAGTTTGCAACAAGGCCGTTCAGGCATCACTTTTCAACCTGCGTATGCTGAGCATGGCTTGCGCTCACATGTGGCTGGCTCGGTCAAATTAGAAGTAGAAGCACTGATTGACCGTAAATTGATGCGCTTTATGGCCCATGGCCATGCCTACGCCTGGATTGCCATGCAAGAAGCGATTGCTGACGCGGGTCTGCCACCCGAGTTGGTGTCCAACGTACGCACCGGCTTGGTGGTCGGCGCTGGCGGCACATCCACATCAAGCATGCTGGAGGCGACTGACACCCTGAAGGAAAAAGGTATTCGCCGCGTCGGCCCTTACATGGTCACCAAAACCATGTCCAGCGGGGTGGCGGCGTGCCTGGCTACCGGCGCTCAAATCAAAGGTGTCAATTACGGCATCAGCTCAGCCTGCTCGACCAGCGCACATTGCATTGGCAACGGCATGGAGCAAATCCAATTGGGCAAACAAGATATTGTGTTTGCTGGCGGTGCAGAAGAAGAGCACTGGACCATGTCTTTGCTGTTTGATGCCATGGGGGCGTTGTCCAGCAAATACAATGCCACGCCAGACAAGGCCTCGCGCACCTATGACGCTGACCGCGATGGTTTCGTCATTTCCGGTGGCGGCGGTATTGTGGTGCTGGAAGAATACGAGCACGCCAAAGCGCGCGGCGCAAAAATTTACGCCGAGTTGGTGGGCTACGGCGCAACTTCTGACGGCTACGACATGGTGGCCCCGTCGGGTGAGGGCGCGCAGCGCTGCATGCGCATGGCCTTGAAAGATGCCGACGGTAACGATGTGGGCCCCGTCGACTACATCAACACCCACGGCACCAGCACCCCAGTGGGCGACGTGAAAGAGATTGAAGCGATTCGGGCTGTGTTTGGCGACCAGACTCACGGCGCAGTGCCACACATTGCATCGACCAAATCCCTCACTGGCCATGCGCTGGGTGCAGCGGGCGTGAACGAAGCCATTTACACCTTGCTGATGATGGAAAACAACTTCATCGCTGCCTCCGCCAATATCGACACGCTAGACACAGCAGCTGAGGGCTTGCCCATCGTGCGCCAGCGCCTGGACAACGTGACCATTCAAACCGCCCTGTCCAACAGCTTTGGCTTTGGCGGCACGAACGCCACTTTGACGTTCTCGCGCAAGGGACTCTAGGCAGTTACCGCAAACATGGCAAAATCATGTCATGGCTAAGTCCTCCTTTGAACACGCATCTGACCTCTCTTCTGAATCTGTTGTGCCCAAACGTGTGATCGTGCTGCACGACCAGCGCGCGTCACACCTCGTCCCCTCTTTGCACACGCTGTCGAAACGGGCGTCCATTCAGGCGAACGGCTTACTGGCCGACCGGCTGGGTCGACCGCTGCACGACCTTCGCATCAGCGTGACGGATAGATGCAACTTTCGCTGTAGCTATTGCATGCCCAAAGAGGTGTTCAACAAAGATTACCCGTACTTGCCGCACGCTTCCCTGTTGACTTTTGAAGAGATCACACGCTTGGCGCGTGTGTTTATGTCGCATGGAGTACGCAAAATCAGGTTAACAGGCGGCGAACCACTCTTACGTAAAAACATTGAAGTGCTGATTGAACATTTGGCTGCACTGCGTACGCCCGAGGGCGACAAGCTGGATTTGACCCTCACCACCAACGGCTCACTCTTGGCCAAAAAGGCCAAAGCGCTCAAAGCAGCGGGGTTGCAACGCGTCACCGTCAGCTTGGATGGCTTGGATGATGCCGTCTTTCGCAGCATGAACGATGTCGATTTCCCCGTCGCAGATGTGCTCGCTGGCATTGAAGCAGCGCGCGAGGCGGGACTGGGGATGGACAAACAAGGCCACTACAGTGGCCTGAAGATCAATATGGTGGTCAAACGCGGCACCAATGCAGATCAAATTTTGCCGATGGCCAGGCACTTCAGGGGCACCGGCATGGTACTGCGCTTCATCGAATACATGGACGTAGGCGCGACCAATGGCTGGTGCATGGACGATGTGCTGCCTTCTGCCGAGGTGGTCAAACTGATCAACGCCGAACTGCCGCTGGTGCCGCTGGTGCCCAGCCAGAGCGGCGAAACCGCCCAGCGCTGGGGATATGCCGATGCCCATGGCAAACACGACCCTGGCTTGGGAGAAATTGGCGTCATCAGCAGCGTGACGCAGGCTTTTTGTGGTGACTGCAACCGCGCACGACTGTCAACCGAGGGCAAACTGTACCTGTGTCTTTTTGCCAGCCAGGGCTACGATCTTCGGCCTTTGTTACGTGAGTCCGCGACACCAGCCATGACCGAAGAAACGAAAGACGCATCCCTGGCCACGGCCCTTGCACACATTTGGCAAGGACGTAGTGACCGCTATTCAGAACTGCGCGGCAGCCTGCCCTTTGACACCCATGTTGCGAAGGACGCGCCACGGCGGGTCGAGATGAGTTACATCGGTGGCTAGACCAGTGGACAGACAACACATCACGGGTATCGTCCTCGCCGGCGGACGAGGCTCCCGCATGGGTGGCGTGGATAAAGGCTTGCAACTGTTTAATGGCAAACCCTTGATAGCGCATGCCATGCAGCGGCTGCAACCCCAAGTTGGGGCGATGCTGATCAATGCCAACCGCAATCTTGAAGTTTATGAAGCACTGGGCGCGCCTGTACTAACTGACGGTTTGGCTGACTTTGCTGGCCCGCTGGCTGGTTTTTTAGTGGGTTTGGCGCACTGTCAAACGCCATATTTGGCCACCGTGCCTTGTGACACACCTGGCTACCCACTCGATTTGATAGTGCGCTTGGCAGCAGCGCTTGAACGCGAACACGCCGACATCGCTATGGCCAGTTCGCCCGACGAGACTGGAACGCTGTGCCATCAGCCCGTGTTTTGCTTGCTGAAACGCGAGTTGCTGCCGAGTTTGCAAGTGTTTACAGAAGCTGGCGGACGAAAAATTGGCGCTTGGGCAGCGCAGCACAAGCTGGTACGCGTTCCTTTCAACCTCGCACATGATGACATCGCAGCGTTTTACAACGCCAACACCTTGGCTGACCTGGCGCAGCTTGAAGCAGCCTCCAGCTAGTTTTTCTCACTATTTCTCAGTCTTTGCACAAGTCCTCCGCGTCGATCCGCCATGAAAACCACCGACCAAATCGCCGCCAAACTCGCAGGCTATGATCCGCAATCGTTGCGAGCAGACAAAGTCAATGCGTTTCTCGCAGAATTGGTCACACCGGTTGAGCAGGTAGAAACGGTCGCGTTGTTTGATGCCCTGGATCGGGTATTGGCCCAGGACGTCATCTCCCCCATCAGTGTCCCGCCACACGACAACTCAGCCATGGACGGCTACGCATTTGATGGCGCTGAACTGTCCGTTGATGCTCCCTTGCGCTTATCCATCATCGGTACGGCGCTGGCTGGCAAGGCGTGGCAAGGCTCGGTCAACACAGGTGAGTGCGTGAAAATCATGACGGGCGCCATCATGCCGGCAGGGCTGGATACCGTCGTGCCGCAAGAATTGGTCACCGTGGCGGCAGACAAGTCTCACATGAGCATTCCCCCCAAGGTCTTGTGCGCTGGCGACAATCGCCGCAAAGCGGGTGAAGACCTGATGCAAGGTCAATCGGCGCTTCGACAAGGAGAGCAACTCACGCCCGCTGCGCTGGGGCTGTTGGCCAGTTTGGGGCTCGCATCGGCGACTGTGTACCGCCGGGTTCGGGTGGCCTACTTCTCCACCGGCGACGAGATTCTGAGTTTAGACGAGCCACCGCGAGAGGGGGCTGTCTATGACAGCAACCGTTACACCATCTTTGGACTGCTCAAACGCTTGGGTTGCGAGGTGATTGATCTGGGCGTGGTGCCGGACGAGCCTGCACTCCTGGAAGCGGCTTTTGTAGCGGCGGCAAACGTTGCCGACGCGATCATCACCAGTGGCGGGGTCAGTGTTGGGGAGGCCGACTACACCCGCGCCATGATGAAGAAATTAGGAGCAAACTCGGGTGGCGTGGCTTTTTGGCGGATTGCCATGCGCCCAGGTCGCCCGATGGCCGCGGGACGGATCAGCTCAAATATAGAGCATAAATTCGACTCTAGCCAGCGTGATACAAGCCTGAGTAGCTATGCAAATAATAGCATGAATCATGTCGCTCACGATGCCCATGCCAGCGTGCATTCAGCCGTCTTGTTTGGCCTCCCAGGCAATCCGGTCGCGGTGATGGTGACTTTTTTAGCTTTTGTCCGTCCTGCTTTGTTACGCATGATGGGCAGCACGGCGCAATCCCCTCCCCTACTCAAAGCGCGTAGTTTGGAGGCTATTCGGAAAAAACCAGGACGTACCGAGTACCAACGCGGTACCGTCAGTACCACGCCGGACGGGTCGCTACAGGTCAAAACGACGGGGAATCAAGGCTCTGGCGTGCTCAGTTCCATGGTGCAAGCCAACGGCCTGATCGTGCTACACCACGATCAAGGCTCCGTGGCGGTGGGTGATGAAGTTGATGTGATGATGTTCAGTGGGGTCATCTGAGGGCGATTGAGTACGGGATGGGAAGGTAAAATTGACAGCTTACTAATGAAACGACATGTATGACTGAACACACCCCCCCTGAATCTGGCAATGATCAGGCACTGCAACACGAAGTGGCTCAATTGATCGTCGAGGCTTTAAACCTGGATATGACAGCTGCCGACATTGCACCGGATGCGCCGTTGTATGGTGATGGGCTCGGGTTGGATTCCATCGATATATTGGAAATTTCACTGATGGTTTCCAAACGTTTCGGCTTGCAGCTACGCGCAGACAACCAAGACAACGACACCATTTTTAGCTCTCTTCGCAATCTGACTCAATACGTAGCGGCCCAGAGAACACGCTAATGTCCCAAAGCGCCCGCATAGCACGCTGGTTTGGTATTGCGTTACTGCTGATTGGTTATCCTGTCTTGGCTCATTACACCAATGAGACTGTGCAAAACGGCAAACTGGGTGCGGTGGTGGCGATCGCGCCGCTGTTTGTCATCGGTCTCCTGTTTGCATGGCGTGCAACTCCGAGATGGGTGTGGCTCTCTTTATTCGTGCTGACTTGCGTGACTGTAGGCGCCAGCTGGACGTTGCTGGAGCACCATTTTGGACTGGTGTACTGGATCCAGCATGTTGGAATGCAGTGCATTTTACTCATGACATTTGCCAGAACGCTACTGGCAGGACGCAAACCGCTATGTACCCATTTTGCTGAAATGGCCCATGGCATCATCACACCACGACACGCGCATTACGCGCGTCAGGTCACGTGGGCCTGGGTCATTTTTTTCGCGCTGATGGTGATGGTTTCCACCCTGCTATTTTTTCTTGCGCCCTTGCCCGTTTGGTCAATATTTGCAAATTTCATGACTTTGCCACTGGCCGTGTTGATGTTCATTCTGGAGTATTTGGTGCGCAGGATGCAGTTTCCAGAGATGCGCCATGGTCACTTTTTCGATGCATTCCGAGTCTCTTGGAAGGGTCTTAAACATCCAGTGGAGCCAATCGATCGAACACAACAGCCAGAGGGCAAAGCATGACGCGCTTGCCGCTGGTGGGTCATACGCGTCCAGATCAGGTCGTTGCCTGGCATCGGGGCCGAGCGATCTCACTCGCCCACTTTTTATCTGACGTCAACCATCTGGCACATCAGTTCCCACAGCGGCAGCACATGTTCAATATGTGCAGTGACCGCTATCGATTTACGGTGGGGCTGGCGGCCGCCGTTGTGAGTGGGAAAGTGAGCCTGCTGCCATCTACGCACACGCCTGAAATGGTGCGTCAGTTGCAAGCTTTTGCGCCAGATGTCTTTTGCTTGCACGACACACCTCACTGCCCTATTGCCCTGCCCCAATTGCGCTATCCGGCGTTGCCAGAATTACCTGAGGTGGATGGCATCGACTGTGCCGTCCCCATGATTGACAGCGAACAGCTGGTCGCGATTGTCTTCACCTCGGGCTCTACCGGCACACCCGTGCCGCATCAAAAATACTGGGGTCCGCTGTTGCAAAGCGTCCACGCTGAAGCAGGGCAGATCGGTTTGCTTGAAAACGCAGCCAATTGCGCCATGGTCGGCACAGTTCCACCGCAGCACATGTATGGCTTCGAATCGACTGTGTTGATTGCACTGCATTGCGGCCAGGCGCTGAGTGCAGCGCAGCCGTTTTATGCGGCAGATATTGTGGCTGCATTGGAGGAGGTGCCGGTACCGCGCATCCTGGTCTCCACGCCAGTACACCTGCGCCTGTTGCTTGATGCAGGACTCGACTTGCCTGAAGTCGCCTTGGTTCTCTCAGCCACCGCTCCTTTGTCCATGAACTTGGCACACGACGTTGAGGCACGCTTCAAGGCACCGTTGCAAGAGATTTACGGCAGTACGGAAACCGGTACGATCGCCACACGTCGCCCGACTCAAACGCTGGCGTGGCGCTTGTTCGAAGGGGTGACATTCAGTCAGCAGGGGGAGAAAACCACGGCTTCAGGCGGCCATGTGACGCAACCCATCGTGTTGAATGACGTGATTGAACTGACGGGCGATGGCTGCTTTCTACTGCATGGCCGCACGGCCGATATGATCAATATTGCCGGTAAGCGAGGTTCGCTGGCACATTTGAATCACCTGCTGAACGCCATTCCGGGCGTGCTCGACGGCGCTTTCCATATGCCCGACGAAGAGTCACCTGATCACGTCGTTCGACTGGTGGCCTGCGTGGTAGCACCTGCGTTAACGGCACAACAATTAATGACCGCCTTGCGCGAACATATCGACCCCGTGTTTTTGCCGCGCCCCCTGCTGTTTGTGGCAGCTTTGCCACGCAACAGCACGGGCAAACTGCCGCGCGATGCTTTGACAACCCTGATTCGAGCACAGCCAGGCGATCACGCATGACCACACAAACCGTATTACATATCCCCCGCGATCATCCTGCGTTCGCTGGGCATTTCCCGGCTACACCCATCGTCCCCGGTGTGGTGTTACTGGACGAGGCTCTGCACGCGATTGCCCACGCCACGGGGCTATCTTTGGCATCCTGCCAGCTGAGTTCGGTTAAATTTCTAAGTCCGTTGACCCCAGGGATTGCCGTGATGATGACCCACGAGGTCCGGTCCAATGGTTCAATTCACTTCGAGATCATGGCCGATACACGCAAAATCGCCAGTGGCAGCGTGCTGCTTGGCAAGGTGTCATGATCCCGTCTTCTTCCTCCCCTGGCCCATCCGCTTGGGCGCACACACCAGAGCGCAGCAACATGCTCATGCTGCGCATCATGACCTGGATATCACTGCGGCTTGGGCGTACCGCCGGACGAGTGGTATTGCATTTAATAGCCGCTTATTTTCTTTTGTTTGCGCCAACCAGTCGGCGCGCTTCAATGGGCTATCTACGGCGCGCGCTAGGGCGCCCCGTTAAATGGTCCGACGTATACCGTCATTTTTTCTGTTTTGCCGCCACCATTCATGACCGCATCTACCTGATCAACCAGCGCTTTGATTTATTCGATATTGAAATTCAGGGACAGGCATCTATTGATAGCCTCATCGCCGAGGGGGAAGGTCTGTTTCTGATGGGCGCGCACATGGGCAGCTTTGAAGTCATCCGTGCAGTTGGGCGACAGGCACCTGACTTGCGTGTAAGTATGGTCATGCATGAAGACAATGCCCTGAAAATTAATGCGATGCTCGCCGCCATCAACCCTGAGGCGGTGACTGACATCATCGGCCTGGGTCGCATCGACTCCATGCTGAAAGTTCGCGAAAGGCTAAATCAGGGGGCGGTGGTCGGCGTGTTGGCCGACCGTACGCTGGGTGAAGAGATCATGCTACCGGTCAACTTGCTCGATGATGTAGCCTACTTCCCGACGGGTTCTTTTCGGATGGCTGCGTTGCTGCGTCGACGCGTGGTGTTCATGGTGGGTTTGTATTTGGGCGGTAACCGATACCAGATCAACTTTGTGCCGCTGGCTGATTTTTCGAGTGTACCAACCGGCCAACGAGGCGCTGCCGTCGAGGCCGCCATAGAGCGTTATGCCGCCCTGCTTGATCAATATTGTCGACAGGCTCCCTATAATTGGTTTAATTTTTTCGATTTCTGGCAGGCGCCCTCCGCCACTTCGCACGCACCCTCATGAAGACACGCTTTCGCTGCCACATGCGCACACTTTGGTTGATTCTTACCGCACTGATGGCTGTTGTGATGTCAACCGCCAGTTATGCCGCCGATTGGGATATTGATCAACTCATGCGCGGTCTGGCACAAACCCGTTCGAGTCACGCCAGCTTTGTTGAGAAAAAATCCATCGCCATGCTCGACCGGCCGGTTGAATCGTCAGGCGATTTGCTATATACCGCACCTGATCGACTTGAAAAACGCACCCTCAAACCCAAACCCGAAACGATGGTGGTACATGGCGACAACCTGCTCATCGAGCGAGGGCGGCAAAAGAACCAGCTACAACTACAGGAATATCCCGAGCTAGCAGCCTTCATCGACAGCATTCGGGGCACACTCGCTGGCGACCGCAAGGCATTGGAGCGCAGCTACCAGCTTAGCCTGGAAGGAGTGGCACAAGGCTGGACACTACAGTTGGTTCCTGTCAGCAGCAAAATGAAACAAGTCGTCGCACGTATCCGTATTACCGGGATCCGTGATGAAGTCCGGAGCATCGACGTCACGCAAGCCGATGGCGACAGCTCGCGGATGCTCATAGAAAAATTGGCAACGCCGTGAGTGCATCGTCGGCGCGGCTCAGCCGCATCGCCATTGCTGCTTGGCTGGCTTTTATCCTGGCTTGTGGTGTGGTTATCAGCCGCAGCCAGTTCACCACCGACCTGTCCGCTTTTTTGCCGCGCAGTCCCACACCAGAGCAGCAGCTTTTACTTGAACAGATACGTGATGGCTTGGCCTCACGCTTGATACTGGTAAACATTGAAGGAGTAGATGCGCCAACGCGCGCGCGCCTATCCAAACAACTGGCCCAAAATCTGCGCCTTGATCCTGCCTTTATCAGCGTCAATAATGGCGAGCCGGTGACGACCGAGCAAGATCGTGCGTACTTGTTCAATCATCGTTACTTGTTGAGTCCAGCGGTTACGCCGGAGCGATTCAGTGTGACCGGATTACATGCCGCTTTAAGCGACAGCATCGACTTGCTCGCTTCCCCGGCAGGCATGTTGGTCAAGTCTCTATTGCCTCGCGATCCGACCGGTGAAATGATGCAATTGCTAAGCCAACTCAACAGCAGCAGGCAACCGCCCCTGATCGATGGCGCATGGACTTCACGCGACGGGATGCGTGCCGTGCTATTGATCCAAACCCGCGCCTCTGGCGCCAATACTGACGCCCAGCAATTCGCCATGACAACGATTCGGCAGGCATTCAATTCGGTCGCTGGCACGAACCCGACAGCCAAACTCGAAATGACCGGCCCTGGGGTATTTTCCGTGAAGTCGCGCGATACCATCAAAGAGCAAGTCTCATGGCTGTCCATTTTGAGCGTGGCGTTGATTGCGACGCTGTTGCTGCTGGTTTACCGCTCCTTGACGGCACTGGTTTTGGGCTTTCTGCCTGTTATTACGGGTGCGCTAGCGGGCATTGCGGCCGTCAGCCTGGGCTTTGGAGCGGTGCATGGCATCACGCTTGGCTTTGGCACGGCACTGATCGGCGAAGCGGTGGATTATTCCATCTACCTGTTTGTGCAATCCGAACAGAGTACC
>JASJPN010000169.1:0-5814 GCA_031426635.1 Polaromonas sp.
TTCTCATGCACCAACTCGGCCATGCGCTCTTGCAAGGTCTTTTTGTTGACCTGGTTGGGCAGTTCGTCCACGATGATGGACTGGCGCTGGCCTTTGTCGATGTCTTCAAAATGGCACTTGGCGCGCATCACGACGCGGCCGCGTCCCGTGCGGTAGCCGTCTTTCACGCCATTGATGCCGTAAATGATACCGGCGGTGGGGAAGTCCGGCGCGGGGATGATCTCCATCAGCTCGTCAATGCTGGCTTCCGGGTTGTGCAGCAAATGCAGGCAAGCATCGACTACCTCGTTCAAGTTGTGCGGCGGAATGTTGGTGGCCATGCCCACTGCAATACCGCCTGCGCCGTTGATCAGTAAATTGGGCAAGCGGCTTGGCATGACCAGGGGTTCGCTCTCAGAGCCGTCGTAGTTGGGGCCAAAATCGACGGTTTCTTTGTCCAAATCGGCCAGCAACTCGTGGGCAATTTTGGACAGGCGGATTTCGGTGTAACGCATGGCGGCGGCGTTGTCGCCGTCGACCGAGCCGAAATTACCTTGACCGTCGACCAACATGTGGCGCATGGAGAAATCTTGCGCCATCCGCACGATGGTGTCATAGACCGACTGGTCGCCGTGCGGGTGGTACTTACCAATCACATCACCCACAATACGCGCCGATTTTTTGTACGGTTTGTTGTAGTCGTTGTTCAGTTCGTGCATGGCGTACAGCACGCGTCGATGTACGGGTTTAAGACCGTCACGCGCATCAGGTAGGGCGCGGCCGACGATCACGCTCATGGCGTAATCGAGGTAGCTGCGGCGCATTTCCTCTTCAAGACTGATAGGCAAGGTTTCTTTGGCGAACTGGGTCATGGAGGGTAGGGCACTGCTGGGGTGCTTGATTGGATCGGAAGTGGAGCGAAAGAAAAATTGTAAACAGCGCCGTAGCAACTATCTATTGACAGGGTGGATTTTAAGCTGGCTTGGGTGTTGCGTGCGAGCAACGGAAATGTTTTTTTAGCGCTTTCAGGAACCTTATGCATGATTTGACACTGGGCGCGCTTTGTTGCTGTGGCACAATGACACGTAACGGCTTATGTGATGGTCACGTGAGGCGTAGGATTTTCGCAGCTTTGCTGCAGATTAATTTCTGAGGATACAAATGAAGAAACTAAACAAAGTAGCAATGCTGTTTGCAACAGTAGCCATTGCAGGTTCCGCTTTCGCAACCGGCTCTACCACCAACAGCGACAACTGGCGCAGCAGCGTTGGTAACTTGCAGTGGAAAAATGGTGACGGCGCTCTCTGCTGGCGCGATGGTTTCTGGACACCAGCGACAGCTGCTCCAGGCTGCGATGGCGCGATTGTTCCTGTAGTTGCGCCAGCTCCAGCACCTGCTGCTGTCGTTGCCCCTGTCGTTGTGGCTCCAAAACCAGCACCAGCGCCAGCGCCAGTTGCTGCAGCAACCAAGGTCACCTACGCTGCTGACGCTTTCTTTGACTTCGACAAGTCTGTGCTCAAGCCAGCTGGCAAAGCCAAGCTTGACGACTTGGTCAGCAAAGTAGCAGGCATTAACCTGGAAGTGATCGTTGCTGTGGGTCATACGGACTCTGTTGGCAGCGATGCTTACAACCAGAAACTGTCGAGCCGTCGCGCGGAAGCTGTGAAAGCTTACTTGGTGTCTAAAGGCATTGAGAAAAATCGCGTTTACACCGAGGGTAAAGGCGAAAAGCAACCAGTTGCTGACAACAAAACCAAAGAAGGCCGTGCTAAAAACCGCCGCGTTGAAATCGAAGTGGTTGGTACACAAAAGAAATAATCAAGCCGTATACTTAGCCTCGTCTCTTGGGATGAGCTAAGTTTACCGTCAGGTTGAAAAAAAGCCCCTGAGATCAGTCTCTGGGGCTTTTTTGTTTAGAAAGTTAAATAAGTGTCTGCTTTGAATGCTTCTGCTAACGGTGTCAATGCTGACCCCGCTGAACTCGCCAAATTTTCTGATTTGGCACACCATTGGTGGGACACGCAGAGTGAATTTGCCCCTTTGCACGCCATCAACCCCTTGCGTTTGCATTGGATCAACAGTTTGGCTGCGCTTGAGGGTAAGCGCGTGCTGGATGTGGGGTGTGGCGGTGGCATCTTGGCCGATGCCATGGCGCGCAAAGGTGCCGAGGTGCTGGGCATTGACTTGGCCGGAAAATCTCTCAAAGTCGCCCAGCTTCATGCTTTGGAGGCTCAAACGCCCCGCGTGACCTACCGTGAAATCAGCGCGGAAGACCTGGCTGCCGAGCAGCCAGGCAGTTTTGACGTGGTCACCTGCATGGAAATGCTGGAGCATGTGCCCGATCCAGCGTCTATCGTGGCCGCCTGTGCGGCTTTGGTCAAATCTGGGGGGTGGGTATTTTTCTCCACCCTCAATCGCAATGCCAAAGCTTACATGTTGGCCGTTGTGGGTGCAGAGTATGTGATGGGCATGCTACCGCGCGGAACACATGAATACGCGAAATTCATCACGCCCAGTGAGCTGGCTGGTTTTGCTCGCCACGCTGGACTCGACGTGCAGGCTATGCGTGGTTTGGAATACAACCCACTATACAAGCGTTACAAGCTCGGTAACGATACGCGTGTTAACTACATGATGGCGACACAAAAAGCCACTTGACGGATTTGTTCAAGTTCAGAGGGTGACCATTCACCACGAGGAACAGACCGAATCGAAGCTCGATACGAGGCAGACACATTGAAGACTCAGAATAAGATAGCCGTTGGAACAACAGATGTTTGCCGAGCACCAAAACACAGTTTGGTACGGGCAGTATTGTTTGATTTAGATGGCACGCTGATTGACAGCGCCCCCGATTTGGGAGCTGCCGCTGACAAAATGCGCCTGGAGCGGGGTTTGCCGTCCCTGCCTTGCGAACAATATCGCCCCATGGCCGGTGCGGGTGCGGGTGGCATGTTGGGTGTGGCGTTTGGGATGACGCCAGAGCATCCAGATTTCAGTGCATTTCGTGAAGAGTTTTTCACCAATTATGAAAACTGCCTGACCCAGCGTACGCAGGCTTTCGAAGGCATTACGGACATGCTCGCTAGTTTGCAATTACGCGGTTTGCGTTGGGGCATTGTGACCAATAAAGCCGCAAGATTTACCGATGCTTTGGTGCGCAACATGAAGCTCCTGGGTGACGCGGTGGTGGTCATTAGCGGTGACACAACGCAATATGCCAAACCTCACCCGGAACCGATTTTTGAGGCGACTCGGCGCTTGAAGCTTGAACCTTTCCAGTGCGTCTATGTGGGCGATGACAAGCGAGACATTGACGCTGGCCGTGCTGCTGGCATGTGTAGTTTGGCCGCCACTTGGGGTTATATGGGCAGTCACGATGTCACCACGTGGGGTGCGGATGCGCCCCTCAAGGAGCCCGATTGCTTGCTCGATTGGCTCGATGGACGGCTTTAAGTTGGGCCTGTTCGGCGGGCGGGACTTTGCAGGCTATGCCGCATAGCGTCATCAAAACTATTCAAGTAGCTATATTATTTATAGCTGTTAAGTTAAGTATCACGCCGGCAATAGCCTGTTTTGATGATTCAAGTCTGTCAAAAATAGCGCGCTCCAGGCATCCGGGTTTGGTGTATGTATGGTCGCCGCGCATGGTGCTGTCGGTCACGCAGGCGCATCTGGCTGCCGAGCAGGCGAGTGTGCTGGGCTTGCAATTTGTACCCGTTGTCGATGGCCGCGTACCCACACCTGAATGGCAAGCAGCTTTGGCCAAGTTGGCGACCAGCCAGCCCAACCACGCCGCCGCATTAGCTGCCAGCCAAGCGCTATGCTCACCGCAATTGATTGAAAAAGATGCTTATCTGCATTTTCCGACGGCATTTGTGCTGCAAACCGGGCAAATTCATCCGCAAAAGTTGGTCGGAGCCATGCCCGCCAACTTTTGGCATGTGGGCATCATGAGGCGCTTGGAATCACCCATAGCACCGGTCAAACGCCCTGTTCCAGGGCAAACTCTAGGACAAGTTCCAGCCTCAGCCCCAATTCCAGCCCCCGCTGAACGATGCATCCCGCAAAACCAGTTCATTGCGCTTGATCCAAAGCTGGCTGGCTTGGATGACAACAAAGAGGTCGCCTTGGGCGCGTACGAGCGCATCAGCCCTGATGGTCGCTTTGTCTTGCGCTCTGTCTCAGGCAAGCGTTTGACCGCAGTGAGCTTGGTCGAGCTGCCCGGCCCGTCGTCAACAGGTCAGTCTGAGCCGCAACGTATTTTTGAGACACCCCTCTCCAACGAAGCTTTCCCGGTGCAGGGGAGTTGGCGTTATTTGGTCGACACGAATGGCGATCACTATGAATTTAGTAGCATCCTGCACAATAAAATAGCGGATAAACCTCTGTTTAAGGGTGGAATGACTGGGTTTTACGCGGCTGCTGCTGAAGTCGATAGCACGTATCCCGCCCGCAGCACGGGCCCGGTTCGCATCCGGTCGCTGAGCTGGCCCAACGCTACGGGCAACCCTGAAACTCAAGGCGAAGGTATGCTGACGGTGCGCACCCTCACGGTCGATCCCCTCAGTCAGCGTATCACGGCAGACACGGGCCGCGTCAATCTTTGCACAGACCGCGTCGACACCGACGGCTCGATGTACGCACTACCCATGCTGTCGGTCGATGGCGCTGAATTTGCCACCTTGCCACAAATGCCCGTAGCAGGTGCGCCAACGATGCGTATTTTTGGGTTGGGGGCCAATGGACAGCAGTGCGAGCCGCATGGGCAATTCAAATCGCAGTCGGGCAAAGTCATTTTTGGCTTCTCTGGCAACAATCCAGCGAGCCGGGCCGATGTTGCGTATGAATACCGAGGCCAGGTTTGGTGGTACCAGCGTGCCAGTTCAACGCCGTTCAATTTGGCACCTTGGCAAGACGAACCAACCAACTCCCGGCACAGCATCTATAAAGACGTCCTCGCCAGCGCTTTTCCGGGCATCACGCGAGATGGCCGCGTCATCTACGCCGCGACCTGGAAGCGCTGCGAAGGCCAAACCTGCCTGCCTGAGGGCGGCTACGTTGTGGCCGATCCTTATCAGAGCCATGCCTATAAAAATCATGTTCTGCAGACCGCACCTGGCAGCACCGCACCCGCCAAAGCCTGTATCACCCTGCAAGAGGTTGCCCATGAACGCGCTGCTTTTGCGGCGTTTCACGGCATCGAATCTACACCGTAGTCATAAGCCCAGTCCCAAAATGCCTTTAAAAAGTAGAAATCCCCCTCTTTGACGCCAAGTTTGTGCCAGACCCCCTTGAAAACTGATAACTCGTCGTAAAATAGGCTCTGAGGGGCTGCACTGGTTTCGACGTGGGTACGGACGCGCAGTGGGGCATGCCGAGCTTGGATCACGCTCGTAAAAATCGATTCAACAAACTAACTGCAAACGACGAACGTTTCGCACTCGCTGCTTAATTGCCAGTGAGCTCTACAACAGCAGGCCGATGGGCTGGGCAAGGGTGGTTTAGCAATAAACTGTCCTGGCTGTGGAGTCATACACATCGGCTGGTTTGAGCCTGGGCACCTTAGGTTTGAACAAGATAGTAGGATGCTGGCAACCTTGGTAGCGTGCTGCTGCGCGATCAGGGAAGCGAGACACAAATCAGACGGCTAAGCATGTAGATCTACGCGAAAAAGGCTTGCGGACGGGGGTTCAAATCCCCCCAGCTCCACCATACGACCTGACAAAGGCCGCTAACGACATACAGTTAGCGGCCTTTTTCATTGGTAAATCAATGTGTTGCATGGCAGGGAGCGATAAGGAGCTATTTACATCCACAGCGCACGCCATAAGA
>JASJPN010000170.1:0-9966 GCA_031426635.1 Polaromonas sp.
GCAAATTCACCAACAAAGAGGGGCATGAGCAAAATACCTGCGACATCATTGCCACGGAAATGCAGTTGCTTGGTGGCCGCGAAGGCATGGGCGCACCGGGGGGAGACGAAGGCGGTAGCGGATATAGCCGCCCAGCCAGCGCGCCCCGAGCAGCAGCCCCAACACCCGCCCAGCGTCCAGCACCGGCCCCCAAAGCGGCCAGTGGCTTTGATGACATGGACGATGACATCCCGTTCTGACAATAACTTTGGTCCGTTGGCATTTTGATGCCCGCCTGAGGGCCTTAAAATCGCCGGATGCTCTCTTTAAAACACGATTTACTCGCGGCTTTGGCCGGCGAGCTTGACAACTTGCTCCCCGGCGCTGGCTCAAAAGCTGCTTTTGAATCCCCAAAAGTCGCCTCGCATGGTGACTTTGCCTCGACGGCGGCCATGCAACTGGCCAAACCTTTAGGAAAAAATCCACGCCAACTGGCGGAATTACTGCGTGAGCAGCTACAAAAATCAGTGCATTTTGAGCGTTGGGTGGCATCCATTGATATCGCTGGTCCGGGGTTTTTAAACATTCGTCTCAAACCCGAAGCCAAGCAACAAATCATTCGCGAAGTCTTGTCTGGCGCAGATGACTTTGGCAAGCAGCCCGCTTTAGGTAAAAAAATGATGGTCGAGTTTGTCTCGGCCAATCCCACCGGCCCCTTGCATGTGGGTCATGGCCGACAAGCCGCTTTGGGCGACACCATCTGCAATTTGTACCAAACCCAAGGATGGGATGTCTACCGCGAGTTTTATTACAACGATGCCGGGGTGCAAATTAGCACGCTGACCAACAGCACCCAGTTGCGCGGAAAAGGCTTTAAACCGGGCGATTCCGAATGGCCAGAAGCGGCTTATAACGGCGATTACATCGCCGATATAGCTGCTGATTTCATGGCAAAAAAGACCGTGGCAGCGGACGACCGCAGCACCACGGCCTCGGGCAATCTGGACGACCTGGACTCTATTCGCGAATTCGCCGTGGCCTATTTACGGCACGAGCAAGATTTGGATTTGCAGGCATTTGCGGTCAAATTTGACAACTATTACCTCGAATCGAGCTTGTATTCAGACGGTAAAGTCGATGCTGCTGTCCAAATGCTGCAAACGGCGGGTAAAACCTACGAGCAAGACGGTGCGTTGTGGCTGAAATCGACCGACTACGGCGATGACAAAGACCGCGTCATGCGTAAATCAGCACCTGCTGGGGAGACAAATGCAGCGCCGCTACCTCCCAGCTATACCTACTTTGTCCCCGATGTGGCCTACCACATCACCAAATGGCAGCGCGGTTTTGCCAAAGCCGTGAACATTCAAGGTACCGACCACCACGGCACCATTGCCCGTGTCCGGGCTGGCCTGCAAGCGGCAAATGTAGGTATTCCGCAAGGTTACCCCGACTACGTGCTGCACACCATGGTGCGGGTGATGCGCGGGGGCGAAGAAGTAAAAATCTCCAAGCGTGCCGGCTCGTATGTGACGCTGCGCGATTTGATTGAGTGGACCAGCAAAGACGCGGTGCGCTTCTTTTTGCTCAGTCGCAAGCCTGATACGGAGTATGTCTTTGATGTGGACTTGGCGCTGGCCAAAAACAATGACAACCCGGTGTATTACGTGCAATATGCCCACGCACGTATTTGCTCGATCCTAACGACCTGGGGGGGCGACGTGCACGGTCTCATAGCTGCTGATTTGAGTCCCTTGACCAGCCCACAAGCGCTGGCATTGATGCTGCAACTGGCCAAATACCCGGAGATGCTCACCAGTGCCGCGCTTGACTTTGCGCCCCATGACGTGACCTTCTATTTACGTGACCTCGCAGCCTGCTATCACAGCTACTACGATGCCGAGCGCATCTTGGTCGACGACAATGTGGTCAAAACTGCGCGATTGGCTTTGGTCGCTGCCACGGCCCAAGTGCTGCACAATGGACTTGCTGTGCTGGGAGTGAGCGCGCCGGCCAAGATGTAAGCCGTTCATGTCGGCAGGACGTCAAGTACTAATTGAGTGATTGAGAGGCTAGATAAATGAAGAAACAATCGGGTGGAACCATCGTGGGGCTGATGATTGGTGTGGTACTGGGCCTGGCTGCGGCCCTGGCAGTGGCCGTGTATATCACCAAAACACCCCCTACCTTTGCCAACAAGGGGCCGTCGCACACGGCGGAATCAGACGCCACCGAGTCCAAGAAAAACAAGGATTGGGATCCCAACACACCGCTGTATGGCAAAAATCCGGCGCGTCCAGCAGCGCCCGTTTTGCCTGCTACGCCAGAAACAGGCGCCGATGAAAAAACGGTGACTACGGCCAAACCTGCTGCCGCGAAATCTGATGTGAAAGCCGATGCAAAAACGGCACCATCCGACCCTTTGGACGATTTATTGAAAACAAAATCTGCCCCCAAGTCATCGAATCCCAGTGCTGAGCCGTTTATCTATTTCGTACAAGCGGGTGCTTTTCGCACGGCGGAGGACGCTGATACCCAGCGCGCCCGCCTGTCCCTCATGGGCGTGGATGCCAAAGTGACCGAGCGTGAGCAGTCTGGGCGCACGGTCTACAGAGTTCGCAGTGGTCCATTCAACAAGGAAGATGATGCCGACAAAATGAAAGAAAAAATCAGCGGGGCGGGCATGGACGCCGCACTGGTTCGCGTCCAGCGCTAAGCTCTTCGTTGACCTTCGCGTTGAACTTTTTTGTCCCGGCACTATCTCATCTCTTCATTCTCAAGGAGCTTTCTCAATGCAACGTCGTCAATTCACTCTCGCAGCAACCGCATCCACTTTGAGCTTGGGCCTGGGCGTCAACACGCTGAGTTCTACAAGCAGTCTGGCGCAAATGACCAAGCCACGCGCCGGCGTGGACTATATGACTCTAGAAAAACCCGTACCGGTTGAGTCCGCCGCTGGTAAAGTCGAGGTGATTGAATTTTTTGGTTACTGGTGTCCTCATTGCAATTCTTTTGAGCCTGAATTAGAGACTTGGCTTAAACGCTTGCCCGCCAATATCAGCTTTAGACGTGTCCCCGTGGCCTTCAACGAGGCAGCGATACCCTTGCAAAAACTGTATTACGCGCTGGAAGCCTTGGGCCGAGTGAATGACATGCAGCGCAAAGTGTTTACCGCCATTCATGCTGAAAAAATCAATCTGAACACCCAGGAAAGTATTGTGGCTTGGGTTGTGAAACAAGGTTTTGATCAGAAAAAGTTTGTCGATGCGTACACCTCTTTTGCCGTCAACACCAAAATCACTAAAGCCAAGCAGCTGGCTACTGCATTCAAGATCGACGGCGTGCCGTCCTTGGGCATTGCAGGACGTTTTTATACCGATGGAACCTTGGCCAAAGGCATGACACGCGCTTTGCAAGTGGCCGAACAGTTAGCCAATGAAGTCAAAGCCACTTAAGTGAATGGCTTGTTTACAAGCCTCATCAGCAAAACGAGCGCCAACTTTCTTCTTGAATTGGCGCAACTTGAAAGCCCGCAGCGCAAGTTTGGCGGGCTTTTTTATGGGCACGATGTTGCTACAATCAATTTGCAGCAATGACTTGCAATTGATCAGCAAGAATCATGCCTTTCATTCTGTTTCACTGGCCAGCCAACTCAGCCCACACCGCCTAATATGACCACATTTTCGAAAATTCTGATCACCATCACGGCTTTCACATCCATGAGTCTGTTTGTCAGCCCTGCTTTGGCAGAAAAAGCAGACCGAGATAAACCGCTCAACGCCCAAGCGGATGCGCTCCAATACGATGACCTGAAACAAACCAGCGTTTTCACGGGTAATGTCATCATCACCAAAGGCACGATTGTGATGCGCGGCGCACGCATCGATGTGCGCCAGGACCCCGAAGGTTACCAATTTGCAACCTTGTTGTCAGAACCCGGTAAATTGGCATTTTTCAGACAAAAACGGGAAAACGGCGTGGATGAGTACATCGAGGGCGAGGCGATCACCATTGAATACGACGGCAGAGCCGACAAAGTCCGGCTCATCAAAAACTCGGTTTTGAAACGTTTACGCGGTGCGGCACTGAACGACGAGATCACCGGCAACTTGATCGTTTATGACAACACCACGGATGTGTACACGGTCGATGGCGGCGCTGGCAACCGCACGGACAGCAACGCCGGCGGTCGCGTGCGCGCGGTATTGAGCCCAAAACCAAATGCATCAGCTACAGCAGCAGGCAACGCATCCCCAAGCGCCACGCTGCGCCCCGCCACCAGCATTGGCGGCGGGGGCAAGTAGCCATGTTCAACGCGCAGGCGTCAGACGCTATGCCGCTTGAGCTTGCTACGACAGGCTCACTCAATGCGGGTCGAACTGAATCGTTAGAGGGTTTGCTGTCGGTGCATGGCCTGAAAAAATCGTATGGCAGCCGCAAAGTGGTGAAAGACGTGTCACTGTCTGTCAAAGGCGGCGAAGTGGTTGGCCTGTTGGGGCCCAATGGAGCCGGTAAAACCACCTCTTTTTACATGATCGTCGGACTGGTACGTAGCGATGCAGGTGAGATTTTGATTGATGGGCAATCTGTAGAGCACCTGCCCATTCACCGTCGCTCGCGCCTGGGACTGAGCTATCTGCCACAGGAAACCTCCATTTTTCGCAAGCTCAATGTGGCTGAAAATGTGCGCGCGGTGTTGGAATTGCAAAAATACCAAGACGGCGAATCCAAAGGCAAACCACTTAATAAAGCAGACATTGAAATACGCTTGACTGCGCTGTTGAAAGACTTGCACGTCGAGCATCTGCGTGACTCTTCCGCTTTGTCACTGTCCGGCGGTGAACGCAGACGGGTCGAAATCGCACGCGCACTGGCGACCCAGCCCCGTTTTATCTTGCTGGATGAGCCGTTTGCCGGCATCGACCCGATCGCCGTGATTGAGATTCAACGCATCATCACCTTTCTGAAATCTCGCGGTATCGGCGTGTTGATCACTGACCACAATGTGCGAGAAACGCTGGGTATTTGTGATCATGCCTACATCATCAACGATGGGCAGGTGCTCGCGCAAGGCACGCCAGCGGATATCGTTGCCAACACTGAGGTACGCCGTGTGTACCTTGGCGAACATTTCACCATGTAGGCAAGCGCAATGCGCTTAGCCATTCAGAGCCCGCTATGAAGCAAGGGCTGTCACTTCGTGTCTCGCAGCATTTGGCGCTCACGCCGCAGCTACAGCAGTCCATCAAGCTGCTACAGTTGTCGACGCTGGAACTCAGCCAGGAAGTTGAACAGGCGCTGGCTGACAACCCTTTTTTAGAACTGCTCACCGAAGAAGCCCCCCGTGAAGAATTTGGCCTGGATCAGGCCGACGCGCCCACCTCCGCTTCGGCCTCTGAATCTGTGGCTATGGGTGAGCCAGCCAACTCTGACGCGTTTTCTGGCGACCCTCAGGATGCTACATATTCAATAGCAGACTATTCAGAATATACGCCGGCTAATAGCGAAAATCGCACCGAAATAAGCCAGGAAACGCGCCCCGAACCGAGCGTCAGCGACAGCGACAGCAGCGACAACGCGATGTCCGAGCCAGATGACTGGGGCGGTGATGGTGGCGTTGAGATGTCCCCCGATGACAGCGAATGGGGCGGCGAGGCGCCCGCCAGCCAAAGCACCAAACAGCAAAACCCAGACTCGGACGTTGACGCGACCGAACTGGCCCGTCAACAGGAGTCGCTCCCCACCCACCTGCACCGCCAGGCGCTGGCCTTGCGATTGAGTGAGGTAGACAGCGCCGCGCTGCGCTATTTGATCGAATCGCTGAATGACGACGGTTACCTGGAAGACAGTTTGGCCTCTTTGGCTCAAAATTTAGGCGACCCCACCGATGTGGAGCAGCAGGACGAGCTGGTGCATCGCTTCACCATGGCCTTGCATTTGCTGCAAAGTTTGGAGCCCACCGGTGTCGGCGCGCGCGATTTGAGTGAATGCTTGAGCTTGCAGCTACGCGCACGTTTGGCCGATATCGATGCTGATATGGAATCAGCGACAGCATTGGTTTGTCAAACTGCTCTCAACATCCTCAAACAGCCGATTGACCTGCTGGCCCGCCGCGACCTCAAACGCCTGGCCCAGCGATGCGGCCAGACAGAGGGCCAGATCAAAGCCGCCATCGCGTTGATTGCTCGCCTGGAGCCCAAACCAGGCCGTCGTTTTGCAGACGTGCAGCGCAACATCATCGTGCCGGATGTGTTTGTCGTCCGAGTCGGCTCGGGAGGCCACGGTCAAGTGCCCCAGTTTCGTGCCCAGCTCAACACCGATGTCATGCCCAGGCTGCGCGTTCACGATTTGTATGCCAATGCTTTGAAAAACTTCAAGGGCGATGGCGCGTCAGGCGCCATCGCCTTGCAGCAACGGCTACAAGAGGCACGTTGGTTCATCAAGAGCATCCAGCAGCGGTTTGACACCATCTTGCGTGTCAGTAACGCCATCATTGAGCGACAAAAAAGCTTTTTCATCCACGGCGAGCTGGCCATGCGCCCCTTGGTGCTGCGCGACATTGCCGACGAACTGGGTCTGCACGAGTCCACCATCAGCCGCGTCACCACGGCCAAATATATGAGCACGCCTTTTGGCACCTTTGAACTCAAGTACTTTTTCGGCTCGGGCCTGGTCACCGAAAGCGGTAGCAACGCCTCCAGCACGGCCGTCCGTGCGTTGATCAAACAATTTGTCAACGCTGAAAACCCGAAAAAACCGCTGAGCGACAACAAAATCGCCGCGATGCTGAAAGAACAAGGCATCGACTGCGCCCGCCGCACCGTGGCCAAATACCGTGATGCCTTGAAAATTGCGCCCACCAATCTGCGAAAATTGCTCTGATACGCCAAAACTTACGCCCATTAGCGCCAACCATCCTTCAAGAATAAAAATAACAAATGAACCAAATTCAACTCTTCCTACCCTGCGCCGCCGGCGTAGAGGACTACCTGGCGCAAGAAGTCCACGACATCACGGGCCTGCAAGGTGAGGCCCTGCGCGTCATGCGCGGCGGTGTGACGCTACAGTCGTCCTGGCGCGACGCCATGCGCCTGAACCTCTACAGCCGCCTGTGCCAGCGCGTCTTGGTGCAATTGCATGTGGGCGAATACCGCAATGAACAAGACCTGTACGACGCGGCCAGCAAAGTGGCGTGGGAGATTTGGTTCACCCCCAAAGAGAGCTTCAAAGTCGAAATCACCGCCCAGCACAGCCCGCTGCAATCACTCAACTTTGCCGCCCTGAAAATCAAGGATGCGATTGCCGACCGCTTCCGTTTCAAAACCGGCATCCGCCCCGATGTCAACACCCAGTGGCCCGATGTGCGGATTTACGCGCATTTAACGACAGATACCGCCACCATCTACATCGACACCTCGGGCGAGCCGCTGTTCAAACGCGGCTGGCGGCAAGATACCGGCGAGGCACCGCTCAAAGAAACCCTGGCCGCCGCCATGATAGCCGCCAGTGGCTGGGTCGAAACGATGGACGAAGAAACCGGCGAATTCGCCCCGTTTTACGACCCCTGCTGCGGCAGCGGCACGATTGCCATTGAAGCGGCGCAAATTGCCTGCAACATCGCCCCCGGCTCGACCCGCCACTTTGGTTTTGAGAAGCTCTTGCCGTTCCAGCCCCACGTCTGGGACGCTATTAAAAGTGAAGCTTCTCAGGCAGTATTAACGCCGGCTGAGCGTACAAATATCCAAATTTTTGGCAGCGATGTGTCGTTCCGCATGGTCGACTTTGCGACCCGCAACGCCGAACGCGCTGGCGTGGCCGACGTGGTGCAGTTCCGTGGCGGTGACGCCCTGCAGCGCATGCCGCCCGCACCGAGTGGCGTGATGTTGGTCAACCCACCGTATGGCGAGCGTATTGGCGTCAGCGGTGTGGCGGGTCAACATGCCCGCCGCAGTGGAGGCCGGGAACATTCACGTCAACATCCCGATGCAGGCGATTTTGAGCAAGACATTCACGACGGCCAACCCCGCTTTGGTCAGCGTGAAACCGCCCAAACAGAGGATGGGAACGACTTTTTCCCACAGTTGGCGACCCACTGGAAGAAAAACTACGCTGGCTGGACCGCCCACGTACTGACCCCCGACATGAAGCTACCCACCAAAATGCGCCTCAAAGAGTCGCGCCGCGTCCCGATGTGGAACGGCCCGATTGAGTGCCGCTTGTTCCGTTTTGACATGGTGGCAGGCTCTGCTCGGGCCAAGCCAGCAGATTCGCAACCGAAGTCTTGACGATGGCAGACGCTGGTGCGCCGCTGGTCCTGGACACCAACATCTTGCTGGACCTGTTTGTTTTCAACGCCCCCGAGGTCGCACCCTTAAAAAACGCCCTGCTCGCCAAGCAGCTCAACTGGCTAAGCACGGCAGCCATGCGCGATGAGCTGGAGCGCGTCCTCACTTACCCCAAAATCACACCCCGTCTGGATTTTTACCAACTCTCTGCTTGGGACGTACTGGCCCAGTTCGATCAATACGTCACACTGAAAAACGCTGCGCCCCGTGCTGTAGCGATCTGCAAAGACCCGGACGACCAAAAATTCATCGATTTAGCCGTCTTGCACCGCGCCACCTTATTGAGCAAGGATCATGCCGTACTTTGCATGCAAAAACGGCTTCTAGTCGGCGGCGTTGTTGTCCGTACGGCCATAGGTTTTGTAGCGAACAAGCTGAGCAACCCGACGAAGCCGCACAGCGCAAAAGCGGTGTAACGTGCGGGAAAGTGCCGAGGCAACCGCACGGAATCACGGGTATTTCAAATAGTTTTGAAACGATCAAACATCACCGGGTCCTGAGCTTGGCGCGGGTGGGCACTGGATAATGGGGTTGCCGTTGAAAATGGCTCAGTGAGTCTTACTATGCGCTAACCACGCTTCGCGGCGCTGTACGCCCGCCGCGCTAAGGGCTAAACTGCGAAGTCTGCACTGACGCTATGTATTTGCCCCCATTTCGTCTTCATATCACTTACTTTTGCCAAATTAGTCATGTCAAACAAGAACGTCCCCCCCTTCGATACCCTTATTTCAAGCGATCAAACCTTGAGTCCTGACGATTTTGACACCCTGGACGACATCCTGGACGACCTGCGCACCCGCGCCGCCGAGACCCCGCAATGGGAGTTTTGCGAGGGCTTTATGGCGGCACTCATCTGTGGCCGCCGTCCCGTAGCGCCCAGCGAGTACCTGCCAGTGCTGCTGGACACGGGTGACGATGGCGAAGGCAGATTTGCTGACAACGCGCAATTCGAGTTGTTTTTCAAGCTCTGGAGCCAGCGCTGGAAAGAGATTGAAGCATCTTTGGACGCCGACGTGCAGGACCTGGAAGACGCGCGCGCTTTTTACCCGCAGGTGATGGACGTGCGCGGCGTGATGGCCAGTCTCAGCCCCGAAGAACGTGCCTTGGCCATGCGCGATAACCCGGGCGAAGACGTGCCTGCCTTTGGCCAGGTCTGGGCGCTGGGCTTTATGTTTGCCGTCGAAGCCTGGCCCGAAGACTGGGTGGCCCCCGCCAAAGACAAAGAAGCCGTGAAATGGCTTGATCAGGCGCTGGGTGCCTTGGTGGCATTGACCGAGGACGACCTCGGGCCCGTAGAGGTCTCCGTGCTGGAGACGGAAGATGGCAAGGAAGGCCCGCCCAGCATGTCCAAAGCCCGCCTGGAAGCCTTCGGCGAGGCAATTTGGGCAGTCTATGACCTGCGTGAAATGTGGCAATCCATCGGCCCACGCGTCGAAACCGTGCGCAAAGAGGCTACGCCCGGTCGCAACGACCTGTGCTACTGCGGCAGCGGGCGTAAATACAAAAAGTGCCACGGTGCGAATTGAAAAAAGGGGAGACGGGCACCGGGTAACCAGCGCAAACAGCCTGCCGATTGCCTGAGCCTGCTCCAACGTCGCAGATAATCAAGGCATGCCCCATCAAATATTGCCTTTTAGCCCGC
>JASJPN010000171.1:0-1883 GCA_031426635.1 Polaromonas sp.
CGGGAACATCCACATCGGCACCATGACCGGGAAGTTGAACGGCGTGATGCCGGCGCACACCCCCAACGGCTGGCGCAGCGTCCAGTTGTCCATGCCGGTGGAAACCTGGTCGGTGAAGTCGCCCTTGAGCAACTGTGGCATGCCGCAAGCGAACTCGACAATGTCGATGCCGCGCGCCACCTCGCCCTGCGCGTCGGTAAACACCTTGCCGTGCTCGGCGGTGATCAGGTGCGCCAGCTTGTCTTTATTGGCATTGAGCAGTTCCAGAAACTTGAACATCACCCGCGCCCGGCGCAGCGGCGGCGTGTCTGACCAGGCGGGAAAGGCCGCTTGGGCTGCGGCGACGGCCTTGTCAACAACCGAACGATCGGCCAGCGCCACCTGGCCGGAGACGGCACCCGTGGCCGGGTTGAATACATCCTGCTGTCTGCCAAGCGCACCTGTAGCATGGCTGCCACCAATGTAATGGGCAATTTGTCTAATATTTGTCATGCTCATGATAAAAATCCTGTAAAAATTCAACTAAAGTGCGCAAGTATCACTAATCTAAAGAAGTATTGCCAATGATTTCGATAAATCACTGATATAAATCATGCAAATATGGCTAGTCTGACTGATCTACAAACCTTGCATGCTTTTGTGACTGTGGCGCGCGAGGGCAGCGTTTCGCGAGCAGCCCTTAAGCTGCACCTCAGCCAACCCGCCATCAGTTTGCAGCTCAAAAGCTTGGCCAGCAGCAAGGGACTCAAACTTTTCACCCGCACACCGCATGGGCTGGCACTCACACGCGATGGTGCCGCTCTACTCCCGCAAGCCGAAAAAGTATTGTCGTCGCTGGCTGACTTTGACCGAGCTGCCTCGTGTTTACACAGTACGGTGCGTGGACGACTGCGAATCGGCACTATCCTGGATCCTGAATTCACACGGCTAGGCGCTTTTTTGAAGGAACTGGTTGAATCAGCCCCGCAGATTGAAACCGAACTGCGTCAAAGCATGAGCGGAAATGTTTTGGCACAAGTACTCAAGGGTGAGTTAGATGTCGGCTTTTATCTTGATTCGCCCAAATCAATTGTCACCCAACCACCACCACAGTATTCAACAAACAAAACCAGTGCCGCTGAGGAGGTTGAAGTCAAAATTTTATCCCGCTTTACTTACCGAATCTTAGCGCCTGCAGGCTGGGGCGAGCAAGTTTTAGGACGGGACTGGAAGGAACTGGCAGCGCTACCATGGCTGGCCACACCACCTGCATCGGCTCATCATCGCATGCTGCATGACGTTTTTTCTCCGCTGGGCGTCGACCCCCACCGCGTGGCACTCGTGGACCAAGAAGCCTCCATGCTGGATCTGGTCAGATCAGGGGTTGGCCTTTCGCTAGTCCGAGATGCCATTGCCATTCGGGAGGTCCAAGAGCGCGGGTTGGTGATTGCCGACCGAGTGCACCTCGATTGTGATTTGACATTTGTGTGTTTAAAGTCGCGCCTCAGTGAGCCAGTCATTGCAAGTGCCTGGACAGCGTTACATAAAATTTGGCGCTAGTTGCTGACATGCCCGGCCTCTAGCCACACAATTTTTTCACCGCCCAAGCCACTGCGGTTTGCGCTTTTCCTTGAAGGCTTGCTGCCCCTCTTTGGCGTCTTCGGTCAAGGTGAACAGGGCAATTTGACTTTCCGTGAATGACATGGCTTCTTCAAACGCCATGGCCTCGATTTTCTTCATGGTGTAAATGCCACGCCGGATCGCCGCGGGGGATTTGTCCAGTAAACGGTCCAGCAGCCATTGTAATTTAGCATCTAACCCCTCGCTGTCACTGACGTGATTGAGCAAACCCATCGCCAGCGCCTGCTGCGCTGTGACCGGCTCACCCGTGAGGCACATTTCAG
>JASJPN010000172.1:0-1522 GCA_031426635.1 Polaromonas sp.
CGGAATGCCCCAGCAAACCGGTGATGTGTGGAATCACCACGCCGCCAATGACGAGTTTACGCCCTGCTACCAAGGCGTGTACATCCCAGCCCTCACCAATACGAATATCCATACAAATGCTTTGCCCCTTGTGTTGTTTCAATTGAATTTTAGACCCAGGTCACAAGAAAGCCATGAAAGCCATGAAAGCTAAGCTAGACTGAGAGAATAAACTAATTTTTTTCGGAGTCCCTCTTGACACGTACCTACTTTTCACAACGCCGCTTGACGACTCTTGCCCTGGCTGTTGCCTTGAGCAGCGCACCTGTGTTTGCTTTGGCCCAAACGAAAAAACTCGGCGACACGGCCTGGCCGACCAAAACGGTCAGAATCATCGTTGGTTTCCCGGCTGGCTCATCGCCTGATTTGACCGCACGCACCCTGGCCGAGCCACTATCGAGGGCCTTGGGGCAACCCGTCGTGGTGGAGAACAAAGTGGGTGCGGGTGGCAACATCGCCGCTGACTATGTAGCCAAAGCCACGGACAATCACACCATTGGCTTGATGATCAACGGCAACATGACCATTGCCAAATTACTCAACCCCAAACTCAGCTACGACCCGCTCAAAGACCTTGCCCCCATCAGTCTGATCGGTTTTTCGCCCCTCGTACTGGTTGCACCGTTGAATGCCCCTGGTGCCAATGCGCAAGAATTTTTTGTAGCAGCTCGCAATGCAGGCAACAAGTGGAGCTACGGCTCGCCTGGCGTTGGTACCGTGGGTCACATTGGCATGGAATTGCTCAAGGGCAAGGTGGGCATTGACCCCGTGCATGTACCCTACCCTGGGTACCCGCAAGTGGCCACGGCGTTGCTGGGCGGCCAACTTCAAATGTCCATGCTGCCACCCGCACTGGCTAATGCACAAATCAAAACCGGAAAACTACGCGCGATCGGCATCACCTCCAGCGGACGCAGCCCCTTGGTACCTGAATTACCCAGCATGAGTGAAGCCGAAATACGTGATTTCAACCTTGAAATCTGGAATGCCGTTGCCGGGCCCAGCTCGCTGCCCAAACCCGTCATCGCCAAGCTCTCAGCTTTGTTCAGCGAGATTGCACGCTCACCCGATATCAGGAAAAAACTCTTTGCGCAGGGGTGGCAAGTGGCTGGCACCTCTTCGGAGGGACTCGCCAGCCGCATCAAGTCCGACACCGCCTTGCTCGGCGGCATCATTCAGATGCGTGGCATCAAGAACGACTAATCTGATTCCCCCTGACCATGCCCGCGCGCTGCTGCAGCGCGCAGTTTGTCTTTTTTGCTGGGGCGTTTGCCCTTGATGCCACCATTTTTAGGATGATTGGGGGCGGTTGGCGCGTCTACAGCAGCTGTCTCAACAGCCTTGGCAGCAGCATTCGCAACTGTTTTGACAGGTGCCAAGGCAATCTCAGGCTCAAACCCCGCAATCTGTTCGCGCGTCAGGTTCAAGCCCTGGCGCTTTTCAATCAGGCGGAAATGCGCTTCGGTGTCCGCGCTGACAAAGC
>JASJPN010000173.1:0-4830 GCA_031426635.1 Polaromonas sp.
ATGTATACCGCAAAACCTGCAACATAATCTGGCGACTGCGGAATAATCTGGTCATTAAAAACTCCTAAGAATGGCTTGTAGCTTACGTTTGAGGTGATTGTGCTGTTTATTTTTGCAGGTATAAAAAATTCATAAAACCACGCAGTCGCTTTGACTGTGTGCATGGCTTTTGCCTGATACACACGCTCATGTTAATTGCACTATAGCTCAAGTTAAGAAAAACGATGCGTAGTTACTTGATACGTAAAAAAGCAGAAAACTGCATTCAACACGGGCAAGCCATTTTCACTCAAATACCATAGCATCAAACCCAACAAACACGCCGGCTGGAGTACAAATTGAAGGGTCAAAAATACCTAAACTGGACTTTGCCAATTTGCTATGAACTAGATAGCAGCTCAGGCAACAAATACGCCGGCTAGCGGCTATGTTGATGCTGATTTAAGCCGGATTCCCATTTCCAGCCCGCTCAACAGCTCGCTCAAACGTCACCACATGGTCCACTTCGGCGCGGATGCCTATCCATTCGCCCAGGGAGTGGTCGTGGTGGCTGGGGACGTGGGCCAGCACGGTTTCGCCGGTTTTCAGGCGCAGGGTGTAGAGGAACTCGGAGCCGCGGAAGGCTTTGCGGACGATTTGCGCTTTGACGGGCGCATCGTCGTCATGCACGATGTCGTCAGCGCGCAGCAGCACATCGCATTTGCCGTTGGGAAAGGCGCTGGGCAGGGGGCATTCGTCCAGGTCGATCAGGTCGCCCAGGGCGGTGTGGACGAGGACCTGGCTGCTGGCCGCGCTGTCCGGAGGGGCGCATCGGTCGCAGATCGTCGCCGGCATGAAAACGCCGTGGCCAATGAAATCGGCCACAAAGCGGGTGGCCGGGCGGTGGTAGAGGGTGTAGGCATCGTCCCACTGGTGCAGCAGACCTTCGTGCATGACGCCGATCACATCCCCAATGGCAAAGGCTTCCAGCTGGTCGTGGGTGACAAACAGGGCGGTGGCGTTGGCATGTTTCAAGATGACTCGCAGCTCGTGGGCCAGGCGTTCGCACAGATCAACGTCCAGGTTGGAAAACGGCTCGTCCAGCAGCAAGAGCTGCGGTTTGGGGGCCAGCGCCCGCGCCAGGGCCACGCGCTGCTGCTGCCCGCCCGAGAGTTGATGTGGATAACGGCTTTGTGTGTCTGGCAGACCGACGAGGTCCAGCACCTCAGCGACGCGTGCGATGCGCTCAGCTTTGGGCAAATGGGCGATGCCAAAAGCCACGTTGTGGGCCACATCCAGGTGCGGAAACAAGGCGTAATCCTGAAACACCATGCCAATGCGACGCGACTCGGCTGGAACGAACACGCGATCACTGCTGACCACCGCGCCCGACAGCTTGATCTCACCTGCGCTGGCGCGTTCCAGCCCCGCTACCGCGCGCAGCAACGTCGTTTTGCCGCAGCCCGACGGCCCAATCAGCACGCCAATATCGCCCGCCCGCAGGCCAAAAGACACCCCGGCCACAGCTGCTTGGGGTCGATGGGGGTACTGAACCTGGAGTTTGGAAACCTCTAAATACATGATGACAATTGTAGGGGCTAAGTGCAAAGGTAGCCGCTAGATGCGTACAATTCGCATTTAGATTCTTATGTCTTTACAAACTCCTCCCATTTCAGCCCTTGCATTGGACATCCAAAAGCCGCGGGCTATGCTTGGGGTGGCTGGTCGCGGTGTGTTGCTTGTCTTGTGGCGTGTGGTTTTAGTTCTGCTGGCCTTGATTCTTCTGTTGCCAGTCTTGGCGGTGCTGGGGTCTATGCTGCAGTGGAATGCAGACTCAGCGCAGATTCTGCAAGAAATTAGCCGTACCGTGTTGCCAGAATATGCGTGGACCTCGCTGATTTTGTGCATCATCGTTGCCTGTGGTGTGGCGGTTGTGGGCGTGACCAGTGCGGCGGCGGTCACGCTGTTTGATTTTGCGGGTCGCAAAACTTTTGAGTGGGCGCTTCTTTTGCCGCTGGCCATGCCCGCCTACGTGGTGGCTTATGCCTACACGGACTTTCTTCAGTACAGCGGGCCGATGCAAACGTGGGTGCGGGCCATGGCGGGCGTTGAGGGTCGCGTTTTCCCCGAGGTGCGTAGCGTGGGCGGCGCGGCGTGGGTCTTCACTTTTTGCCTTTATCCCTATGTGTATTTGTTAGCGCGCACGGCCTTGATGGACCGTGCCACCCACTTGATGGACGCCGCGCGCTTGTTGGGCGCACCCATGTCTCGCCGTATCCGTGAGGTCGCGCTGCCCTTGGCGCGGCCAGCCGTGGCAGCGGGGGTGGCGCTGGCCCTGATGGAAACCCTGGCAGATTTTGGCGTATCGAGTTACTTTGGCATCCAAACTTTCACTGCGGGCATTTATAAAGCTTGGCTCGTTATGGACAACCGCATCGCTGCGGCACAACTGTCCACCGTGTTGCTGGTGGTGGTCATGGTGCTCTTGACATCAGAGCGCCGGGCGCAAAAACGCATGCGCTTTGCGGTGACCAAGGGCGCTGGCGCAAGTGCAGCGACGGTGCATGCGACAAGCGCAACGCGATCAGGCCGTTCAGACCATTCAAACCTCACAGCTTCACGGCTGGCCGGTAAGCGCTTGGTGTTGGCTTGGCTGGTCTGTGGCTTGCCGGTGCTGATGGGATTTGTGCTGCCGCTGCTGTTCATGCTGCGGCCCTTTCTGGCGTCGCTGCGCGCAGACGATACGGTTTTGCCGTGGAGCCAGTTTGCACAGTGGGCGGCTAACAGCGTCATGTTGGGCGGTATCAGTGCTGTGCTGGCGGTTGCATTGGCGTTGTTGCTGGCGTTTGCGGTGCGCATGCGACCCGACCCACTCACACGCGGGGTGGCGCAGTTGGCCGGGGTGGGTTATGCCATCCCCGGCGCGGTGATTGTGGTGGGGCTGCTGTTGCCAGTGGGCTGGTTGCAAGCGGCAGCGCCTACCTTGGGTGTGGGGTATTGGGTCACGGCCACGGCGCTGGGCATTGTGTGGGCCTATGTCGTGCGGTTCAGCGGCGTGGCGCTGCAGTCGGTGCAAAGCGGCTATGCCAAGATCCCCGGCAGTTTTGATGACTCCGCCCGCATGTTGAATGTCAGCGGCTTTAATTTGATGCGTCGCGTCCATGCGCCGCTGCTGAAACGCTCCACCGCTGCCGCCGTACTCCTGGTCTTTGTCGACGTGATGAAAGAGCTGCCCGCCACGCTGGTGCTGCGTCCCTTCAACTCCGACACTTTGGCTGTTGTAGCCTACCAGTTGGCGCGCGATGAGCGCCTGGGCGAGGCCGCACTGCCGTCCCTGGCCCTGGTGTTGGTCGGGTTGCTGCCGGTGATGCTGCTTAGCCGCACCCTTCGCTCAAGCTAATTGCTATTATTTTTATAGCTATTCAGGTAATAAATACGCTGGCTATAGCCTAATTTATTCATGCATATTCATGCATTGGTCCCCTCGACAGGAATCGAACCTGTATTTAGCACTTAGGAGGCACTCGTTCTATCCATTGAACTACAAGGGGAGAGTGGATTGTAGGGCTTTGCGAAGGGCGAAATAACTGCCCACATCATTTACTCAGCAGCCGCATCGCTTCTTCCAGCCCCCTGATGGTCAGTGGATACATGCGTTGGTTCACAATTTGCTGAATCACGCTGATGCTCTGGCGGTATTGCCACACGCCTTGCGGCTCGGGGTTGATCCAGGCAAACTTGGGGAAGGCGTTGGTCAGGCGCTGTAGCCACTCGGCTCCTGTTTCGGCGTTGTTGTACTCGACACTGCCGCCGGGCTGCAAAATCTCATACGGGCTCATGGTGGCGTCGCCAATGAAGATGAGCTTGTAGTCCTTGTTGTACTTGCGGATGATGTCCCAGGTGTCAAACTTCTCGGCAAAGCGGCGGCGGTTGTTTTTCCACATGAAGTCATAGACGCAGTTGTGGAAATAGTAAAACTCCAGGTGCTTGAACTCCGACTTGGACGCGGAAAACAGCTCTTCGACGCGCTGGATGTGCTCGTCCATCGTGCCACCGACGTCCATCAGCAGCAAAATTTTGACGTTGTTGTGGCGCTCCGGCACCATTTTGATGTCCAGAAATCCGGCGTTGGCCGCAGTCGAGTGGATGGTGTCGTCCAGGTCCAGCTCTTCCTCATGGCCCAGCCGGGCAAACTTGCGCAGGCGGCGCAGCGCGACCTTGATGTTGCGGGTGCCCAGTTCCTGGCTGTCGTCATAGTCTTTGTAAGCGCGCTGGTCCCACACCTTGACGGCGCTCTTGTTGCGGCTTTTCTCCTGCCCAATGCGGATGCCTTGCGGGTTGTAGCCGTTCGCGCCAAAGGGCGAGGTGCCACCCGTGCCAAGCCACTTGCTGCCGCCTTCGTGGCGTTCTTTTTGCTCTTCAAAGCGTTTTTTGAGTGTCTCCATCAGCTCGTCCCAGCCCATTTTCTCGACCTTGGTGCGCTCTTCGGGCGTCAGGTTGAGCTCCAGGTTTTTGCGCAGCCAGTCCAGCGGCACTTCTTTGGTGAAGTCGGCCACCATCTCCACGCCTTTGAAGTAGGCGGCGAAGGCGCGGTCAAACTTGTCGTAATGCTTTTCGTCTTTCACCAGCACCAGGCGGCTGAGGTAGTAAAAGTCGTCAATGTTGTAGCCACCTTCGCCGACCTCGTCTGGTGGCATGTTCGGCCCAACCACGCCCACTTTCAGGGCTTCGAGCAAGTCCAGGTATTCTTTGACAGAAACCGGCAGTTTGGCGTTGCGCAGGGTGTAGAAGAAGTCGATCAGCATGGCGGATGTGTAGGCGGATCTGTGGTGTTCGGGTTGACGTGGTTTG
>JASJPN010000173.1:4930-6820 GCA_031426635.1 Polaromonas sp.
CTATATTTTACGCCGGCTTTGTGCCAATTTTAGGCCTAACCCACCGCACAGAAGCATGACCACCACGCTCACAATGCCGGTGGTGCTGGTGTTGCCAGCCACCGCCATGTTGAAACCAAGCAGGGTACCCACCCAGTAGCACAGGAAGGCACCGCCCATAAATCCGATGGCATCTGTTAAGCCTTCATACAAAAGTTGCTTGAGGGTTTTGTCGCTGTTTTTAGTCGCCATATTGAATTTTTAAGAGAAATTAACGCGGAATCAACGATTTCGGCTTTGCATGAACACCAGTTTTTCAAACAGCGTCACGTCTTGCTCGTTCTTGAGGAGTGCACCGACCAAGGGCGGTATCGCCACTTTGTCGTCTTTGCTTTGCAGCGCCTCTAGGCTGATGTCTTCGGCTACCAGCAGTTTGAGCCAGTCGAGCAGCTCGCTGGTCGATGGTTTCTTTTTCAGGCCAGGCAGGTTGCGTACCTCGTAAAAGGTCTTCATCGCGGCGTTGAGCAGTTCTTTTTTCAGGTCTGGGAAGTGCACATCGACGATTTTTTGCATCGTCGTGGCATCGGGGAACTTGATGTAGTGAAAAAAGCAGCGACGCAAAAATGCGTCCGGCAGTTCTTTTTCGTTGTTGGAGGTGATAAAGACCAGTGGGCGGTGCCTGGCTTTGATGAGTTGGCGTGTCTCGTAAACGTAAAACTCCATGCGGTCGATTTCGCGCAGCAAGTCGTTGGGGAACTCGATGTCGGCTTTGTCGATTTCGTCAATCAGCAGCGCCACTGGCTGGTCTGCCGTGAAAGCTTGCCACAGCACGCCTTTGAGGATGTAGTTGTTGATGTCTTTGACCTTCTCACCACCGTCAACCGTTGACAACTGCGAGTCGCGCAGCCGGCTCACCGCGTCGTATTCATACAAGCCTTGCTGCGCTTTGGTGGTGGATTTGATGTGCCATTGCAAAAGCGGCAAGCCCAGCGCGGTGGCCACCTCTTCGGCCAGCATGGTTTTGCCGGTGCCAGGTTCACCTTTAACCAAGAGCGGTTTTTGCAAGGTGGCCGCGGCATTGATGGCGAGCATCAAATCGTCAGTGGCGACATAGTTTTGGGAGCCTGGAAATTTCATGGTGTTTTGCTCAGGAGGGCGGAAAAAATGCACAAGTCACGGATATAATGAAAAGTTAGCTGACCAGAATTGGTGCAGTTTAAACTTCCCCTAGATTATTAATTCATCAGATTGTGCTCGAAAAATGAACAAGTTGTTGACAACGATATCCGCTTTTGCTGTCGCTTGCGTGACCCTTACTGCCAGTTTCACAGCCAGTGCCCAAGACACTAAAGGGGAAGTGAAGGGCGATGCCAAAGCTGGCCAAAGCAAGATTGCCATGTGCATTGGTTGCCATGGTATTGTGGGTTATCAAACGACTTTTCCCGATGTCTACAAAGTGCCCATGATCTCCGGGCAAAATGCCAAGTTCATCATCTCTTCGCTCAATGCCTACAAGAAAGGCGAGCGCAAACATGGCAGCATGAACGGTATTGCTGCCAGCCTGAGCGATCAGGACATGGCTGATTTGGCGGCTTACTACAGCGAACATGGCGTGGTGAAAACAGCTGCTGCTACACCCGCCAAGGCGAGCAAAGAGCCTAGCGCACAAGTTGATGCGCTGCTGAAGAAGGGTGGTTGCGTCGCTTGTCACGGAGATAATTTCGCTAAACCGATCGATCCTAGCTACCCAAATATCGCAGGACAGCATGCAGATTACCTGTTTTATGCTTTGAAGTCCTACAAAACTGAAAAGAATGCGATGGTGGGGCGGACTAACGGCATCATGGCTGGCGTTGCCAAGCAGTATTCAAACAATGAACTCAAAGAAATGTCCAAATACATCAGCTCGTT
>JASJPN010000173.1:6920-11118 GCA_031426635.1 Polaromonas sp.
GTTTGAAAGACCATGACAAAAACAGCTAAGCTATCCCTATTGATCAATGGACAGGAAGTCACTTCATGAAAATTTTCATTCTCAATGGCCCTAATTTGAATCTCTTGGGCACGCGCGAACCGGAGCAATATGGCCATCAAACGTTGTCAGATGTAGAGACCCTGTGCATCGAGACGGGTCGTCGTCTGGGCTTGGAGGTCGTCTGCTTTCAGAGCAACCACGAAGGCGTTTTGATCGACAAAATTCACGAATATGGTCGCTTGTACAAGGCGGGACAGACGATAGGCGTGGTGTTCAATCCAGGAGCCTACACCCACACGTCGATTGCGCTACATGATGCGATCAAAGGGGTCGATGGGCTACCGGTGATCGAGACGCATATCTCCAACGTTCATGCCCGCGAGTCGTTTCGCCACCATTCATTCATTTCACCCGCGGCAGCTGGGGTCATTGTGGGCTTCGGCGTTGACGGCTACGTGATGGCCATGGAGGGATTGGCGCGCAAGCGCTAGCCTGGCGAAAACTCAATCGTGCGTCGCTTTGCGCTGCACGGCCTCAATATAGGCGGCCCCGTCAGGGGGGCAACCAGTGCGCTGGCTATCCCAAATCATCTGCCCGAGGCACTCCATCGTGACGTGGTGGGCATCGTGTAAAGAGTCGAGTCTGGCGGTGAGCAACTCAACGGCCTGCCGAATGCCGCGCGGCTGGTCGATCGAGCACTGCTCACTGATGGTCAAATGCATGGATAAATGCAAAAACGGGTTGGTTCTGCCATCGTCTTGTTCCTGCATTTTGCGTAATGCCGCGTCCACATCACTAAAATCTGCATGGTATTGAGGATGTTCGTTCATCCATTGACTTGCTATGATTTCAATGGCTTCCAGGGCAACGCCTGCACCGGCTTTGGCATAAACAGAGCAAAAAAATTGACGCACATCGGTTTGCGAAGGTTGAAACAGCATGTTGGTATTTTAGTGGACAGTCAAGCTGTGGTTTTTTTGAAGTTGGCGTTATATTGGGGGCATGAAAACCTTCCAAACCCTGAATGACCTTGCCGCCTGTGTGGGTCAAGAAGTCGCCGTCAGCGACTGGCTCACCATCAGCCAAGCTCAAATTGATCTGTTTGCACAGGCTACGGGCGACCACCAGTGGATCCATGTCGACCCCGACCGTGCCAAAGCGGGGCCTTTTGGTGGGACGATTGCGCATGGATTTTTAACGCTATCGTTGCTGCCGCAGTTCTTTGCATCAGCTTTGCGTGTCACAGAGATCCGTATGGGAGTCAATTACGGTCTCAATAAAGTGCGTTTCATGTCGCCAGTGTTGGTGGGTAGTCGCCTGCGCGCTCGGCTGAGCTTGGTAGCTTGCGAGCCGATTGACCAGCAAGGCCGGCAAATGACCTGGGATGTCACTATCGAGCGCGAGGGTGCTGCCAAACCGGTCTGCGTGGCGCAATCACTGACGAGGAGCTATCCTTGAGAGGGCGGCTGTGCAAAACCGTTTTGTCGCCAAGCCTCATAGACCGTCACCGCCACGGCGTTGGACAGATTGAGGCTGCGTTGCTTGGGGAGCATGGCCAGTTTGAGCCGTTGCTCAAGCGGGAATGACTCACGCAGGGCGGGTGCCAGGCCTTGTGTTTCAGAGCCAAAAACCAGGTAGTCACCAGCTTCAAAAGTGGCTGCGTGCACCAGCCGCGTGCCATGTGTGGTGAGTGCAAACAGGCGATGTAACGCGGGGGTTTGGTCATCCAGGAAAGCTTGCCAACTGGCGTGGCGCTTGAGTTCTGCGTATTCGTGGTAATCGAGCCCCGCACGGCGCATGTGTTTGTCATCCATGGAGAACCCCAGGGGCTCAATCAAATGCAAGGTGCAACCCGTATTGGCAGCTAAACGAATGATGTTGCCCGTATTTGGCGGGATTTCAGGTTGAACGAGAACGATATGAAACATGCGTCTATTGTCGTGCAAGTTAAGCTGATCAATACCTCACAACCGCCGCTTGCACTGACTCAGACAGGTTCCGTGCGTGCAAACACCACTGCGGTGATGTGGCTGACCTGGGCCAAGCGCAGGGCTTTGGCTGCGGCAAACAGGGTGGCACCACTGGTCATCACATCATCGACCAAGACGACGCGTTTACCTTGGAGATGTGCAGCTCGCAAGGGTTCCACGGTAAACGCAGTGGCAACATTTTTTAGCCGTTCAGAGCGGGTCAAGGCACTTTGCGCCGGCGTGTCTTTGATGCGCAGCAAGAATTGGGCATCGGTTTTTTCTGGTGACAAATGTTTGCACAGCTCCAGTGCCTGGTTAAAGCCACGTTCGCGCAGACGTTGTGTTGATAAGGGGACGGGAATCAACACATCGGCGTGGTCAATAGCAGGCTCGATCCACGGCGTGCTTTTGAGTAACAATGAAAAAGTGGCCGCCCATGCCGGATGGCTACCAAACTTATAGCTGCTGATGCATGTATTCCAAGGATAAGCGTAAGAAACGGCTGCCAAACAAGCATCCAAGGGGGGTGGTCTGACCAGGCAAGCGCCGCAACGCACGGCTCCCAGCAAACCCGACGATTCTGGCAAACTCGGCATGGAAGGGGCTGGCAACGATAGCGCGCAACCGGTACAACGCGGCACAGGCTGTGCAAAGCGCGTCACGCAAGGTTCGCAGACCATGCCGTTGGAGGGCCAAGACCGGCAAACCGCGCATTGACTGGGGATACGGCCAAGCAGCCGTTGTGCGGCGGGGTTGAGGTGGTGACGAATCAAGCGGCGAAACATGTTGCCCATCATAGAGCCAATATACTCAAGGTGACCTACCGTTTCGACACCGCGTCGACATTGACTCATCATATGGACTCACACTTTCCCATGCCCAGCCAACGTCCCCCCACCATCGCACCCAGCGCCTTTGAGCATTGGCAGCGTATGGCGCCAACAGCGTCGCCATGGTTGCATGAAGAGGTGGCCAGGCGCATGGCGGAGCGGCTACAGTGGATACGTCTGCAACCCAGTAGCTGGGCCCATTGGGGCGCGGTGCATGGCGGCTTACAGATACAGGCCGAGCTGCTTAAGTATTATCCAAAAGCAGACTGTTTTATCGTGGAATCCAGCGTAAAACATGCTCAAGCAGCTTCAAAATTAATAGCAAAACCAAAATGGCAATTAACTGACTTGTTAGAAAAATGGGTTGGAAGTGGACCCAAAATACATGTCACCACCCCGCCCGATGCGGGTGTGAATATGCTGTGGGCCAATATGCAACTGCACCACGCGTTAGATCCGCAAGAGCAACTGGCGCAGTGGCACAAAGCTTTAGCGGTGGACGGATTCTTGATGTTTTCGTGTCTGGGGCCAGACACCCTGCGTGAGTTGCGTGGCATGTACGAGTTGCTGGGCTGGCCGGCACCCAGCCACCAGTTCACCGACATGCACGACTGGGGCGACATGCTGGTACAAACCGGGTTTGCCGAGCCGGTGATGGACATGGAACGTATTGTGCTGACCTACGAGACGCCACGCAAGCTCTTGCAAGATTTGCGTGAATTGGGGCGTAATTTGCATCCCGAGCGCTTTGCCGCATTGCGTGGCAAAGCGTGGAAAGCCAAATTAGAAGCCGCTTTAACGACGTATTTAGCCGACCCACAGGAGGGTGGGCGCTTGAAACTGACGTTTGAGGTGATTTACGGCCATGCCATGAAACCCATGCCAAGAGTTAAGCTAAGCGAGCAAAGCGCCGTGTCGCTACAAGACATGCGATCGATGTTGCAAGGCCGTCGGGGGTAAAGTTAGATCGCCAGATGTAAAAAAGCCTGCGAGTGTTGCCACTCGCAGGCTTTTTAGGGCGTCCGACCCTCCGAACCAACGGAGAGGGCGGGAGAGCTCATTACTTGGCGCGAGCGGTGCGCGCCTTGGCCATATCGCGTGGCACAAACACTTTGCCGCCGTTGCCAGGTTTTGCAGCAGGCTTGGCAAACGATGGCTTGGCAAAGCCAGGCCTGGAGAATGCTGGCTTGCGGTCAGCAAAGTCGCCACGAGGGGCAAAATCACCACGCGGAGCGAAGTCTTTGCGCGGAGCGAAGTCACCACGGGGAGCAAAGTCGCCACGAGGGGCGGAATCACCGCGAGGCGCAAAGCCAGCATTGCCGCTACTGCGGTCATTGCCGCCTGCAAAACGGTCGTTAAAACCACCTTTGCGGACGT
>JASJPN010000174.1:0-10901 GCA_031426635.1 Polaromonas sp.
CGAGTACCAGGGTGGTACCCAACTCCGCATTCAGCTCAAACATCAGCTTCATGATCGTCTCCCCCGTGGCGTGGTCCAAACTGCCTGTCGGCTCATCGGCCAGTAAAACTGAGGGCTGGACGACGAAGGCGCGCGCCAGGGCGACGCGCTGCTGCTCGCCGCCACTGAGCACCTTGGGGTAGGCGTTCAGGCGGGAACTCAGCCCCACGCGGGCCAGCATCTCGGTGGCAGCTTTGCGGGCGTCTTTGCGGCCTGCCAGTTCCAGCGGCAGCATGACGTTCTCCAGGGCGCTGTAGTTGCCCATGAGCTGGAAACTCTGGAACACGAAGCCCACACTTTGCGCCCTCAACGCGGCGCGGGCGTCTTCATCGACCGCAAAAATGTCCTGCCCACGCAGCCGCACGGTGCCACGGGTGGGCGTGTCCAGTCCGGCGATGATGGACAGGAGCGTGCTTTTGCCCGAGCCGGAAGCACCGACAATAGCGCAAGTTTCCTTGGCGGCGAGCTGGAAATGAATATCGCGCAAAATGTCTAGCGTACCGGTTGAATCTGTAACCGACTTGAACACATGCTCTACCGCAATAATGGACTGATTCATGCAAACTCTTTCTAAATTACGCTTCAACACTTACAACACGTTCAACGCGCTTTTGCTATATGCAGGCTTGGCCCTCTATTTAGTGGCGAGTCCTGCATCCAGCAAGGCGGCTACCGCGGCTTCTTCGTCCAAACCAGCGCCACGCGTCTTGGTTATAGGCGACTCCCTCAGTGCGGAGTATGGCCTCAAACGCGGCACAGGCTGGGTAACCCTGCTGGAAAACCGCATGGCAGAGTCAGTCAAAGCGACTAAAAACGTCAAAAATACTACAAAAAATATAGCACCTCATGCAACGAATACGCCGGCTACAGCTGAATTCAGCATCATCAACGCCAGCATCAGCGGCGACACCACCTCGGGCGGGCGCTCCCGCTTAGCGCCTTTGCTAGACCTGCACCACCCTACCCACGTGATCATCGAACTGGGCGCTAACGACGCTTTGCGTGGTCTGCCGATTGCCATGACGGAGGACAATTTGAACGCCATGACGCAAACGGCCCTGAAATCTGGTGCTAAAGTGCTGTTGATGGGCATGCAAATCCCACCCAACTACGGGGCCGACTACACCCGGCAATTCAGCGCTACGTTTGCAAAAGTCGCCAAGGCGAACAAAGTCGGCAATAACGTGGGCTTAGTGCCCTTCATGCTCAAAGGTGTGGCTGATTCGCCCGAGTACATCTTGCTCTTCCAGGCCGACCGCATCCACCCGACAGAGGCAGCGCAGCCTCGCATCCTGGCCAATATTTGGCCTGAACTACAAAAACAACTGAAGTAATGTGCGTTTTTAACCTGAGTTCCTCCACATGAGTTTGACCCCTATCCCTGCGCGTGATGCTTTGCAACGCCTCGACGAGTTCGACACGGTCATCGATGCCCGCACAGAAGGCGAATTTGACGAAGATCACCTCCCAAACGCTGTCAATTGGCCCACGCTGAACAATGCCCAGCGCATTGACATCGGCACGACGTACAAGCAAGTCAATGCCTTTGAAGCCAAAAAACGCGGCGCGGCGATGGCGGCAGCCAATATTGCAGCGCATATCAACCGCGAGGTGATCGACAAACCGCGCGACTGGAAACCCCTGACCTACTGCTGGCGTGGTGGCAAGCGCAGTGGCTCCCTGTCTTTGATTTTGAGTGAAATTGGCTTCAAAGTAACGATTATTGATGGCGGCTACAAGGCTTTTAGAGCGGCTTTGGTGGATGACATTCCGCGCTTGGTCGACAAACTAGACTTTCGCGTGATTTGTGGCCCCACGGGTTCGGGCAAAACGCGTCTGTTGCAGGCGCTGGCTGGCCTCACAAGCAAAGGCGATCAAACCGAACCCCCATTCACCCCCCAGGTACTGGATCTGGAGGCGCTGGCCAATCACCGCAGTTCGGTGCTGGGCGTGCTGCCCGGACAGTCCCAGCCCACGCAAAAAGCTTTTGATACCCGTGTCTGGAATGCACTGCGGCGCTTTGACCCTGCGCGCCCGGTCTACGTGGAAAGCGAAAGCAAAAAAGTCGGCAACGTGGCTGTACCCATGGCGCTGATGGAAAAAATGCGCGCCAGTCCTTGCCTGAATTTGCAACTCCCACTGGAAGAGCGCGTGGCCTTGCTGATGGAAGACTACGACTTTTTTGTGAAGGACACCGCGTTTTTTTGCAGCCGCCTGGAAGCCCTGACCGCCGCACGTGGTCAAGCGGTGGTGCAAGCCTGGCAAGCGCAGGCGCGCGCCAACCAATGCGAGCCGGTGGTGCGTGAACTGCTCACAGAGCACTACGACCCGGTCTATTTGCAATCTATGCAGCGCAACTTCAAGCTCTATAAAACTTCAAAAATCATAGCACCACAAAACCACTCCATGTCGGCCATCACCCAATTAGCGCGGTCTTTGCTGGATTAGTCCGTGTATAGTAGTACCCAGCACGAGACGTCGATCAAGCCACAAGCGGCCAACTCTAACGGCGTCTTTTCTAAAGGTCGGTGTCATGTCTTTTGCAGCTCTGCGTTCGTTTGGATTCTCTTCGCTGGCCGTCTTGGGCTTGAGTCTGGGTTGGCTGACAGGCTGCGTCTCGCCGCCACCTGCGCCCAGTGCCGTGATTGCGATTGACCAAACGCCACGTGGCGTGAAAATCCAGTTGCTCAACAAGGTGCTGTTATTCGAGTTTGACAAAACGGACCTCAACGTTGCTGCTGGCCCTTATTTGGACAAGATCGCCAACTTAATTAAAACCAAATCCACCAAACAGGTGGTCATCGAAGGTTACACCGACAATGTCGGCACGTTGGCGGCCAACCAACTCATCTCTGAAGCACGTGCGAAGGTCGTGAGCGATGCTCTGCAAGCGCGTGGCGTGCCCGCCGATCGCCTCAAGGCAGAAGGTTTCTCCTTCCATCGCCCTGTGATGTCCAACAACAATGAAGAAGGTCGGGCGCTGAATCGCCGCGTTGAAATCGTCATCCTGGATGAAAAAGTTGAAACCATCACCGCAGGCGAACCCGCCAATGCCTTTGAATCGGCCTTGGCCAAGCTCAAGGCGATGGTGGATCAAGGTTTGGTGAACCCGCTTTAGTGTCCATTCCAGGGTCGCGTGGATGCTGCCTTCCTGTTTTTCTGTACCCTCCCTGCTTTTTTGAAGAAATACCCCATGCTCAATCGTCGAAGCTTTTCCCGTATTCTTAGCGCAGCGCTAGCCACTGCCGGTACCGCCAGTTTCGCGCAAAGGGCCATGCGCCCCAAGCTCGCATTGGTTTTGGGCGCAGGCTCGGCGCGTGGCTTTGCTCACATTGGTGTGATCAAGGCCTTGGATGCCGCGGGCATCCGACCCGATTTGATCGTCGGTGCGAGTGCAGGCAGTGTGGTGGGCGTGTTTTATGCGGCGGGCTACACCGGCGCACAAATGGAAGATGTCGCGATGAAAGTGCGCGATGTGGACGTGATTGACACCGCAACCAGTTCCAAACGCGGGCTGATTGCCGGCGAAGCGCTGCAAAAGCTGGTCAATAACTTTGTCAAAGACAAGCCCATTGAAGCCCTCAAAACGCCCTTCATCGCCACCGCAACCAACCTCAAAACCGGTGACTCGGTGCAACTCAAAAGCGGCGATGCGGGTCAGGCGGTGCGCGCATCCAGCAGCATGCCGGGCGTGTTTTTACCGATGACGATCAACAGTCTGGAGTTGGTGGACGGCGCGATTAGCAGCCCCCTGCCGGTGTCGGTGGCGCACCAGATGGGTGCCGAGTTTGTCGTGGCGGTGGATGTGGGTGCTGCCCCGCACAACGCCCATGCGGCTGGCATTTATGAGATTGTGATGCAGTCATTTGAGATCATGGGCCTATCAATCGCCAAGCTGGAGGGGCAAAAAGCCGATGTGCTGATCAAGCCCAATGTGGGCCAATTCTCAGGGTCGGACTTCAACAACCGCGCCCAACTCATCGCCGCTGGTTTTGCAGCGGGACAGCGAGCCATTGAGCAAATCAGGCTGGCTCAACATGGGGGAATGAAAAAACGCCGTTGATAGACGGCGTTCATGCTGAAAGATGGCAATGACGAAAATAAACTGCTAAAAACGCGCGTCGACCCGCCTCTGAGTTGGCCTCTTAAGCCGCATGCAAGCCAGATTTAAACCGGATCAGCAGGCACAACGTCAGTCTGATCGCCGGGCTGCTCGGGGTTCTGCGAGTCGTCCTCGTGCGGCTCGCCCACCTTGCGCTCAGACTTCATCTTGAGTTTTTCCTCTTTTTTCTTCTTCTTTGCGAGTTCTTTTTGGCGTTTTTCAAAGCCGTAATTGGGAGTTGCCAAGGTGTTCTTTCAGGTAAATTAAATATAACGAGTTAGACTGACTTTAACAGTAAATCAGGCTAACACAACGCGCATGGCCTGCTCCAAATCTGCCTGCAAATCTTCAACCGCTTCTAAACCGGCAGAAAATCGCACCAAGGTGCCTTTTGCCAAATGGGCAGGCGCGGCAGGGTCGTTGGCTGCGCGCAGGCTGCGCATCGCCCGCACCTTGTACGGCATCACCAAACTCATGGGTCCGCCCCAACTGAAACCGATTTTAAAAACCTGTAAAGCATCACAAAACGCATCGACTTGGGCCGGGCTGTAACGCTCATGCAGCATGATGCTGAACAGACCGGCTGCACAGCCCGCGTTTGCGCTGTGTGCGCCACCCGACAGGGCATCGTCGCTGTTGTCGCCGTGGCACAGCGCCAGCCAGTGTTCGTGACCCGGCGATCCTGCCAGCGCTGGATGCAGCACCTGCACCACCTCTGGCCGGTCTTGACACCAGCGCGCCAACGCCCGCGCAACGACGTCATGCGCCTTGTAGCGCAGCGTCATGCTGGGCAGTGCGCGCAAAATCGTCTCTACGTCATTCAAGCCCACACTGAAACCCATCCGCATGTGGCAACGTTTGATGCTGGTGTTGAGCTCTGCGTCGCGCGAGATCACGCTGCCCATCAGCACATCGCCACCACCGCTGGGGTATTTGGTCAGCGCGTGGACGGAAATGTCAACGCCCAAGCCCAGCGCCGCTTGATCAACATCAAACGGGCTGAACGCGATGCCAGCACCCCAGGTGTTGTCCAAAGCGGTAAAAATACGCTGGCCATCGCCCTGGGCTGTGGCCTTGCAAATTCGCACCAGTTCTGGCAAATTCGGGAACTCTAGCGTCACCGAGCCGGGCGCTTCCAGCCAGACCAACTTGGTCTTTACATGCGGATTAGCACTGATTTTGGCGGCCAAATCCGACGGATTCATCGCGTCATACAACTGGTAACCGATGCCAAAGTTGGCCAGCTCACCTTCCGCCAGCGTCTTGCTCGGGCCGTAGACGTTGTCGGGCAGCAAGACCTCGTCACCCGCCTTGAGCAACGCAAAATTCACCAGGGCAATCGCTGCCAAGCCGCTGGGCACCAAACTGCAATACAAGCCGCCCTCCAAGGTACACAGGCGCTCCTCTAACAAAAACGTGGTGGGCGTGCCTTTGGTGCCATAGGTGTATTGGTGCCCCAGCTCATCGTGGTAGCGCTCGCGCATGGCGGCAACGCTAGGGAACAAGATGGTCGATGCCTTAAACACACCCGGCTGCGGTGCGGCATAGCCCTCAGGGGGCTGGTAGGGATGATGGATGAGTTGGGTAGTTTGGCTGGACATGGCCTGATATTAGCGCGAAGCCAGCAAACGGCTCAACTCATGGACACAGGTTTATACCGACCACTTCGCAATCAACTGCTCAGGCCGCGTCGAGTCGTAGCCCTCAAACGGCTGGTGAATCCACGGGTTGGTGGGCAAAAATTCAACCGAATAATCAGGCTCGAAAGACGAGATGCCTTTGGTCCAGAGTACAGCACTGCGCATCTCGGTGATGGCGGTGTAGTTATTTTTCAGTTGCTCAATGACCGCCATCAGGGTGTGTCCGGTGTCGGCCAAGTCGTCCACCAACAGCACTTTACCGGCGATTTCACCTTTGGGAGTGGTGATGAAGCGGGCAATGTCCAGATTGCCCTGTTGCGTACCTGCTTCGGCGCGGTAGGAGCTGGTGGACATGATGGCTAGAGGTTTGCCGAAGACACGAGACAAAATATCGCCTGGGCGCATACCGCCGCGAGCGAGGCACAAAATGGTGTCGAACTGCCAGTCGGATTGGTAAATCTTGATGGCGAGTTTTTCAATCAGGTTGCGGTACTCGTCATAGCTCACGTACAGGTGTTTGCCGTCTTCAGTTAACATCGCTTTTTTTCTCTCATTTTTTCCTCACACTGCTACTAATTTAATAGCTAAAAAAGCATGCAATACATTGCCTGCATGCCATTTGAACGTTACAAATAATTGGGTACCACCATTTACACCAAAAACGGGTGCCGCATCATGATCGTATGATCGCGGTCTGGACTGGTCGAGATCACATCAATCGGCACGCCGGTGACTTGTGCAATCCGCTCTAAATACCGCCTGGCATTGACGGGGAGCTTGTCGTAGTCGGTCACGCCCACACTCGAATCTGTCCAGCCGGGCAACGTCTCGTAAATCGGGGTGCAGCGCTCAATGTCGTCAGCACCCATGGGCAACAAATCAATCGTTTCACCATCCAGCTGGTAGCCAACACAGAGTTTGAGTTCACTCAGGCCGTCCAACACGTCCAATTTGGTGATGCATAAGCCGGTCAAGCCGTTGACTTGGGCGGAGCGCTTGAGGAGTGCCGCGTCAAACCAACCACAGCGGCGGTAGCGTCCAGTCACGACGCCTCGTTCTGCGCCCACCGTGCTCATGTGGTAACCCGGTGTGCCTTCTTTTTGCCATTCCAGCTCAGTTGGGAACGGGCCGCCACCGACGCGGGTGCAGTAGGCTTTGGTGATACCCAAGATGTAATGCAGCAAATTAGGCCCCACACCTGAACCAGCCGCCGCGTTACCGGCGACGCAGTTGCTCGATGTGACAAAGGGGTAAGTGCCGTGGTCGATGTCTAAAAGCGTGCCCTGTGCGCCTTCAAACAACAAATTGATACCGGCTTTGTGAGCCTCATTCAGCTCCCGCGAGACATCTGCCATCATAGGCTTGATCATCTCGGCGTGGCGCATAGACTCTTCATAAACCGCTTCAAATTCAATAGCAGGCGCATCCAGATAGGTGGTCAGCACATGGTTGTGCAAACTGAGTAAATCGCGCAATTTGGCGGCAAACCGCTCGGGGTGCTTCAAATCCTGTACGCGCAGGGCGCGGCGGGCGATTTTGTCTTCGTACGCTGGGCCAATGCCTTTGCCGGTCGTGCCTATTTTTTCAGCGCCGTCTTTGCCGCGCATCGCTTCACGCGCTGCGTCCAGCGCAGCGTGGAAAGGCAAAATCAGCGGGCAAGCCTCACTCACACGCAGACGCGAGCGCACTTCAACGCCTGCAGCCTCGAGTCCTTCGATCTCCTTGAGCAGATGCGCGCTTGACAGCACAACCCCGTTACCGATGTAGCATTTCACACCGGGTCGCATGATGCCACTGGGGATCAAATTCAGCGCCGTTTTGACACCGTTGATGACCAAAGTGTGCCCCGCGTTGTGGCCGCCCTGAAAGCGCACCACGCCGCCAGCGCTCTCGGTCAGCCAATCGACCAACTTGCCTTTGCCCTCATCGCCCCACTGGGTGCCGACGACGACAACATTACGACCTGCCTGCTTGTTTGTATTGCTCATGTCTGAATTTTCTCTATCTGCACTTACTTGATACTAAAATTGTTTGAATAAGGGTTAAAACGTCTTAAATCGCCTGGACAACCCATTGCCCCGCCGCCAAAATCAACTCACTGTCACAGTCAAACTCGTCAACTTCGCTCTCGTGGCCGGGCAGCACACACACCACGGTATCGCCACAACGACGCAAACGGGCAATGGCTGCGCGCAAGTCGGCCGACTCACCCCACGGAGCGCGAACAGCGGCTCGCAAAGGGCGTGGCTCCACGGCACTGACCAACTCCTTGACATCCAAACTAAAACCTACGGCCGGCCGGGTGCGGCCAAACACCGCGCCAACTTCGTCGTAGCGGCCTCCACGTGCGAGCGCATCCGGCGCGCCTTGGGCGTAAACCGCAAAACGAGCGGCGCTGTAATAGGCGTAGCCGCTGAGTTCTGCGAGGTCAAAAGTGACTTTGGTGTCGCCAAGCTGACTCGCCAGCCATCTCAAATTCAATAGCGCCCGGCTGATATTTATCGCTGGCTGGAGCACCTTTTCGGCTTCATCCAGGACTTTTTCATCGCCATAGAGCTGCACCAGGGCCAACAAGCTGTTGCGCGCGGCGACGGGAAAGGATTTGGTTAGACCGGCCAATTCACTGGCATCTTTGGCCGCTATAGCGGCGTGGATTTGACTCAGTTGCTCGGCAGGCAGGGCGATTTGCAGACTCGCCTCAGACAACAAATACCGCACAATCCGCGCATCTGACATATCGACACTGAGCTGGTCCACCTTGGCCACTTTGAGGCAATCGAGCGCCAACAGCAGCGCCTCCAGGTCCGCCTCACGCCCCGCGTGACCATAAATTTCAGCACCAAACTGCAGCGGCTCGCGGGTCGCGTTGGGACGATCAGGGCGAGTATGCAGCACCGGGCCGCAGTAGCACAGACGGGTCACACCCGTACGATTGAGCAAATGCGCGTCAATACGCGCCACCTGCGGCGTGGTGTCAGCGCGCAGACCCAGCGTGCGGCCTGAGAGTTGATCGATCAGCTTGAAGGTTTGCAAATCCAGCGCCTCGCCGGTGCCGGTAAGCAAGGATTCAAGGTGCTCAAGTAGCGGCGGCATCACCAACTCGTAGCCATAGCCACGGGCGGCATCCAGCAAACTGCGGCGAAGTTCTTCGATGTGCCTGGCCTCGGACGGCAGAACATCGGCAATGTGGTCTGGAAGCACCCAAGCGGACATGGCAATTTATGACAGGCTGTTAAAACGTTGATTCTACCGGTTCTGCTTGGCAGGAAAGACACACTGACCAGCTGATTGAAGCCATCAACTTGTGCTATGCGGCGCCGATGGACCCCGATACAGCCAAGGCAGGTCCATCAAACGCTGCCCCAGCACCGCCATCGCGGCATTGCGCGCCCAGCGCAGCGGGCCGGTGAGGTGGAAAATTTGACCACTGCGGCGTGACCGTGCTTGCACGTGGGCGTTGCGTTGCCAGCGAGATTGGGCATATTGCTGCAACGCAGCAGGTAAATCATTCGCCGAACTTTGTATGGCAAGGGCCAAAGCCTGCGCGTCCTCCAGCGCCATGGCCGCGCCTTGGGCCAAATAAGGGCGCATCGGGTGTGCGGCATCGCCCAGCAAAGCCATTCTGGGGTGGTCGGGGTGCGCCATCTCCAGACTGGAGCGCATCGGGTCACGGTCAAACAGCGTCCAGCGGGTCCAGCCGCCGCCCGTTTCAGTGACATTTTGCAATAAATTTGATAGCACAAGAGGTAATGAATACGCTGACTGAGTGCTATTTTCCATGGTATTTAGCGGGCTCAAACCAGTCGCGTCGCGGCTCCAGCTTTGCGGATTGGGGGTGTCCGCTGGGTGGTTGGCACCCTGCGTCACCACGACCAAGTTCAAAAACTGGCTATGGCGCACGGGGTACGCAATGATGTGCAGGTGCGGGGCCAACCAGGCGGTCACGACCTCAGATGGCAACTCGGGCGGCACCCTACCTATCGGCAGCAACGCCCGCCAGGCGACATGCCCTGTGGCGAGCGACGGTGTATCCAACACCGTCCCAGACAGCACATGCTGCCGCACCCGGCTCCACAGCCCGTCGCAGCCAATCAATGCGTCTGCCGCGAAGGTGTCGCCCTGCTCGGTCGTGACGTGTACAGCCTGATCGGACTCTGACATAGCCACCATTTTTGCATTCAACCGCAAAGTCACCCGCGCTTGCTGGCGCACGGCATTGAGCAGCATGTGATGCAAATCGGCACGATGGATGGTGGCGTAGTCAAAACCGTATCGGGCACACGCCGCCCCCCCCACGCCGCCCAGTGCTAACTGCCCCAGTAATCGATCCGTCCAAGCATCGCGGACCTGTACAGCCCGGGGGAAGCTAGCGACTTGGTGCAGCGCCTCACCCAGCCCCCAGCCAGCCAAGACCCCAAAAGCATTCGGGCTGATTTGCACCCCTGCGCCCACCTCGCCAAAGGCGGCGGCTTGCTCCAGCACCGTCACTTGAACGCCAGTACGTGCCAAAGCCAACGCAGCACCCAAGCCACCGATGCCTGCGCCAATGACAAGAATATGCGGCTTCATGGCCCCATAACGCAGTTTTGCCTTTACTTTGCGGCGCTCGATTAGCGCTTCAACAGTACTTTAAGCACGTTTTGCACACGCCGCGCCGCGCTGTCGTCAAAAGCACTGGCCAGCACTTTTGCAGCATCTTGCGTCCAGGTTTGCGCAGGAGTGGGGTCGTTGCGTTTGGTCAGCAGCTGCAATTGCAACATGCGCCTAGCGGCCAAATGATCTGCCGGTGTGGGCAACTCAGCGGCCATTTCCAGGCGCAGCAAGGCAGTTTCAGCATCCGCAGGCTTGCCAGTAGGCGCTGCCCCAATCGCAGCCGACCAAACGGTGCGGGCGTTGGCGGGCAATTGTTTGCCCATGTCCTGCGCACTTGGCATTTTGGCGGCATCGCGGGTTTTCCAGGCATCCAGCAGTTGTACCAACACCTCACCATGCGCCTGTGCGGCCAATTTTTTGAGCGCCAACTGCGCGTGCTCCAAAGCGTCACGTTGCGCGCGGAAGGCGGCGTCACCCAGACGCGGGCCACGGTCCTCGAAGGCGGGACGCTCACCACGGTCTGCGAA
>JASJPN010000175.1:0-559 GCA_031426635.1 Polaromonas sp.
TGTCACCATCAATCACAAACTGCGTCGCGCTTTGCTCGGTCTCGGGCATGTCCTGCGCTACCTGGCCCATGCGCCACTGGCTGGGGATGAAGTATTCGCCGCCGTCTTCGTGCAGCGTGCCATTCAAAAGCGCAAACAGGGTCGATTTACCGGCGCCGTTGCGCCCCACCAAACCGACTTTTTCACCGGGGTTGATGGTCACAGAGGCGTTGTCGAGCAAGACTTTGGCACTGCGACGCAGCACCACGTTTTTTAGAGTAATCATGGGGGGAGAGAAATTGAAGCCAAGAGCGTAACTAGGTATTATCCCGCACTCTGGTGTGCTTCAAGGAATCTGCGCCGTTCATGGGCACATTTGAGGATTGAATGCAGCGTCAAAACAACTCAATAATGTAATTGCGAATCATTCTCATTTAATATACAATCCAGCCAATTGTTACTTATCGGTTGTCCTGTTTCTTAAATGGAGGTTCTCTTGGCTCATCTTTCAATCAAACCCCGCACGCAATGCGCTGGTGCGCGCGTCCCCTTGTTACCCATTGCGGCTGCAGTTGTTCTG
>JASJPN010000175.1:648-4378 GCA_031426635.1 Polaromonas sp.
AACGACAGGAGTCACGACAACTGCCGAAAAAACACTCGCTCCCGTTGTGGTGAAAGAAAAAGCCATCGAGCCGGAGGGGAAAGGTACGCTGCGTGCCACTCAAACCCGCATTGGCAAAGGCAATCAAGAGCTGCGCGATATTCCTCAGTCCATCACCGTGGTGACGGAAAAGTTGATTGATGACCGTAATCTGGACACACTCAAAGAAGCTTTGCACAACACCGCAGGCATCACTTTTCTGGCGGCTGAGGGTGGCGAAGAAGATATCCGTTTGCGCGGTTTTTCATTGGCTGCCACCGGTGATATCTTTGTAGATGGCATGCGCGACCCCGCGTTTTATGACCGCGACACCTTCAATAACGACCGCATTGATCTGCTGCGCGGTTCCGCATCCATGTTGTTTGGCCGTGGCTCCACCGGTGGCGCTGTGAATCAGGTGAGCAAACCGCCGCGTTTGATGGATGAAAACTCCGTTGATGTGACCGTTGGTAGCCACAACTACAAACGCGCCGTGGGTGATTTCAACATCCAGACCGGCGAGAACGCCGCTTTGCGCATCACCGCCATGGCGACCCAAGCCGACAACAACGGTTCGGGCAGCAGCATTGACAAAAAAGGCGTGGCTGGCGCTTACCGCTGGGGCATTGGGACAGCCGATGAGTTTTCAGTCGGCTTGTACTACCTGGACAACAAGAATGGCATGAACTACGGCATACCGTGGGTTCGTGCCACCAGCACCGCCACCGATGCGGGTTTGATGACCCAGCTGGACCCCAGCGCCTACTACGGCATGGGAAGCGATTACAACCACGGTGGTGCAAAAACCGCAACGATTAGCCATACGCACCGGTTTGAAGACGGCAGCGAGCTGAAAACCAGCGCTCGTCAAGGCTCATATGACCGCGACCAGCGCGCCAGCGCCATCCGTCTGCAGCCGACCAACGCCGATGGCAGCAGTTGCAGGGCGGCGTTTGTGCCGGGCTCCACTACGACGCGCCAGACGGCGTTGTTTGGGCCGCTGACGGATGGCTCGGTGCTGTGCCGTGGCACCAACAACAAAATCCAGGACATGCAGACCACCTATCTGCAAAGCGATTACAGCCGCAAATTTGACAGCTTAGGTGTGAAGCATGAAATGCTGACCGGAGTTGACTACGCGCATGAAAAGTTTCGCAACTACAACGCGACGGGTACTTTAGTGAAAGCCAACACCACCCTCGGGACGCCCAATGACGGTGCCAGCGTCGATGAAAGCAAGCGCGTTCTCAGCGTTGGGCGTACTTTTGACGCAGAAGCTGTTGGCGTCTACGTGCAGGACATGGTGCAAGTCGCACCTGCCTGGAAAGTGCTAGGTGGCTTGCGCCTGGACAGTTTCAAAGGCAAATACACCGCCGCTGCAGCCACCACGACCGCCGCCGCGCTCAACGAACGCTCCGACACGCTGCTCAGCCAACGCTTGGGTGAGCTGTACCAACCGACCCCGCTGAGCTCGTTCCACTTCTCTTACGGTACCTCGTTCAACACCTCGGGCGACACCTACCAGTACGACAACCAGACCGCCAACACACCGCCAGAAGGTAGCGTCAACTATGAGCTGGGCGCGAAGCTGGACTCGGAAGACAAGCGCTTCACCACCCGTCTGGCTTTGTTTTACGGCATCAAAAACAACGAACGGAATCGCGACCCAGACTCCGCCGCAACGCAAGCCTTGCTCTCGGGCAAGCGGCACACGGCGGGTTTTGAGATGGATGCCACCGGTAAGCTGACCAAAGAGTGGGAAGTCTACGGCTCTTACGCCTTCACCCCGATTGCCAACATCGACATTGGCGCACCGGGCTCGGTCGCTGGTGTGGCGGAGGGTGCGGGGACGCGTTCCTCACTCACACCCAAGCACAGCGGTACGGTATGGACGACTTACCAAATCACCCCGCAATTGCATGTCGGTGGTGGTTTGAACTTGCGCAGCGAGCAAACGCCGAATCGCAACCCCGGCTGGTCCGCCCCCAGCTTTGTGACGGCTGATGTGATGGCCGAGTACACCTTTGACCGCTACACCTTCAAAGCCAACGTCAGCAACGTCACCAACAAGCTGTATGCCGATGCGCTTTACACTGGGCATTACATTCCAGGTGCGGGCCGTGTGTTTGCGCTCACAGCCTCTGTAAAGTTTTAAAGTAAAAGGAAAAGTCGGGTCATGCTGCAACATCTGAAACAGGTACTGACGGCCGTGGAGGTGCGTTATGCGCAAGACCTGCTGGCGGAGGCACCCTGGAGCGATGGCCGCGCCAGCGCGGGCACGCAAGCCGCGCTGGTGAAAAACAACGCCCAGTTGTCGCATGAAGGCGAGGTGGCGCGGACCTTGCGCGCCTTGGTGCTCAAGGCTTTAGACCGTCACCCTGCTTTTTTCTCAGCCTCGCTGCCCAAAAAGCTGTTCACACCGCGCTTCAATCGCTATGGACAGTCTGCAAACGCTTACGGCCCCCACATCGACAACGCCATCCGCTTTGCACCTGACAGCGGCCAGCGCGTGCGCACCGATATTTCAGGCACCTTGTTTTTATCCAACCCTGACACCTATGAGGGCGGTGAGCTGGTGGTGCACGACACCTACGGCGAGCAACGCGTCAAGCTGCCTGCGGGCGATCTGGTCTTGTACCCCGGCACCAGCGTGCATCAGGTGACGCCGGTGACCGGTGGCGTCCGGCTGGCCTGTTTTTTCTGGATAGAAAGCATTGTGCGCAGCGACGAGCAGCGCCGTATTCTGGTTGATTTGGATAGCAATATTCAGACCCTGCGTAACCAGTATGGCGAAACGCCAGAGACCGTGGCGTTGACCGGCATTTACCACAACCTGTTGCGCATGTGGGCCGATTCTTAAGATGATGTCTATCCCCAAGATTGCCACGATTCCCCCTGGCGTGGTCACGCTGGCCGACCATGAGAGCCATGCGCGAACCAGGCTTGATGACAATGCCTGGGCCTACTTTAGTGGTGGTGCAGGCGACGAAATCACCCAGCAAAGCAACCGCAGTGCGTGGGACGGCCTGCAGTTGCATCCGCGCATCTTGCAGCCCCTGGCTGGTGGTCACACCCGTGTGGAGCTGCTGGGTAAAACCTTGGCACACCCCATTTTGCTGGCCCCCGTGGCGTACCAGTGCATGGCCCACCCCGATGGCGAACTGGCCACGGCCCACGCCGCCGCCGCGCTGGGGGCTGGCATGGTGCTCAGTACCCAGTCCAGCGTGGCACTGGAGTCTGTCGCACAAGCCATTTTGAACGAACCCAGCCGAGGCCCGCTGTGGTTTCAGCTCTATATGCTGCATGACCGAGGTTTCACCAAAGAGTTGGTGCAGCGCGCTGAACAGGCTGGTTTTGAAGCCTTGGTGGTGACGGTTGATGCGCCTACCAGCGGTTACCGTGACCGTGAACGTCGTGCCAACTTTCTGCTGCCCGTTGGGGTGACTGCGGTCAACCTGGCAGGTTTGCCGCCGCCGCCCAACGCTGTATTACAACCCGGTCAAAGTGCCTTGTTTGACGGTCTTCTCGTCAATTCACCGACGTGGGCGGACATGGACTGGCTGCAAAGCATCACCCGCTTACCCATCTTGCTCAAAGGCGTGCTGCACGGGGCGGATGCCCGGCAGGCGGCAGGCATGGGCTTGGCGGGCGTGATCGTTTCGAACCACGGTGGCCGTACGCTGGACACTGTGCCTGCGACAGCCCACGTGCT
>JASJPN010000176.1:0-5384 GCA_031426635.1 Polaromonas sp.
GCACATGGATTGGCCCGCAGCTCGCACCTCTTTATTACTCGCCCTACTCACGGCTGCCCTGCTGTTGCCGCTGGGCGTGGCCCTGGCACGCTGGCTGGCGACCACCGCCTGGCGCGGCAAACCCCTGGCCGAGGCGCTGATCACGCTGCCGCTGCTGTTGCCCCCCACCGTCATTGGTTTCTATCTACTCAGTGCTTTTGGCCAAAGCTCTGCCTTGGGCGCCTGGCTGGCGCAGCACCTCCAGCTACACCTCGTTTTCAGCTTTGAGGGCCTGCTTTTTGCCAGCGTACTGGTGAACCTGCCCTTCATGGTGCAGCCCATCCAGCGCGCCTTTGCCAGTATCCCGCACAACTTGCGCGAAGCGGCCTGGGTCTCTGGCTTGTCCACTTGGCACACCTTTTGGCGCATTGAACTGCCGCTGGCCTGGCCGGGCTTGCTCGCCGGCGTGGCCCTCACCGCCGCACACACCTTGGGTGAATTTGGCGTGGTGCTGATGGTGGGCGGCGCCATCAGTGGTGAAACCCGCACCCTGAGTATCGCCATCTACGACCGCGTACAAGCCTTTGACACCACGGGTGCCCACATCATGGCGATGGCTTTGGTCAGCTTCTCGGTGCTGGCGCTGGCCTCGGTGTTTGCTGCCGACCGGTTCAGTCACCGTCAACGTCTCATTAGCAACCATGCCAAAACTCCAGGTTAGCCTGTTCAATACCACACCCATGCGCCTGGCCGCCGAGTTTGACTGCGCACCAGGCGAGTTGGTGGCGCTGGTCGGGCCTTCTGGCAGTGGCAAAACCAGCGTGCTACGCGCGATTGCTGGCTTGCTCAAAACGCCCCATTTGGCTGGCCGAGTCAGCGTGGGCGACAAGGTTTGGTTTCAAAGTGGGCGCACCAATTTAAGCCCGCAAGAGCGCCGTGTCGGCTTGGTGTTTCAAAACTACGCCTTGTTCCCCCATTTATCCGCTATTAAAAATGTAGCTATTGGATCAAGCAATACGCTGGCCAGATCAAAAAAGCAGCCCCCAATGGAAGAGTTGGAAAAACTGCGGGCTTTGTTTGAACGTTTGGGTCTGGCGGGATTGGAGCACCGCTTGCCTGCCGAACTCTCTGGTGGCCAGCAGCAGCGCGTTGCCCTGGCGCGGGCTTTGGTCAGGAACCCCCAGGTGTTGCTGCTCGATGAGCCCTTCTCTGCCGTCGATGCGCCCTCGCGTCAAACCCTGTACCGTGAGTTGGCTCATTTGCGCAGCACCGTGTCGACACCGATGGTGCTGGTGACGCACGACCTGGCCGAGGCGCGCCGTTTGGCAGACCGTGTGGTGATTTTGGACCGTGGCGAGAGTTTGCAAAGTGGCACGCCCGAGCAAATCTTCACCCGCCCGCGCAACGCACGGGTGGCCGAGTTGGTGGGTATTCAAAACCACTTTCAAGGGCGCTTCTGGAAAGACCTGCCCACTGGCGAGCCTGACGATTCAAAGGGGTCGGGTTGGGGACTGTTGCAGTGGTCCGGCACGGAATCGGCCGACTTTGATACCCGTTCAGCGCCTGGTCTGAAAGTTGTGGATAAACACAAGCTAGAGCACGGCGCGATGGTCACCTGGGTGCTGGCTGCCGAACACCTGGACGTGCTGCCCGATTCCGATGCAGCACAAACCCCGCCGCAAAACACCCTGCGCTGCCGCGTGACCGAGGTCCTGGCCTTGGGTGAAACCAGCATTTGCAGCCTGCAGCCTGTGGCGTGGCCAAGCATCGAACACGTGCGCCTGGTGCTCACGCTGTCTAGCGCCCACCTTCGAACCCTGGCCCTGACCCCACACATGACCGTGTGGGTTCACATCCCTGCGCACAGCATTCACATCATGCCCATGCGCCTGTTGTGATTCAGGCCATCACCACGGCGATAAAGGCGAGCAAGAAAATCAACACGCCACCCGCCAAAGGCAGTACCAAAGGCATGTTGTGAACCACGCTCTCAACCATATCGACAGGATGTTGGTCGGCAGGTGCGTGTGCGTGGTGGTTGTGGTCGGCTGGTGTTGACATGGTCGTTCCTTCACTGGTTTCACGGTTAATCGTGTGATTTTACCGTATACCTGACCCCTGCATGCCGGCCAGCGCGGCGAAACACGCCCTGAATGACCGCTTGCAGACTGAATAAATATGTGAATAATTATGGGATAAGTTACACTACACGGCTTCCGAAAAAAATAATATCCACAGAAAAATATAGCAACATGACACCGGACAGCCGCCTTTCCCGAACGTCCATCACCGCCTCCGTGGCTGGGCCAGACGCCGACCAAAACCTGGGGCAAAGCTTGTGGCAGGCCTGCCTTGATGTACTCGCCCAAGAGTTGCCAGAGCAGCAATTCAACACCTGGATCAAACCCCTGGTTGTGCAAAGCAGCAACGACCTCGCCAAAGTCACCCTCTTCATCGCCAACCGGTTCAAGCTGGACTGGATTCGGGCCCAATACGCCAACCGCATCAGCGCACTGCTGGAGAAAATGTACGGCCAACCCATCCAACTGGAGTTAGCGCTCACTCCGCGTGAAGCCGTTGTCAAAGTTAGTGCGATGGTGAGTAATCCCGAGTTTGGCGTTCCGTCTGAATCCATCGACATGGCTTCCGACAATGGGCAAGCTGGCTTCAAAACCCGGCTCAACACGGCCTTGACCTTTGACACCTTGGTCGAGGGAACCGCCAACCGCATGGCGCGCGCTGCCGCCTTGCACGTGTCGGGCACACCCGGTCAGCTGTATAACCCGCTCTTTATCTACGGCGGCGTCGGCTTGGGCAAGACCCATTTGATGCACGCCATTGGCAACCGGTTGTTACAAGACCGCCCCAACGCCAAGGTGCTTTACATCCACGCCGAGCAGTTTGTCACCGACGTGGTGAAGGCCTACCAGCGCAAAACTTTTGATGAATTCAAGGAGCGTTACCACTCGCTCGATTTGCTGTTGATAGATGACGTGCAGTTCTTCGCCAACAAAGAGCGCACGCAAGAAGAGTTCTTCAACGCGTTTGAAGCCCTGCTCGCCAGAAAGTCGCACCTGGTCATGACCAGCGACACCTACCCCAAAGGCCTGACCGACATCCATGAGCGCCTGGTCTCGCGCTTTGACTCCGGTCTCACAGTCGCCATCGAGCCGCCTGAGCTGGAGATGCGGGTGGCTATTTTGATCAACAAGGCCAAAGCCGAACACACCGAGATGCCCGAAGAGGTCGCCTTCTTTGTGGCTAAAAACGTGCGCTCCAACGTGCGCGAGCTGGAGGGCGCGCTGCGCAAGATCCTGGCTTACTCGCGCTTCAACCAAAAAGAGATTTCGATTGCTTTGGCTCGGGAAGCGCTGCGCGACCTGTTGTCAATCCAAAACCGTCAAATCTCGGTTGAAAACATCCAGAAAACCGTCGCCGACTATTACAAAATAAAAATCGCCGACATGTACTCCAAAAAACGCCCCGCCTCGATTGCCAGGCCGCGCCAAATTGCGATGTACCTGGCCAAAGAATTGACGCAAAAAAGTCTGCCAGAAATTGGCGAGCTGTTTGGCGGCCGCGACCACACCACCGTCTTGCATGCCGTACGCAAGATGACGGCTGAACGCCAGCTGCTGACCGAGCTCAACCAACAACTGCACGTGTTGGAGCAAACCTTAAAAGGATAACCCCTTAAGGTTAAAATAACGAGAATAACCTTGTGGATAATTTTCCAACAAACAGGCACTTATCCACAGTTCAATCACAATGACACAAGTTGTTCATCTTCACGTGCTCCAAATAACACGACAAAACAAGGCCTTTTACAACGTCTAAGTCCTTGTAAAAAAAGAGGAAAATAGGCCTGTCCACAGAAAAGCGCTTTCCTTATCTACTATTACTAATTTAAAACAAAGAAATTAAAGAAGAGGTTGACATGATCGTTTTGAAGGCAACACAGGAAAAAGTACTCGCCGCACTGCAATCGGTTGCGGGCATCGTGGAGCGGCGCCACACCCTGCCTATATTGGCCAATGTGCTGATTCGTAAAACCGGTGGCACGATTCAGCTCACCACCAGTGATTTGGAAATTCAAATTCGTACCCGTGCTGATTTTGATGGCGATGCCGGTGACTTCACCACCACGGTGGGTGCGCGCAAACTGATCGATATCTTGCGGACCATGCCGAGCGACCAAGCCGTGTCACTTGAATCGAATCAAAATAAATTGATCCTCAAAGGCGGCAAAAGCCGCTTCACACTGCAAACCCTGCCCGCTGAAGACTTCCCGCTGGTGCAGGAGTCTGCTAACCTTGGCCCCGCTTTCAGCGTGCCACAAAAAGTATTGAAGGACTTACTCGGCCAGGTCGCCTTTGCCATGGCCGTGCATGACATTCGCTATTACCTCAACGGCATTTTGTTTGTCGCCGAAGGCAAGCAACTCAGCATCGTCGCCACCGACGGCCATCGTTTGGCTTTTGCCACGGCCACCCTGGATGTGGAAGTACCGAAACAGGAAGTCATTTTGCCGCGCAAAACCGTGCTGGAAATGCAGCGCTTGCTCAGCGACAAAGACGGCGCGATTGAATTCCAGTTTGCGGCCAACCAAGCCAAATTCAGCTTTGAAGGCATGGAATTCGTGACCAAGCTGGTCGAAGGCAAGTTCCCCGACTACAACCGCGTCATCCCCAAAAATCACAAAAATACCATCATCCTGGGCCGCGTACCGTTCCTGGCATCGCTGCAACGCACGGCTATTTTGACCAGCGACAAGTTCAAAGGTGTGCGCCTGAACATCGAGCCCGGCACCTTGCGCGTGGCCTCCAACAATGCCGAGCAGGAAGAAGCGGTGGACGAGCTCGACATTGATTACGCGGGTGACGAGATTGAGATTGGTTTCAACGTCACTTACTTGATCGATGCCCTGAGCAACATGAGCCAGGAGATGGTGAAACTGGAGTTGTCCGACGGCAACAGCTCGGCGCTATTGACCATTCCAGACAACACCTCGTTCAAGTACGTGGTGATGCCGATGAGAATTTAATGCTACAAAATAAATAGCATCTCAAGAAGATAAACCCCCGACAAGCGCCCATATGTCGGGGGTTTGGTCTTTGAAGAGTTTGAGTAATTAGTAAAAATCGTAAACGAGTAAGCCATGACCGCAGAAAATAAAGCCACCCCACTGGCGAATATCCCAGTCAACATCCCAGCAGAACCAGCGGTTGTCACACCGGTTGAAAAAGCCATTGGTGAAGATGTCAATCTGGGTGATGCCACGGGTGACAGCTCCAACTTTCAGCCCACGATTGACACCAACCAGGCGGGTGCGACCGAGGCTTATGGCGAAGGCTCGATCCAGATCCTGGAAGGCCTGGAGGCCGTGCGCAAGCGCCCTGGCATGT
>JASJPN010000177.1:0-15608 GCA_031426635.1 Polaromonas sp.
CGTTTTGCCAGAGCCCGTTTGGCTGGAAACCATCAAGTCAACGAATTTTTTAGGAATGCCTTCAGTCGATTCCGCAGGCAGTGCCAATGGAATGGTTTTTAACTGCACAGTCGTAGGCTGGGTAAAGCCCATTTCTTTAACGGCTTGGACGAGTTCGTCAGCCAAACCCAAGGCGATAAAGCCGTTCGGCAGCTTTGCGGCTTCTTCAGCAGCGAGTGCTTTGGCAGCGGCTTCAGCGGCTGCAATTGTGTCCGATGTTGCTACAGTATTAATAGCAATATCCGCAGTAAATTCGCCGGCTAGAAGGATATCTAGGGCTAAGTTTTCTTCAATTCTTAAATCAAGGGAGTCAGTCATATCTTGCCGCTACCCAGTTTGGGGTGCGGTTCCATTTAATGGTTAATAAACATCAACCATCAAACGAAGTACAACGTCTATTTGCTCGGTAATCCGCTCCTGCTGTTGAAGGCCGGGAACAGTTACTGTCGGTGCGACGCGGTTGGCTTTTATATTTCGTCTGGTGTTTGATGGAGTCATCAAACAAATCAGAACAAAGAAGCCCAATGTGTGAGGCAGATGTGCGATGCCTGAAGCCTTGCTCGCTTCAGTGCAGTTGTCAATTATGGCATGACTACGGGTTTTTACCAAGCATTATTTGGTGAGGCACGTTAACTCGTTGATTTACATGGGCTTTTTACTTTAAAAAATGCTCGCGATAATGCTCCAGCTCGTCAATCGACTCGTGCACATCGGCCAAAGCAGTGTGCTTTTGCTGCTTTTTGAAAGCTTTGTACACCTCTGGTCGCCAGCGTTTGGCAAGCTCTTTGAAGGTGCTGACATCAACGTTACGGTAATGAAAAAAAGCATCGAGCTTGGGCATGTATTTGACCAAAAAACGCCGGTCTTGGCTGATGCTGTTGCCGCACAGAGGGGAGGTGGCTTTGGGCAGATAATGCTTTAAAAACGCAATAATTTGGGCTTCAGCGTCGGATTCCGAGAGGGTGGAGGCTTTGACTTTGTCGATCAAACCGCTTTTGCCGTGTGTGCTCTTGTTCCACTTGTCCATTTTGTCCAGCAACTCGTCACGTTGGTGAATCACCAACACCGGGCCTTCGATGCGAGGCGCTAAATTTGGGCCGGTGACGATGACGGCGATTTCGATCAAACGCTCGTTGTCCGGGTCAAGTCCCGTCATTTCACAGTCTAACCAGACCAGGTTTTGGTCGCTTTTCGCCAGTAAAACGGCTGCTGGGTTGATTTTGGTGGTGTTGGGCATATCTGTGATTGTCGCTCTTTTATGACACGGACAATGGCTCGATCCACCGACACGCGATCCGCCGGCAGCACATGGTGCAATTCATCGGTAAACTCTAACTATGTCATTTTCAAACCCCAGTTCTTCTCTGACCCTTATTTTTGCCGCTGTTTTGGTACTCGGCTTGCTCGTTAAATTCTGGCTCGCTTCGCGGCAAATTCGCCATGTTGCGCAGCATCGTAACCAAGTGCCAGCAGCTTTCGCGCAAAGCATCATGCTGACGGCGCATCAAAAAGCGGCGGATTACACGCTCACCAAGGCGCGCTTTGGCGTGTTTGAATTGGCTTTTGGCGCAGCCATGTTGGTTGCGTGGACATTTTTAGGCGGCTTGGATGCGCTCAATTCCATATTGTTGAACTGGCTGGGTGACGCGTATTCGGGTATGGCGCAGCAATTGGCGTTGTTACTTGGATTTATCCTGATTGGCGGTTTGATCGAGCTGCCGTTTACCTTGTACCGAACATTTGTGATTGAAGAGCGGTTCGGCTTCAATAAAATGACCTTCAAACTCTGGCTGATGGACGCACTCAAATCCGGCCTCATAGGTGCACTGATTGGCTTGCCGCTGGCGGTTTTGATTTTGTGGCTGATGGGCGCAACGGGTGGCCTGTGGTGGCTGTGGATTTGGTGTGTTTGGATGGGCTTTAACCTCTTGTTGCTGGTACTCTACCCCACGCTGATTGCGCCGATGTTTAATAAATTTCAACCGCTGGAGGATGAAACGCTCAAAGCCCGTGTCACCGCGTTGATGAAACGCTGCGGTTTTGCCGCCAAAGGTTTGTTCGTGATGGACGGCAGCAAGCGCAGTGGTCATGCCAATGCGTATTTCACAGGTTTTGGTGCCGCCAAGCGGGTGGTGTTTTTTGATACCTTGCTGGCCAAGCTCTCACCGGTCGAAGTAGACGCCGTGTTGGCGCACGAGCTGGGACATTTCAAGCACAAGCATGTGCTCAAGCGCATCGTGGCGATGTTTGCCATGAGCTTGGCTGGCTTTGCGCTGCTGGGCTGGCTGTCAACCCAAACCTGGTTCTATACCGGCTTGGGGGTGATGCCCAACATGACGGTGCCCAACAACGCGCTGGCCTTGCTGCTGCTGCTGCTGGTGATGCCGGTGTTTAGCTTTTTCATCTCGCCCCTGTTTGCGCAGCTCTCGCGCAGGCATGAGTTTGAGGCCGATGCCTACGCCATCTCACAAACTGCCAGCACAGACTTGGCCAGCGCGCTGCTCAAGTTGTATGAGGACAATGCCTCCACCCTCACGCCCGACCCGGTCTATGTGCGGTTTTATTATTCCCATCCACCGGCCGCAGAGCGCTTGGCGCGTATGGGTTTGGCTACAGGCAGCACGAGTCTGCAAGGAGTGGCCACGTGAGCAGCATGTTGCACATAAAACAGTGGTCAGCCGGTATGAGAACTGCCTTAACAGCTACACAAATCATAGCAAAACTGGCGCATTTGGATGGCTGGCGACTCAGCGGTGGGGAGGTTTCAGGACAAGCTGATAGCCGGATGATAGCGATTGAAAAAACCTACCTCTTTGCCAATTACTTTGAAACTATCGCCTTTGTCAATGCATTGGCTTTTGTTGCGCATACGCAAGATCATCACCCTGACTTGTCAGTGCATTACAACCGCTGTGTGGTGCGCTTCAATACGCATGATGTGTGTGGCATTTCACAAACTGACATCGACTGCGCCACACAGACAGATGCGTTGCTGCCTGCAGCCGCAGCGCCAAAAAAGACGGTTAAGGACGCGGCTTGAAGCTACAGTCTGGATTAGTTGTGGCAGGTTTTGGACGTCACTTTTTGGTGGAAACGCCTGGTGGTGCACGGCTCATTTGTCACCCGCGTGGTAAAAAAAGCCTGGCTGTTGTGGGTGATCAAATTCTATGGCAGCCAACCCAAGACGAAGGTACGATTGAGAAAATAGAACCCAGACGCAACTTGTTTTATCGGCAAGACGAGGTGCGTACCAAATCGTTTGCGGCCAATTTGGACCAGGTATTGGTGCTGATTGCTGCGGAACCTGAATTTTCAGAAAGCCAGCTGTCTCGCGCCCTGATAGCTGCCGAGGCTGAGCATATTACACCCATCATTGCGCTGAATAAAAGCGATTTGACGGGGCCCTTTGCCAAAGCTTGGAGCAGGCTGGTGCCTTATCGTGAGATGGGCTACGAGGTGATTTCTTTGGCGTTGAAGCCTAAAACTTTGCTACAGAACGTTGAAGGCAGTACGGCCTTGGTTAGCGAAGAATCAGCGCAAACAGAGAGATTGCTTGCCTTGCTGCAAGGCAAAACGACACTGGTATTAGGCCCTTCTGGCGCTGGGAAAAGCACCTTGATCAATGCCCTGGTACCCCAAGCGCAGGTTTTTACCCAAGAAATCTCCCAAGCCCTTAACTCTGGTAAACACACTACCACCAGCACGACTTGGTATTGGGTGGATGCGGAAAAAACCACGGCCTTGATCGACTCACCAGGCTTTCAAGAGTTTGGTTTGAATCACATAGAGGCCATGCATTTGGCCAGTTATATGCCTGACTTCAAAGTGCATGTGCCCCATTGCAGATTTTACAATTGCAGCCATTTGCATGAACCCGGCTGTGGTGTGATAGAGTCTATGAAATCAGACTCTAGCCAGCACAAAATAAGCCCAGAGCGCTATAGAATATATAGCAGTTTATTTGCTGAATTGTCCATGACTCGCTACTGAACAGATGCTGAGCCTACCAAGCCGAGTGCATCAAAACGCAATTAGCCAAGCAATTTAGACAAGGTAAGCAGCGCTAGCAGCAGCATCCAGAGCACCACGCAGCGCCACACCAAACCGACCACGCTGCGCAGATGCGCAAGTTCTGGCTCGCGTCCAGGGGTGCTGACAGTATCCGGGAACTCTGGCTCGCTGTCGCCTGAACTGGATGCAGAGGGCGTGGCCGAGGCCGGGGTAGGTTGCAGTGTTTCACCACCCAAGCGCACATTGACGGCGCCGGAGGTGGCCGCCAGGATCACACCATCGTTGGCATTGTCCAGCGCTGGCAATTGCTGTGCGTAGTTGCGCCAGCAGTCAATCGCGTCCTCAAAGTTACCGACCACGGCAAATCCCAGTGCCGTAAAGCGTGCTGGCAACCAATCAACGAGCCACCAAGCGCTCGCCGTTGCGGTGCGTAGCTTGTCACTCACGGGCTGATATATCAGCAAGTCGGTGCCAGAAGATGTGCCAGAAGGGAGGCTGGGTTTGCTGAGGTGTCTGGGTTTCCAGTAGCGCACGGTAAATTCGGCCATGCGGTAAAACACCGCTCCCATCGGCCCCAAACCCACGGCGGCCAAAAGAACATACCAAGTCAGCACGCCAAAGACATGCCGGTGTGCGGCCAGAACGGAATACTCAATCACATGCCGCACAATCTCGCTTCGAGGCAGATCGCTGGCATCAACTTGCTGCCAGTCGGCCAACAATTGACGCGCCAAGGCCTCATCCCCGCTGTCCAAGGCATCGCGAATATCCGTGAAGTGGTAACTAAATTGCCGAAAACCCAGTGTCAAATACAGCACCAGCACGTGCCAAACCACGGCAGCAGGCCAGCCGATAAGCTCAATCAGCAGCCAATGGACAGCGAGTACGCCCATGGACGGCAAGCCCACCGTGAGGCTCCAAACGACCCAGCCGTGGTGCGCTTTGCCGGCATCAAAATTGCGACTGACCGCATTCGCCCAGGCACGTAAGCCGTGATGAATGGGGTTGCTGCGGGTCAGCGGTTTGACCTGTTCGATCAACAACGCACAAAGGATGGCAAAAAAACTCATGCCAACATCATAAAGGAACAAACGAGCATGTTTGAATCATGGCTCCGACCCATTTGATGGATGGGTTCCAGGTGCCGACTAGGCACTGAGAAACCGATAAAAATTGCGCAACATGCCAGCGGTGGCTCCCCAAATGAAGTGCTCGGGTCTTTCTGGCGTCAGCGGGTCCTGGTAGGGCATGGAAAACCAGCGTCTCCGAGCGCCTTGCCAATCAAAAGCATGTTCGTTGTGGTGTGCAGGGTTCATCAGAAAACTCAGTGGCACCTCAAACACGTGGGCAACTTCATCCGGGTTGATGTGTAGAGTAAAGTCCGGATCGACCAGCGCCACCACGGGACTGATGACAAAGTGCGTTCCCGTGATGTAGTGCGGCAGCTTGCCAATGACCTGTACAAATTCGGGTGCCAAACCAACCTCTTCTTGCGTTTCGCGCAAGGCCGTGGCCACCTCATCGGCATCGAGTGCGTCGGCTTTACCCCCTGGAAAGGCAATTTGCCCGCCATGCGTGGACAAATGCAGGCTACGCTCGGTCAATAAGACGCTGAGTTCGTCGCGCATCACGAGTGGCAACAATACCGAGGCGCTGGAACGTGCGCGTTGGCTAAAACTGGTTTCCCGCACGACTTCAGGGGTCCAAATGGGTGGTGCTGCAAAGTGTTCGCGTAACCCCTGCGGCGTCATTCTGTGGGCCGGCACAGCGGGTAAATGCAGGCCGGTGCCCAGGATGGGGATGAGTCGCGGATCAAAATGGGGCAAGGTGGACATGGCAATAAAAAAACCGCTAGCTGTGACTCTAAGAGTGACCGGTAGCGGTTTTTTTGGGGAGCCAGGCGAACTGACTCGTGGACACCGTTTTTAAGCTGCAGCTGGCGCTGGTGCAGCGACTGTTTTGACCTTTTTAGGAGCCAATTTTTCTTTAATACGTGCAGACTTGCCGCTACGATCGCGCAAGTAGTACAGCTTGGCACGGCGAACATCGCCACGACGCTTGACTTCAATCGCTGCAATCAAGGGGCTGTAAGTTTGGAAGGTACGCTCAACGCCTTCTCCGCTGGAGATTTTACGAACGGTGAAGCCGCTGTTCAGGCCGCGATTACGCTTGGCAATCACGACGCCTTCAAAAGCTTGCAATCGCTTGCGAGTTCCCTCGACCACGTTGACGCTGACGATGATGGTATCGCCTGGCGAAAATTCAGGGAGTTTTTTATTCAGACGAACAATTTCTTCTTGTTCCAGGGTTTCGATTAAGTTCATGGTTTCCTCTAGTGATCATGGCCGCACCAATGTCGGGATTGACATATGCTCTATCAGGTTGTGCAGAACACAAGCCAGTAAAGCGGTCGGCCAGAGGATCGAAAAGCCTTTAATTATAGCAAGTTACGGCGACTTGCTTGAAACCGTCTGCATAGAGGCACTCAAGGTGGCCTCATCTACGGCACTTAAATGGCCCGCATGGCGTGCCATTTGCAGCAAATCGGGTCGATGTTTGGCAGTCAGTAGCAAGCGCTGGTCACGCCGCCAGCGTTCGATGTTGAGATGGTGGCCCGACAGCAACACCTCGGGAACCGTGCTGTCGCCCCAGATTTCAGGTCGTGTGTAGTGGGGGCAGTCGAGTAAACCGTCCAAGGCTGGGTTGAAGCTATCCAAATGGTGGCTGTCTTCATCGCTGAGTACGCCAGGCTGCAGGCGAGCGACAGCGTCCAAGAGTGCCAGGGCGGCGATTTCCCCACCCGAAAGCACAAAGTCACCCAAACTGATTTGAATGTCGACGTGGGCATCGATAAAGCGTTGGTCAATGCCTTCGTAGCGACCACAAATCAGAACGGCGCCTGAACTGGCGGACCATTGTTCAACGCTGGCGTGGTTCAGTGTTTGGCCGATTGGCGAGAATAAAACGACAGGGGCTTTCTCGCCCGCGTCAGCTTCTTGCGCCTTTTGATTGAGACGTTCGGCTTGGATCGCTTCCAGGCACTGCTGAAGTGGCTGCGCCATCATCACCATGCCGGGTCCGCCACCAAAGGGGCGATCATCGATGCGGCGGTAAGTGCCTGGCGCGAAATCGCGTGGGTTCCACAAGCGCACATCGACTAACTTGGCTTCAAAGGCGCGGCGTGTGATGCCGATGCTTAAAAACGGCGTGAAAAGCTCAGGAAAGAGGGTAATGACATCAAAGCGCATACAGAAATGGTGCTGGATGGCGATTGAGTCAGTAGTCGGGTTGCCAGTCTACGGTGATGCGCTTGGCGGCTAAATTCACATCGTCAATAAAGTGCGCCACAAACGGAATCATGCGCTCTTGCACCTTACCGTCTTCTGTGTATTCAATGACCAACACGGTTTGCGGACCGGTAGACAGCAGATCTTTGACGCGGCCGAGGGCAAGACCTTCACGGTTGATCACGTCTAGACCCATCAAATCGACCCAGTAATACGAGTCCATTGGCGCAGTGGGAAAGCTCGAGCGAGGCACAAAAATGCGTGAACCTTTGAGGGCTTGTGCAAGATCGCGGTCGTCGATGTCATGGGCGCTGGCAACAACGGTGTCGGAGTGCATTTTTGCCTCGCGAACGCGCATCAACATGGTGCCAGAAAACGCTGGCTTACCACGTTCAGTGGGTTGTAAATACCAACGCTTGGATGAGAAAAGTGCTTCAGGGTCAGCACTGTGCGGCAAGATTTTAAACCAGCCTTTGAGGCCCCATGCATCGGCGATTCGGCCGACTTGGATGGCGTCAACCGGTAGTTCTACCGCTTCAAGACCTGACAGCATGTGTGGTGTGCGGTAATGTGAAGAATGGGTGGTGATGAGATCCGGCTAAAGTCCAGGCACTCAAGCCAGGAAAGCCGGATCTATCAACAATCACTCAGTGACAACTGAGTGATTGTTTAAACAGCAGCTACAGCCGCTTTTTTAGCGGCTTGTGCGAACAAACGCTCAACCGTCGGTGATGCTTGCGCGCCCACGCTTTTCCAGTAAGTCACACGGTCTTGAGCAATACGAATGCTCTCTTCGTTGACGGTGGCGCTAGGGTTGTAAAAACCAACGCGCTCAATGAAACGGCCATCACGGCGGGTACGTTTGTCAGCGACAACGATATTGAAAAAGGGACGCGCTTTGGCGCCGCCGCGAGAAAGTCGAATGACGACCATAATGATTCCTTCGAATAACGGTCAAATTTATGGATAAAGGGTTATCCGTCAATCATTCCGCTCATAATTTTCACGTAATTCCAGCGTTGAGACACGTAACATAGCCACCCGGCCAGTAACACGCTGAAAAGCCCTTGATTATAGCTTTTTGACAAACGATTGACTGCATTTTTATTTCAACCTGCTTTTTCATTCCTTCATATGTTAATTATTCGACCTGGCATTGATGCTGATTTACCCGCCATAACAGCCATTTACGCCCATCATGTGTTGCAGGGTACGGGGACTTTTGAGGTGGACCCACCGACGGTTGCGGACATGGGCGCGCGCCGTGCTGATGTGCTTGCCAAGGGTTTGCCGTGGCTGGTAGTCACCCAAGCGGCAGATAAATCCAGCCCTGCAAGCCCGCGTGTAGTGGGCTATGCCTATTGCAATTGGTTCAAACCACGACCCGCCTATCGTTACTCGGCCGAGGATGCGATATATCTGAGCCCGGAGATGAGTGGCAAAGGCTATGGTTTGATGCTGTTGACTGAGTTGATGGCGCAGGCGCAGCGGGCCGGTGTGCGCAAATTAATTGCAGTTATTGGTGATTCTGGCAACGCTGGCTCGATCGGCGTGCATCGTGCCGCAGGCTTTGCGCATGTCGGTGTGCTTAAATCGTGTGGCTGGAAGTTCGATCGATGGCTGGATGTGGTGCTGATGGACAAAGCCATGGGTGCGGCAGCCAGCACTTCGCCTGATATGTTATCTCTCCCGTGAACTCTTGAAAACACACAATGAAAAATAAAACGCTTGCTACTTGGTTGACATTCTTGGGCGGGCCGTTGGGTCTGCACCGGTTTTATCTGTTTGGATGGAAGGATTGGCTGGGCTGGCTGCTACCGCTGCCAACAGTGCTTGGTTTGTATGGCTTGTACCGTATGCGCCAGTATGGCGTGGACGATCAAATCAGTTGGGTGTTGATGCCCATATTGGGGTTTTGTATCGCTGGCTGTGCTTTGATGGCCTTGGTATATGGCCTCATGACGCCAGAGAAGTGGAATGCCAAATTCAATCCCCAATCGGCGTTAGATGCCAAAGCGGGACAGACCAACTGGCTGACGATTGGTGGTGTGGCTTTGTCTTTGCTGATTGGCTGCACTGCACTTTTGACAGGTATTGCGCTTAGTTTTCAGCACTACTTTGAGTATCAAATTGAAGAAGGCCGGAAGCTTTCCCAATAAAAAACCCGTTAATCCTTGCGAATCAACGGGTTAGCATAACTACTTGGTGGTGCCGAAGCCCGGAATCGAACCGGGATGCCCTTTCAGGCGGCAGATTTTGAGTCTACTGCGTCTACCTATTTCGCCACTTCGGCATGAAGTGCATCAAGCTCTGGATTATGGCACATTATCGGTATGAATTATTTAACCATTGAAGATGTTGTCGGAAAAACCCCCTTGGTTGCCTTGCAACGCATCGGTTTTCCCGAGAACCAACTGCGAAAAAATGTCATTTTGGCTAAACTTGAGGGCAACAACCCGGCTGGTTCGGTGAAAGATCGACCTGCGTTGTCCATGATCAAGCGGGCGCAGGAGCGCGGACAGATCAAGCCTGGCGATTGTTTGATAGAAGCCACCTCTGGCAACACTGGCATTGCGCTGGCGATGGCCGCAGCGATCATGGGATATGCCATGGTGTTGGTCATGCCCGAGGACTTGTCTATCGAGCGTGCGCAAACGATGAAAGCCTTTGGCGCGGAGTTGATTTTGACTCCGAAAAGTGGGGGGATGGAATATGCCCGCGACCTGGCCGAGCAAATGCAGCAAGAGGGCAAAGGCTATGTGCTGGACCAGTTTGCCAATTTAGACAACCCACGCATCCACTATGAGACCACCGGCCCTGAATTGTGGGCCGATACCCAGGGTCAAATCACCCATTTTGTCAGCGCTATGGGAACCACGGGCACGATCACAGGTGTATCGAAATTCCTGAAAGAAAAGAACCCGAAGATCAAAATCATTGGTGTACAGCCCAGTGAGGGGTCGCGCATTCCGGGTATTCGCAAATGGCCAACCGAGTATTTGCCCAAAATTTACGACCCCAGTCATGTCGATGAATTGGTCCATGTGAGTCAATCTTCTGCCGAAGATTTGTGTCGTCGCTTAGCCCGAGAAGAAGGCATTTTCTGCGGCATTTCTGCCGCTGGAGCCTGCTGGGTGGCCCAGCAAATCGCCAAAACGACGGAAAACGCGACGATTGCATTTATCGTCTGCGACCGTGGCGATCGCTATCTCTCGACAGGTGTTTTTCCAGCTTGAATGCGCGCCCATCTAATGGATGTTGGGGGCGTGGCCTGAGAAGCAAAAAGCCCGCATCTTGCGGGCTTTTTGCTTTGAAAGAGAGGCTGAATTACTTCAGCTTCACTTCCTTGTAATCCACATGCTTGCGTGCTTTGGGATCAAATTTTTTGATCAGCATTTTGTCAGGGGTGGTTTTTTTGTTTTTGTCGGTCGTGTAGAAGTGACCGGTGCCAGCTGTCGATTCCAGCTTGATTTTTTCGCGTCCGCCTTTTGCCATGATGGTTCTCCGTATCTAGGTATGTGAGGTGGATGAATTAAGCTTGACCGCGAGCACGCATATCAGCGAGCACGGATTCGATGCCGTTTTTATCGATCAAGCGGATAGCCGCTGCGGAGACGCGCAGGCGAATCCAGCGGTTTTCGGCTTCAATCCAGAAGCGACGATATTGCAAGTTCGGCAAAAACCGACGCTTGGTGTGGTTGTTGGCGTGGGAAACATTGTTTCCCGTCATTGGGCCTTTGCCCGTTACTTCACATACGCGTGCCATGTGGACACTCCTAAGAAAAACGCAACTGCTGTTTGAGTCTGGTGTTTGTATATCAAACGAGTTCAAACAATCAGCTACGCGTTAACGGCATACGCCGCACCTCGCCACCTGAGATTTGCTATAAAGTGAGTAAACCAGGCGGCGGTAAAAAATTCACTGATGGTTCAGTAAAGCCTTGGATTATAGCTTTTTCCGGGGCTAATAGTCTGCAATGGACTGACTTAAGTCTCGTTCTGCTCCAAAAAGCGTTGCGCATCTAAAGCAGCCATGCAGCCGGTACCGGCGCTGGTAATGGCTTGACGGTAAATATGGTCTTGTACATCACCAGCTGCAAATATGCCAGGAACGCTGGTCATGGTGGCCAATCCTTTCGAGCCCGATTGCGTGATGACGTAGCCGTCCTTCATCTCCAGCTGGCCTTGGAAAATATCAGTATTCGGTTGATGCCCAATGGCAATGAAGCAGCCTTTGAGCGTTAAATGTTGGGTGGAACCATCATCGACATTCTTCAAGCGCACGCCGGTTACGCCGGTAGGGTCGCCCAACACTTCGTCCAGTGTGGCGTGCAGTTTGAGTTCAATTTTGCCAGCAGCGACTTTAGCCATCAACTTGTCAATCAAAATGGCTTCAGCTTTGAATTTATCGCGGCGGTGTATCAAATAGACTTTGCTGGCGATATTGGACAAGTACAAAGCTTCTTCTACTGCCGTGTTGCCGCCACCGACGACACAGCAGACTTGGTCGCGGTAGAAAAAGCCATCACAGGTGGCGCAGCCTGAAACGCCTTTGCCCATGAAGGCTGCCTCAGAGGGTAGCCCGAGGTATTTGGCTGATGCCCCCGTGGCCAGAATCAAAGCGTCGCAGGTGTAGGTGGCAGAGTCGCCGATGAGGGTAAAGGGGCGTTTGGAAAAATCAGCAGTGTGGATATGGTCGAACACAATTTGGGTGTTGAAACGCTCCGCGTGTGCTTGAAAACGTTGCATCAGTTCGGGGCCTTGTACGCCATCTACATCAGCCGGCCAGTTGTCGACATCAGTTGTTGTCATCAACTGTCCGCCCTGGGCTATGCCTGTGATTAACAGGGGGCTTAAATTGGCACGTGCTGCGTAAATAGCGGCGGTGTAGCCGGCGGGGCCAGACCCTAAAATAAGAACTTTCGCGTGCTGTGTGTTTGACATGGGGTGTTTATAAAAAAAATAAGCTTGCTTGAGAATGTGGAAGATATTGAAAGCAGGGCGTTCATATGGCCGGATTTCAGGTTATAACCCATTCCATAAGCGTGATTTTAGGACAAAGCCACGAACAGAGCTTAGGGGCCACTGAATGTGTACTGCACGAGCAACGCCATGTTGCCTGCCCAAAACTTGAGAGATTTTTATTCACCTCCATGACTTACTCTTTGAATACCCTGAACACACTGAAGTCCGGTTCTGAACAGACTCCCGCTGCGCGCTTCGCACAAGAAATCAGCCTTATTCTTGGGGCACTGATTCTTGTGTTTTGGTTGATCGCTTTGATGAGTTATTCAAGTCATGATGCGGCCTGGTCAACCTCGGGCATGGACGCGCGCACGCTTAATTGGGGCGGGCGATTGGGTGCGCTGCTAGCGGATGCCAGCTACTATTTTTTTGGTTTTTCAGTTTGGTGGGGTGTTGCTGCGCTCGCTCAGGCTTGGCTGGCCACTTTGGCTGGCTGGATGCGCAGTGATAGCTCTTTGCCCATCACGGCGTCGTTGGAAAAAGGTCAATTTTTATCAACCAGAGCCAAGTTTTGGTTAGGTTTGGTGCTGCTCGTATCAAGCAGTGTCGCGTTAGAGTGGTCGCGACTGCATCGGCTGGAAGCCTATTTGCCGGGTCACGCAGGTGGCGTGCTGGGCTATTTATTGGGTGTGATGAGTGTCAAGTTACTGGGTTTTACGGGATCTGCTCTCGCTTGCATTGGCTTGGGTGTGATTGGCGCGGCGATGACGTTTGATTTTTCATGGAGCCGAACAGCGCTCAAACTGGGCGCTTGGTTAGAAGGTTGGGGAGCCTCTAGAAGACAAAAGAGTGAAATCGCGCAAGACTTGGCGCTTGGCAAACAAGCGGCTCGCGAGCGCGAAGAAGAGGTGGTTGAAGAGCGCGAAGGGATTGCTGAACATCATCCCTTGCCGGTCAGAATTGAGCCTATCCTGGCAGAGGCGCCGCCAAGTTTGCGGGTTGCCAAAGAAAGACAGAAGCCCTTGTTCATCGACATGTTGGATAGCAAGTTGCCACAGGTGGATTTGCTCGATGGGATGCAAACCAGGCAAGAAACCGTCGCCCCTGAGACTTTGGAGATGACCTCCAGGCTCATAGAGAAAAAGCTCAAAGACTTCGGCGTGGAGGTGCGCGTTATTCTGGCCTCGCCTGGGCCGGTCATCACACGCTATGAAATAGAGCCTGCCATAGGCGTCAAAGGTTCACAAATTGTGGGTTTAGCCAAAGATCTGGCGCGTTCACTCAGTCTGGTGTCGATTCGCGTGGTGGAGACGATTCCGGGCAAAAATTACATGGCGCTGGAGTTGCCCAATGCGCGCCGGCAGTCCATCAGGCTGAGCGAAATTTTGGGCTCGCAGGTGTACAACGAAGCCAAATCGCTGCTCACGATAGGGTTGGGAAAAGACATCGTGGGCAACGCGGTGGTGGCTGATTTGGCCAAAATGCCCCACGTGCTGGTGGCTGGGACGACTGGCTCTGGCAAGTCGGTCGGTATCAATGCGATGATTTTGTCCTTGCTCTACAAAGCCGAAGCCCGCGATGTACGCTTGCTGATGATTGACCCCAAAATGCTGGAGATGAGCGTTTACGAAGGCATTCCCCATCTGCTCGCACCCGTGGTGACCGATATGCGCCAGGCCGCGCATGGTCTTAACTGGTGCGTGGCTGAAATGGAACGCCGCTACAAGCTGCTGAGCAAGATGGGGGTGCGCAATCTGGCAGGCTACAACGCCAAAATTGACGAAGCCAAAGCACGCGAAGAGTTCATCTACAACCCGTTCAGCCTGACACCTGAATCCCCCGAGCCTTTGGATCGCTTGCCACACATCGTGGTGGTGATTGATGAGTTGGCTGACTTGATGATGGTGGTGGGCAAGAAAATTGAGGAGCTGATTGCCCGCTTGGCGCAAAAAGCCCGTGCAGCGGGTATTCATCTGATTCTGGCAACCCAGCGCCCCAGCGTGGACGTGATTACGGGCCTGATCAAAGCCAACATTCCGACCCGCATTTCATTTCAAGTCAGCAGCAAAATTGACAGCCGCACCATTTTGGACCAAATGGGGGCTGAGGCACTGTTGGGCATGGGCGACATGCTGTACATGGCCAGTGGCACGGGGTTGCCAATACGGGTGCATGGTGCTTATGTCAGCGACGAGGAGGTGCACCGCGTTGTATCTTATTTGAAGAGCCAGGGCGAGCCTGACTATATTGAGGGTGTACTGGAAGGCGGCACCGTCGATGGTGAGGGCGATATGCTGGGCGATGGCGCCAGCAATGGCGGTGGAGAAAAAGACCCCATGTACGACCAGGCGGTTGAAGTGGTGTTAAAAAATCACAAAGCGAGCATTTCTTTGGTGCAGCGACATTTGAAAATTGGCTACAACCGAGCTGCCCGCTTGGTTGAAGACATGGAAAAAGCGGGCCTGGTCAGCGTCATGAGTAGCAACGGGCAGCGAGAAATTTTGGTGCCGCAGCGTCAAGAGTAAGTGCTACAAGTGAGTGATCGGTCATTGAAACAATAGGAATTTAATGTTCAAAGAGCTACAGAATCATCGTTTAAAGAGTGTGACAAAGTCATTTTTTGCTACTATTTTTATAGCTACATGGGCAACATATACGCCGGCTGGAGGCTTAAATGCCTTGGAAGAATTCTTGAAATCCACCCGTTCTGGAAGGACAGAGTTTAGCCAGGTCGTGACCAGTCCGCCCAAGACGACGGATGTGGCAGAAAAAGCCGAAAAAGCCAGCGCCAAAGTTAAAATCTCCAGCGGGACGTTTGAGTTTTTACGACCCAACCGGTTCAAGTTTCAATACAAGAAACCGTTTGAGCAAACCATTGTGGCGGATGGCGTTACGCTGTGGTTGTATGACGCTGACTTGAACCAGGTCACCGCCCGCAAGCAGGCGCAGACACTGGGCGCCACGCCGGCAGCGTTGATCGCCACTGCGCCCAGCTTGAAAGCCCTGGAAGCTGAGTTCAACTTGCAAGACGCGCCCGAGGCCAATGGGCTACAGTGGGTTTTGGCCACACCGAAGGCCAAAGATGGCCAGTTGCAAAGTATCCGTGTGGGGCTCAAAACCACCCCTGACAAAGGCGTCACATTGGCCGCACTTGAGATGTTGGACAGTTTTGGTCAGCGCTCCGTGCTGAGCTTCAGCAAGGTGGAGTTCAATCCAACGCTCGCGGTAGAAAGTTTCAATTTCAAGCCACCTGCTGGAGCGGATGTGATTCGCCAGTAAAGCATTGCAGCAGCGCCTGAGTCGGGT
>JASJPN010000178.1:0-1866 GCA_031426635.1 Polaromonas sp.
AGCCTGACAGCGGCACCATCCGCCAAGGCACCAAGCTCGACGTCGCCTATTTTGATCAAATGCGCAACAACCTGGATTTAGACGCCACGCTGGAAGACTTTATCAGCCCAGGCAGCGAGTGGATTGAGATTGGCAACCAACGCAAGCATGTCAAAAGCTACCTGAGCGACTTTTTGTTCAGCCCCGAACGCGCCAGATCGCCTGTGCGGTCGCTCAGCGGTGGTGAGCGCAACCGCCTGCTGCTGGCGCGCCTGTACGCCCGCCCCGCCAACGTGCTGGTGCTGGACGAGCCGACCAACGACTTGGACATCGACACTTTAGAACTATTGGAAGACTTGCTGCAAAACTTTGACGGCACGGTATTTTTAGTCAGCCATGACCGCACCTTTTTGGACAATGTGGTGACCAGCACCATTGCCTATGAGGGCGATGGCCAGTGGCGTGAATACGAAGGCGGCGTGAGTGATTGGCTGGTGCAAAGCAAGCGGGCCAAGGAAATTGCCGAATTGAATGCCAAAAAAGCACTCCAGCCGGCGAATCATAAGCCAAAGATGCTATTAAATTCAGAGCATTCAGAGCAAATAAACATCCTCAATGCGCCAGCCACGGGTGCCAACACGTCCACAGCAGCTTTGAAAAACATGACCAAAGCGCGCAAACTCAGCTTCAAAGAGCAGCGCGATTTGGACGAATTGCCCAAACGCATCGAAGTCCTGGAAACTGAGCAAGCCGCCGTCCGCGCAAAATTAGCCGATGGCAGCCTGTACAGCACCGACCCCGCCGAGGCCTTGCGGCTCACCCAGCGTGATGCTGAGATTGACGAGTTGCTGCTCGCCGCAATGGAGCGCTGGGAGGCACTCAGTTGAAGGATTAAGCCGACGCGGTTGAACTGAAGAACGAAGCAAGTGCGCGGGTCAAGTTGTGGCTAGTTAGAATGAGCACCCAACAGAATGTGACAAATAACACAGCACACCCGCCTTGACCTCCTCTGCTGCATCCCTCCCCTTAAGCCACCCCAAATATCGCCCAGACATTGACGGTCTGCGGGCGATTGCGGTCCTGAGCGTCCTCGGTTTTCATGCCTTTCCAGATATGGTCCCAGCTGGATTCATCGGCGTGGACATCTTTTTTGTGATCTCTGGCTATTTGATCAGCAGCATCATTTTTGAGAATCTGGACCACGACAGCTTCAGCTTTGCGCAGTTTTACGGGCGCCGCATCAAACGCATTTTCCCAGCCTTGGCCTTGGTGTTACTCAGCTGCCTGGTATTTGGCTGGGTTGCACTGTTGGCAGACGAATTCAAGCAACTGGGCAAGCACATGGCCGCTGGCGCAGCGTTTGTGTCCAACTTTGCGCTGTGGCAAGAATCGGGCTATTTCAACAATGCGGCAGAGACCAAACCGCTGCTGCACCTGTGGTCGCTGGCGATTGAGGAGCAGTTTTACATTTTCTGGCCGTTATTGGTGTGGCTGACCTGGAAGCGAAAAGCCCTGTTTGTAACTCTGTGCATTGGCTTACTGATCGCCTCCTTCGCTCTCAATGTGCATCAGGTTCGAATCGATCCTACCGCTACTTTTTACTCCCCTGCTTCACGCATTTGGGAACTACTGGTAGGCGTGTTATTGGCCTATATGCGTGTGCGACCAATGCGCTGGCAGCCGACAGCCAGGCAACTGAGTATCGCGTCAGCCCTAGGGATGCTCTTTATTGCCTTTGGGCTTTACAGGATTGACAAGCTCCGCCCATTTCCCGGCACATGGGTTTTATTGCCAACATTGGGGGCTTTTTGCCTGATATTTGCCGGGCCGAGGGCATGGTTTAACCGTTTGGTGCTGTCCAACCGCCTGCTGGTCTGGGTGGGTTTG
>JASJPN010000179.1:0-4024 GCA_031426635.1 Polaromonas sp.
TCCTTGATTTATTGATCTGGTTAATCGCAGATTATCCATGAGAGCTGGAATGGCTTGCTCCCCTCTTTGAAAAAGAGGGGTTGGGGGAGATTTGAATCGACTTAAATCCCCCTCAATCCCCCTTTTTCCAAGGGGGAAGTAAATCCCTCTGTAGTTAGACGTTACACCACGCTATTGGCGCGCAAGGCGGCTATGGCCTCGGCGCTTAAACCCAGCTCGGCCAGCACCTCCTCGGTGTGCTCACCCAAGGCAGGCGGCGCGCGCAGCAGCACGGGTGGGGTAGTCATCAGTCTTAACGGGCTGGCCACTGTTGCTATGGATTCAATAGCTGTCTGTGCCACAACGGCGGCAGCGCAAGGCTGATTGACGGCCAAACCACGGGCCTTGACCTGCGCGTCATCAAAGGCCTGGCCAATATCGTTGATGGGTCCGCAGGGTACGGCCTTGTCTTCCAGCAGCGCGATCCACTGCGCGGTTGTACGGGTGCGGGTGACCGCTTCCATGGCTGGGATCAGCGTGTTGCGGTGGGTGACGCGACCAGCCATACCGGCAAAGCGCACATCATCAGCCCATTCCGGCTGACCGGCGGCGTGGCAAAAACGGCGGAACTGGCCATCATTGCCAATGGCCAGCAGCATAGAGCCGTCTGCCGTGGGAAAGTCTTGGTACGGCGCGAGGCTGGGGTGGCTGTTACCTTGGCGCTGTGGCACCTTGCCGGTATTCAAAAACCCCGCCGCCTGGTTGGCCAAAATGGCCATCCCCACGTCGAGCAGAGCCATGTCAATGTGTTGCCCTTCACCGGTGTGGTTGCGCACCTCCAAGGCGGCCAAAATGGCGGTGGACGCGTAGACACCGGTGAACAAATCTGTCAGCGCAACGCCGACGCGCAGCGGGCCGCCACCGGGCACGTCATCGGGGCGACCGGTGATGCTCATCATGCCGCTCATGGCCTGGATCATCAGGTCGTAACCCGCGCGCTCGGCGTAGGGCCCGTCCTGGCCAAAGCCGGTGACGGAGCAGTAGATCAGGCGCGGGTTGAGGGCTTGCAGGCTGGCATAGTCCAGCCCGTAGTGCGCCAGGCCGCCAACCTTGAAGTTTTCAACCAGGATGTCGCTCTGCGCGGCCATCTGGCGGATCAGCGCCTGGCCCTCGGCCTGGGCCATGTCGATGGTGATGGAGCGTTTGTTGCGGTTACAGGCAGTGAAATAGCTGGCCTGGTCGGTGTCATTGCCCTGCGCATCTTTCAGGAATGGCGGACCCCAGTGACGTGTATCGTCGCCCGCGCCGGGGCGCTCGACCTTGACCACATCGGCGCCCAGGTCGGCCAGTATCTGGGTACACCACGGGCCGGCCAAGACCCGTGACAAGTCTAAAACTTTTAAATGCGAGAGAGCGCCGGGGGTTTGAGAAGTTTCAGTCATCCGAGATTTCTGCTTAGGATTAAAGAGGGCTTGCTCCCCTCATTGCTAAAGAGGGGTTGGGGGAGATTTATGGATTTGAACGGCTTCAAATCCCCCTCAATCCCCCTTTTTCAAAGGGGGAAAGAAGATATTAATTTGAGAAAGCCGCAATACCCGTCTGCGCTCTGCCCAGAATCAGTGCATGGATATCGTGCGTGCCTTCATAGGTGTTGACCACCTCAAGATTGACCAGATGGCGCGCCACGCCAAACTCGTCAGAAATGCCGTTGCCGCCCATCATGTCGCGGGCCAGGCGGGCAATGTCGAGCGATTTGCCACAGGAATTGCGCTTGAGAAGGGACGTGAGTTCAACCGAGGCCGTGCCCTCGTCCTTCATGCGGCCCAGGCGCAGACAGCCTTGCAAGCCCAGCGCGATTTCGGTTTGCATGTCGGCCAGTTTTTTCTGGATGAGTTGGTTGGCAGCCAATGGGCGGCCAAACTGCTTGCGGTCCATCGTGTACTGGCGGGCGCGGAACCAGCAGTCTTCGGCTGCGCCCAGCGCACCCCAAGCGATGCCGTAACGCGCCGAGTTGAGGCAGGTGAACGGGCCTTTGAGGCCTTGCACTTCGGGGAAGGCGTTTTCTTCCGGGCAAAACACGCCGTCCATCACGATTTCGCCGGTGATCGACGCGCGCAAGCCGACTTTGCCGTGGATGGTGGGGGCAGACAGGCCTTGCATGCCTTTTTCCAGCACGAAGCCGCGAATCGGGCCGACCTGGCCGCTCTCGCTCACCTCTTTGGCCCAGACCACGAACACATCGGCAATCGGGCTGTTGGAGATCCACATTTTGCTGCCACTGAGCTTGTAACCACCGGCCACTTTGTGGGCCCGGGTGGCCATGGAACCGGGGTCGGAGCCATGGTCGGGCTCGGTCAGACCAAAGCAGCCGATCCATTCGCCGGTGGCCAGTTTCGGCAGGTATTTTTGCCGCTGCGCCTCGGTGCCAAATTCAAAAATAGGCACCATGACCAGGGAGCTTTGCACGCTCATCATCGAGCGGTAGCCCGAGTCGACGCGCTCCACTTCGCGGGCAATCAGGCCGTAGGCCACGTAGTTGAGGCCCGGGCCGCCGTAGGCTTCAGGAAGGGTGGGGCCCAGCAGTCCGAGCTCGCCCATTTCACGGAAGATGGCGACATCGGTCGTGCCGTCGCGAAACGCCTGCGTCACCCGCGGCTGTAATTTGTCTTGGCAGTAAGCAGCAGCAGCATCGCGAATCATGCGTTCGTCGGCTGTGAGTTGTTGGTCGAGCAAAAAGGGATCTTGCCAGTTGAACGCAGCGTGGGCCATAGCATCTCCAGATAAAAAGGAAAGAAGTTCAGGTCTGCATCAGCAGCAGATAGCGCATGTTAACGGACGACAGCCACCACAGCAAACGACTATTATTCATCCAGATATGCGTATTTCTTATATATAGATTTAATAATAAGCTTCAATATAATTTATAAAACATGCCTATTTTGGAAGTTAACCGGTTAATTCATTGGTTAATTAGCTATTACTAATATAGCGCTCTTGAAATAGTACCGATGACAAATTGTGTATATTACGCACACCATGCGCAGAAAAATACCTTCATTACAAGCCCTGGCCTGCTTTGAATCGGCTGCCAGGCACGAAAGCTACACCCGTGCCGCGCAAGAACTGGCACTGACGCAGGGTGCGGTGTCGCGGCAGATCACGACACTGGAAGACTATATCGGCGTTGCCCTGTTTCGCCGCACCCGGCATGGCGTGGCACTGACCGAGCGCGGCACAGAATACGCCCGCCAGGTGGCGCCGCGTCTGCAGGGCCTGGAACAAGACACGCTGGATGTGATGTCCGCCCAAGGCCGTGGCAACACCGTCCATCTGGCGGCTGTGCCCACCTTTGCGACGCGCTGGTTGATACCGCGTCTGTCTGATCTGGCGGTACTGCATCCTGACATCACCGTCCATATCGAGACCCGCACCCGCCCCTTCATGTTTGCCGAGACGCCGTTTGATGCGGCACTCTACGCGGGCACGGTCGATCAGGTGAATAACTGGGCGGGGACCCGTTCCGTGCGGCTGCTTGCCGAAGAGGTGGTGCCGGTGTGCAGCCCGAAATTGATGGGGACAGAGACCTCGTTGTCACCCGAAGCCATCGCCCAGCTTCCGCTGCTGCAACAAAGCACCCGCTTTGATGCGTGGCGGCAGTGGTTCGATGCCATGGGCGTGGCCGCCCCCCTTGCCCTGTCTGGACCCCGCTATGAACTGTTCTCCATGACGGCAGCCGCAGCCGCCCACGGTCTCGGGCTGGCGCTGATACCGCGTTTGCTTATTGAAACCGAACTGGCACGGGGTGAATTGGTGATGGCATGCAACCAGCCACTGCGGGGCAAGCGGGGTTACTTCCTCGTGACGCCCGAACGCGGTGAGGAGCGACCTGTCATGAAGACCTTTCTGGCATGGTTGCAGGAGGCGGCAACACCAGCGGTGTAAGTCTTTGACCCACCAAGCTCGTCAATTCGCCCTGCGTTGCGCCTCCAGGAAGGTAAAGACGGCTGGGTCATCACAGAAAGCCACGTTGAATCTGAGCCAGGGG
>JASJPN010000180.1:0-4091 GCA_031426635.1 Polaromonas sp.
GGTGCGAATTAAAAAAAAGGGGGGGGCGGGCACTGGGTAACCAGCGCGAACAGCCTGCCGATTGCCTGAGCCTGCGCCAACGTCGCAGATAATCAAGGCATGCCCCATCAAATATTGCCTTTTAGCCCGCGCGATTACCTCTCTGTCCTCGCTGTCATCGTTATTTGGGGGCTTAATTTCGTTTTCATGAAGTTTGCGCTGCATGACTTTACGCCTTTTCAGTTGGGTGCAGCGCGCTATGTGTTTGCCGTACTGCCTTTGATTTTGTTCATCAAACGCCCTCCAATGGATTGGAAATGGCTGCTGATGTACGGGCTGTTTCAGGGCGTGGGACAGTTTGGCTTTGTTTTTGTGGCGTTACAGGTGGGCATGACGGCCGCCCTGGCATCCGTGCTGATGCAAACGCAGGTCTTTTTTACGGCGCTGTTTAGCTTGGTGCTGCTGGGTGAACGCCCCAGCCGGCCTTTGCAAATTGGTTTACTGCTGGCGGCCGCCGGGTTAACCTGTTTTGCTATGAATTACATAGCACCTCAGTCAAATAATACGCCGACTACCACCCTATTGGGCCTTCTATTTTGTGTTGCAGGTGCTTCCATGTGGGCAGCGTCCAACCTGGTGGTGCGTCAGGCGCAGCAGTCGCTGGGCAAGCACGCTAATTTTGACGCGGTGGCCTTTTTGGTCTGGAGCAGTGCGGTGCCGATTCTGCCGTTTGTCGCGCTCACGCTACTTTTAGATCCGGAATCGACCCGCTGGCGCTGGCTGGCCGCGCCCTGGAGCAGTTGGTTGTCCGTGATGTTTTTGGGCTGGGTGGCGACCATCACCGCTTATGCGCTGTGGACAGGACTCCTCAAACGCCATGCCGCCAACCGTGTGGCACCTTTTAGCCTGGGTGTGCCCATCGTGGGGTTGACGGCAGGTGTGTTTATTTTGGGTGAGCACATCACCTCTTGGCAGTGGGCGGGCATCGCCTTGGTGGTGGCAGCGCTGTTGTGTGTGATGTTTGGCGCACGACTCATGCGACGGGTTTAAGGGATTTAAGTTTTGCAGGTACTGACTTACCCCAACGTTTGTCCACTTTTCGTCAACATGCTTTGCGTCACAAAGTGACCACCCCGTTTTGAGGCGTTGTAGCTGACTCTGAAGCCACCTACATCGACTGTCTCACGGCGCTGAAAAGCTGCCAGTGCAGTTTGCCGGCTCAAGGGGCCATTGATTTTTCTCAAAATATCAAAGGTGTACCGCGCTGCAATAAATCCGGCCAAACTGTGCGGTGTAGGCGGCTCATCAAACAGGCGCGCCATCACGCTGCGATAAGTTCGCACGATAGGCGCGCTACTGTTGAGCATGGGCACCGTTTGCGCCACAATGATGGGCGTTTGGCGCGCTGCGCCCATCTGCATCATGGTTTGCAGGTTGACATCAGCCAAAGCCAAAATGTAACGCTGGCGCGCTTGCTTCTCCAAGCCCAGCGTGAATTGCGCCAACTCTGGTGTGCCGCCAAGAAACAACTGCACGGCGGGTGACGCAGAATCGAGCCTTTGACCCACGTTTTTAAGATCTGCTGACGGCACTGCGGCGACCAGCTTCATGCCCAGACTCTGGGCAATACGCTGCACTTCCAGTTGGTGCAATGCGTATTCTTGCGTCGTGGCGTAAATAACGCCAAATTCCTTGATACCCATCAGCGATAAGGATTTGACGATGTATGTGATTTGATCTTGCCGGTCAGCAAAAATGGGGAAGGTGTGCTCACCTAACTCACTGCTGGTGGTGTTTTGCAGCCACGGCGCAACGTGCGCCAAACCAAGGCGTTCTTCGTGCAGCATTTTGGTCAATGCAAGCGCAGTGCGGTCGCCTACCGTGCCAGACAAGGCAATGCAAGCGGGGTTATCACGCACCGTATCCAGCGCTGCGCGCAGGCTCGTCGCCGTGCCATCGGTATCGATGGACAGGTGTTTCACGGGCCGACCCAGCAAGCCGCCCTGCGCGTTGATGTCTTGCCACGCCGCACGAGAACCAATTAAAAAGTCTTTCGACACATCTTGCTGCTGCTCGGTGGTGTCGACAATTTGTGCGATAACCCAAGCACGGTCACTGCTTGAAACAGTGCTGCGGCTGGGCTGGGCTAACAATGAGGACGCTGGCAGCATGGCTGCGGCGCTGATGGCCAGGATACGCTGCAAAATAGCACGACGCTGGGACGGCAATAATTCAATAGATGGTTTTGTCATACCCCAAGCATAGAAAGCTTGTGTGACACCCGTGTGACGTCAATTTGTAAATTTGAAATTTACGCCTTAAATCTCCCTAAGTCAGCGTATTTATTGATTAATTAGCTGTTTATTTGATAGCAAAAATACAAACTAAGAAAGTGGTCGCGCAGCCTGCAAGATGTCGCGGGTCTTCATGGCCTCGCGCCGTGCGGCGGCGGCAAAGTCCGCGCCACCAGAGGCATACAACACCGCCCGTGACGAGTTGACGATGATGGGGGCGGTGGTTTGTCCATGCACCGCTTTCCAGCCAGCTTGCACCGTGGCCACCGCATCGCCGCCCTGCGTGCCGACGCCGGGGATGAGCAGCGGCACATGCGGTGCGACGCGTCGCACCCGTTCGATCTCCGCCGGATAAGTCGCGCCTACGACCAAGCCAAGCTGGCCGTTGCTGTTCCAGGGTCCTTGGGCAAGTTTGGCGATGTGCTCGTAGAGCAGCGGCTCGCCCTCAACCGATGCGAGGCGCTGGGCTTGAAAGTCGTCACCACCGGGGTTGGAGGTGCGACACAGCAAAAATGCGCCTTTGCCGTGGTAGGCCAGATAAGGCTGTACCGAGTCAAAACCCATGAACGGCGACAGCGTGACCGCATCGGCCCCGTAGCGTTCAAACGCTTCAATCGCGTACTGCGCGGCCGTCGACCCAATATCGCCGCGTTTGGCATCCAAAATAATCGGCACCTGGGGCGCGGTGCGGCGCATGTGCTGTATCAACTTTTCCAATTGGTCTTCGGCGCGGTGGGCGGCGAAATAGGCAATTTGGGGCTTGAAAGCGATGACCAAATCGGCTGTGGCGTCAACCATGGCGGCGCAAAAATCGTAAATCTTGCTGGCATCGCCTTTGAGGTGAGCGGGGAATTTGGCTGGCTCGGGATCCAAACCGACGCAGAGCATGGACTGGTTGGCGCGCTCGACGCACAGAAGCTGTTCAATAAAAGTCATGCCGTGATTGTAATTAAACGTCAGTGATCAAGCGCCAAATTTCAGACTGACGTCTGCAGGGTTGCCAACGCCAGGCACAGGTCGGTCCAGGCCTTGGCTTTGTCGGGCGGGTTGCGCAAGAGCGCGGCTGGCGAATAAGTCACAACCACGGGTATGCCCTGGTAGCGGTGTACCGAGCCACGCAATTTACCCAGCGGCAAGGTGTGCAAATCGGCCACCGACTGCGCTAACAGCGCCTGCGCGGCATAGCGCCCCATCGCCACAATCATTTTGGGGCGAACCAAGGCGACTTGACGACGCAAATAGGCTTCGCACTGCGCCAGTTCATGCGGGCCGGTGCTCAGACCTTCGGTGCGGCATTTGGTAGCCGGGGTCAGGACGACCTGACGGGCCTGCCCCTCCCCCAAGCCCATCGCTTTGAGCATGTTGCCCAGCAATTGGCCAGATTCGCCGGTAAACGGTGCGCCTTGGGCTTCGTCGTTTTCCGTGGGCGGGTCACCCACAATGAGCCAGTCGGCTTGGCATGAGGGGGCTGGCAGGGTGCCAAACACACTATTTTTTCGACCACGGCCTAAATGACAAGCCTGGCAAGCGGCGGCGGCTTGTTGCAAAGCGGCCCAATCCATGCCCTCCAGCCCGGCAGGCAAGGGCGAAGCAGCCTCCCGCACCCCATCAGCAGCTCTGGGAATCACAGAATTTACGGCCTGTTTTTCGACACTAGCCGGTGTATTTATTGCCTCATTAGCTATTATTTTTATAGCGCTTTGAGCATTTTCACCCACGACAGGCAGCCAAACGGTGATGCCCATCTCTTGCAGCATGGCGCGTTGGCGCGGGTCTAGCTCTAAGCTCATAGCGTCATACTCATAATTTCAAGCTCAT
>JASJPN010000180.1:4191-8001 GCA_031426635.1 Polaromonas sp.
AAGCTCATAGCGTCATACTCATAATTTCAAGCTCATCACAATCGCATCTTCTCGGCCATGGCTCATGGCAGCAGCGGGGTAGTAGTCTTTGCGCACGCTGACCAGCCGATAGCCATGGTCTTGATAAACCTTCAGTGCCCGGGCATTGCTGGCGCGCACCTCCAGCCACAGCCAATTCGCTGCCTGACCACGCGACCACACCGCCAGCGCGTCCAGCATGACGCGCGCCCAGCCTTGGCCTTGGTAATCAGGCGCGACTGTGATGTTGAGCAAATGCACTTCCTCATAGCCCTGCATGGCGACAAAGTAGCCCAAAATCGGCGGATTCTCCAAGCTACCCGCTGCCGCCAAGGTCAGCACTTGCATTTGGTAGCCGGTTTTGATGGCATCAGTAAAACTTGCCAAACTCCACGGGTGAGCATAGACGGCTTGCTCAACAGGCATCACACGGGCCAGCCAATCGACTGTCATGGGTTCGAATTGAACCTCAAGCTCGTCGCTGGCTGGTGAATGTGGCTTTAAGACGGCGCTCATACGGCTCAATTGGGGGCTTTATTGTGAAACAGCTAAAGAATCAATGGCAAATTTTATCGCCGCCCGCTCTGCCGTAGTTTGCGCCACCTTGTCGCGGATATACAGCGGCAAGGCCCGTTCAGCCGGTACACCCCAGCCCTTAGCGAGCATGCCGGGGGCCAAACGCAGCATGGCGGTGGCGGTAGGCAAAGCCTCGACCGTCGGCACAGCCCATGGCAACAGCTCCTTCAAAGGCCCATGGTCGGGGTTAAAGGCATTGCCGGCCAGTACCCACGGCGCCGTGAACAGCAACTGATCCGGACGCATCAGCTGCACCTCGGTCTGTGTGTGCCACGCCGAGCCATTGCCGGGGTCGTTTGATGCCAGCCATTCGTAACGGGCGGCGTAGACTTCGCTCATGCGCGCGTCGAGCATCGCTACAACCTGTGTTGCACCATGCACGAAGCGCGCTTCCTCAGCCACAGCCAACAGCGTGTCCATCGGCAACACCGTCAGACCCCCTGCACCAAAAGCCAGGCCTTGCGCGACCGAGCAGGCCGTGCGCAAACCGGTAAACGAGCCTGGGCCGCGCCCAAAAACAATGGCGTCGAGATCACGCAGTTGAACATGGGCCTGCTGCAACAACGTCAAAATTGCTGGAATCAAGGCAGTAGAGGCCTGCGCACCGCCCGCGCCCTGGTGCTGCCAGGTCTGCACTCCGTCAGTCACGGCAATGGCCATGACTTCGGTACTGGTATCAAAGGCCAGGAGGTGGGTGGCTAATGGTTTCATTTGAAAAAAGTTGATGGTTTGCGCACCGGGCTGGCTGGGCTCAACTGACGCACGCCAAACACAATGCCCAGCGTCACCAGCGCCAGCCCGAGCATCAGCGTCCAGTGCAAGGGCTCGCCCAGAAAAAACACCGCACCGAGTGCTGACAGTCCTGGCACCAGGGCGGTCATCATGGTGCTGCGAATGGGCCCGAAGTGCTGAATCATTTTGGTAAATGCGATGCCTGAAATCACCACCGATCCGACGCCCTGGAACATGGCCTGAAACACAATTTCACCCCACGGCGCGGCGGCAAGATGGCTGCTGATCGCACCCAAAGCGACCAGCAAAGCGTAAACAGGCAGATACGTCACAGCGGTAAACACCGTGATGGCGATGGTCGCCTTCACCGCGTCGAGGGCATTTTTACGTGCCAATACGGAATAGAACGCCCAACAGGTTGATGCCGACAAAAATAACAGATCGCCCTTCCAGGTTTCACCGCCGTCGAAGGCTTTGAGCAAACTGAGGCCACCCACCAGCACATCACCGCACAAAATCAAGCCCAAACCAATGGCGCGGGTACGGGTGATGCGATCTCTCAAAAGCCACATCGCCACCAAAGCGGTGGACAGCGGCAAGGTGCCCGGCAGCAGCACGCTGGCGTGGGCCGCCGGTGCAAAGAAAAACCCACTGTAGGCGAGCATGGCATAGCCCACGCCACCCACGCTGCCCACCAGTGCCGTGAGTTTGAAATCGTACGGCGACAAACCTAGCCAGGATGACGCAGATGCGTGGGTCGATGACAAACGGTTGGCGGCGATGGCCTGACGGCGCCGGGAGCGCACCAGCCACCAGCCCCAAGGCAACAGCACGATGCCAGCCCCTGCAAAGCGTAAAAAAACCACGTCCAGCGGCGTTAAGCTGCGCTGCGCTGAGGCCCGCGCAATGACGATGAACGCAGACCAAATCAGAATGGTCACGACAGCAGCGATGATGCCCACAGCCTTGGGCGACAAGCCTGGGCGCGAGCTGGACGCCGCTGGGTGCACGGTCACGCTAGCGGGGGCAGCATGTGGCGTAACTGGCTGTGCTGAAGGTGACGGATTGACAAATGACATACCTCTATTATCTAGGCACAGGATAATAGCCATATGAAATCGATCTTTGGGGCACTTTGTCTGTGCTGCTTGCACGCTGTAGCGCCTTTTGCGCGAGCTGATACGTTGCCGCCTGCTGTGGCCAAAGCACTGGCCCGTGCCAAAGTACCGCAGGAAGCCGCCAGCTTTGTGGTGCGCAAGATTGACGGCGATGAAGCGCCCCGGCTGAGTCACCGTGCCAACATGGCCATGAACCCCGCCTCCGTGATGAAGTTAGTGACCACTTTTTCTGCGCTCGACATGCTGGGGCCGGATTTCACCTGGAAAACGAGCTTTTACACCGACGGCGGCTTGGGTCAAGGCGTTTTGAACGGTGATTTGATCATTCGCGGCGGTGGCGACCCGAAATGGGTGCTGGAGCGCATCGAGGACAACTTCAGAACCCTGCAAGTCCTGGGTGTGCGCCGCATCACGGGTGACATTATTTTGGACAACAGCGTGTTTGAGTTGCCACAGCTTGCTGCGGCCGACTTTGACGGCGAGCCCCTGAGTCCCTACAACAGCACACCAGACGGTTTGTTGGTTAATTTCAAAGCCATGATGTTGACCTTCACACCTGATGCGCAAAACCGAACGGTGCAAATCAAAAGCGAGCCCCCGCTTGCGGGTGTGACGATTGACGGCACGGTGGCGCTCAGCAACGGCACTTGCGGCGATTGGCACAGCGACTTGCAAGCCGATTTTTCCGACCCCGACCGCGTTCACTTTGCGGGTCGCTACAGCGTGCGCTGTGGCGAGCGGGTCTGGCCCGTGGCCTACAGCGACCCCGGTAGTTTTGCCACGCGCGTCGTCAAGGCCATGTACACCGCATCAGGCGGCGTGTTGGGTGGCCAGGTGCGCACAGGCCGCATGCCCTCAAGCGCCGTTTTGCTCTGGCATGCGCCCTCGCTGCCTTTGTCGCAAATCATTGCCGATGTGAACAAATACAGCAACAACGTGATGGCACAGCAGGTTTTCTTAAGCCTCAGCGCCCAGCAAAGTGCCGACAATCCTGACAACGTCGTGAAGGGCAGCTTTGCCAAATCGCGCGATATTGTCAAGCGCTGGTGGCAGCGGCATTTTGGCCCTCGCCTGAATGCCTCAGGCGGCAGCAAAGATCATCGTATTCAGGAGCCTGCGTTGGAGAACGGCTCCGGCCTGTCCCGCTCGGAGCGCGTGTCCGCACAATCGCTGACCGAGTTGTTGCGAACGGCCGCAGCCCACCCGGCAGGGCCTGTATTTGCCAATTCCCTGTCGATTGCGGGGGTCGACGGAACAGCTGCCACCATGGCGCAACGCGGCATGGTCAGCGCGGCCATTGGCAACGCGCAGCTCAAAACCGGCACCTTGCGCGATGTGGCCGCCGTGGCGGGTTACGCCATGGGCC
>JASJPN010000180.1:8101-11604 GCA_031426635.1 Polaromonas sp.
CTTCCCTATCTCCCCTCTTTCACCTATCATGCAGATTACAGAATACATTGGATCAGAACTTGTTGGCTACATGGCGGCTACCTTGACCACGGTGAGTTTTGTACCACAAGCCCTGCACAGTTTCAGAACCAAAGATGTCAGTGGCGTCTCCATGGGCATGTACAGTATTTTTACGCTCGGTATCACGTTGTGGCTGGTTTATGGTCTTTTGATCGGCGCATGGCCGATCGTGATCGCCAATGTCATCACGATGGCGTTGGCTGGCATGATTCTTGTCATGAAGCTGCGTTATCGCTAACTTACCCCCTACTTCTACCCATGCATCTCCACACTCCTTTATCTAACTCATGGGTACGGTTGCTGACCGCAAGCGGCCCGTCTGCCTATGCGTGACCTGGCCGAACTGCTTGAGGCAGTCGACATGGAAGCCCCGCTGGCGCAGCGGCATCTGTGGCTGATTGAACTGTTTGAGTGGATTCGGGGCGATAAATCCACCCCGCCAACCACCTCTGCGACACTCAACCGCATACAACTGTTGCTCGATGTGGTGCAAGCGCGCCCTGACTTACAGACCCGATTGCGCCAATGGTGGCACCAGTTGCTGCACATCGTCGATGCAGCCAGTTTGCTGGCTGATTTTGGCTTTGCCCAGCGCAGCGCCTTTGTCAGCGAGTTGACCGAGCGCATGCGCCTCAAGCTGCTACCGGCCACGCCAGAGACCACCGATGCCGCCGTGCTGTTTTCCCTGGTCTTGCACAGCAAATTTGACCAGCTCTGGCTGGCTGAACTCGATGAATCGACGTTAGCGCGCATTGCCGATTTGCTGCAAACACCCAATATCGGCGACAGCGCGCAAACCCAATCGACGTATTGGCAAAACACCGTGCTCGATGCCATCACGTTTTGCGTCGGGCACATCCGCGCCAGTGGTTTTTCGCCAGAGTTGCGCAACCGCATGAGCCCAGCCGCGCTGCTCGATCGACCCTTTCATCAGCTTGATGCTGATTTGGATGCGCTACGAGCCGCCTTTTTGGCTTCGCTGGACAAGCCCGACAACACCGCAGCACATGCCCCTGAAGCCCTGCCTGACCATTTAACGTCCGCTGTAGCCCAATTCCGTGAACGCCTCGACGCTTGCCGTCTGGCCGCTGGCACGGTGTACACCCATTTGGACGAGCATGGCATCTCGGTGAGCCTGGTCTTTCGGCTACGCGAGATGCGGGCGCGGGTGCTGCGCATTCGTGAGCTGCTCGATTGCCTGTTGTCAGACCGCCCCAACAGCTATACCGCCAAGCTGCTGTCGCATCTGGTCAAAATCGGCGTGCATAGACGCAGCGTGCGCGACTTGATCACCTCCAACTCATCCCTGCTGGCCACCAAAATGGCTGACCGCAGCGCCGAAACGGGCGAGAACTACATCACCCGCAACCGTTCTGAATATTGGGACATGTTGCGTAAAGCCGCTGGTGGCGGCAGCATCGTCGCACTCACCATCCTGGTGAAATATCTGTTGCTGGCTGTGGGGTTTTCGGCCTTTTGGGGCGGCTTCTTTGGCGGTGTGAATTACGCGCTCAGCTTCATCGCCATTCAGCTATTGCACTGGACCCTGGCAACCAAACAGCCCGCGATGACGGCACCCGCCATGGCGGTCAAACTCAAAGACTTGAGTGCGGACAACGCCATTGACTCCTTTGTCGATGAGGTGACCCATGTGGTGCGCTCGCAGGTGGCGGCGGTCATGGGCAATTTGGCCCTTGTCTTTCCCTGCGTACTGCTCATCAGCTATGGCATGCAGTGGCAGTTTGGCAGCCCCTTGATTGATCACGCAGAGGCACAGCATGTGTTGTCATCTCTGACCCTGCTGGGACCCACCGCCTTGTTTGCCGCAGTCACCGGGGTGGTGTTGTTTGTCTCCAGCATTTTCGCCGGCTGGGCGGAAAACTGGTTTGTACTGCACCGGCTGGACTCCGCCATGCGCTACAACCCGCGCTTTACCGCCGTCTTGGGCGCAGCGCGTGCGGATCACTGGGCGCTGTTCATGCGTAAAAACATCTCCGGCTTTGCCGCCAGCGTGTCGCTGGGCATGATGCTGGGCTTGATTCCGGCCATTGCCAGCTTTTTAGGCTTTGGTCTGGAATTGCGCCACGTGACGCTGTCCACCGGGCAAATTGCCGCCGCCTGCGCCTCCTATGGCTGGGACATCCTGCAACTCCCCGAGCTGCGCACGGCCTTGCTGTGGGCTGTCGCCGGTATTTTTGTCATCGGGCCGCTGAACGTGGGGGTGAGCTATTACTGCGCTTTCCGCTTGGCTTTGAAGGCACACAACGTCAGCACCGGTGAGCGTGCAAGTATCCGCAGCGCGATCTGGGCACGTTTGCGTAGCGCACCGCTGAGCTTTTTGTGGCCCCCAAAACAAATGGGGATTGAGTCGGTAAAGCCCGTCCCGCCAGCCCACCCTGACTCAACCACCCCTCACTGAAAGAGTAAGTTTATGGGTGAATTTGACCTGATCGAACGCTATTTCAAAGCGCCTGCACGCGCCATGAACAAGCATTCAGTCAATGGGGTGAACGGTGTGGTATTGGGTATCGGCGACGACTGCGCCCTCCTGCAACCCGCCGCCGGTATGCAATTGGCTGTTTCCACCGACATGCTGGTCGAGGGGCGGCACTTCCTGTCCACGGTTGATCCGTACAAGCTGGGCCACAAGGCACTTGCCGTCAATTTGAGCGACCTGGCCGCCTGCGGTGCCAAACCGCTGGCTTTCACGCTGGCGTTGGCGCTGCCACGGGCCGATGAAGCGTGGCTTGCACCTTTTTCACGGGGTTTGCTGGCTTTGGCGGCAGAGCACAACTGCGAACTCATAGGCGGCGACACCACGCAAGGGCCGTTGAATATCTGCATCACGGTGTTTGGTGAAGTCCCCGGCCAACCCTCACAGGCGCTGCTGCGCTCGGGCGCCCAAGCTGGTGACGATATTTACGTCAGCGGCACCATCGGCGATGCGCGGCTGGCTTTGGAAGTGTTTCGTGGCAATTTAGAGTTGCCTGCCGAGGCTTTCACGCAAGCACGCGCCCGCATGGAAACCCCCACGCCGCGCGTCGCCCTTGGTTTAGCCCTGCGCGGCATCGCCAGCGCCGCCATTGACGTGAGCGACGGTTTGCTCGGTGATCTGACGCACATTCTGCGTCAATCTGGCGTGGGTGCTGTGATTGATACCTCAATTGCTATAAATTTAATAGCAATTGAGGCAATTAATACGCCGGCTACACCCCAATTTAACCTTCAAAAACAGCTCGAATACGTCCTCGCAGGCGGCGACGACTACGAACTGGCATTTACCGCACCAGCCGCGATGCGGGCTGCCGTGCAGGCGGCGGCGGCGGCCAGCGGCACCAAAGTGACGTGCCTTGGGCAGATTCAGGCTGAACCGGGGCTGCGGCTGGTGGATGGGCAGGGGCAGGCTGTGCCCAATCACTACAGCTCGTTTGACCACTTCAAGT
>JASJPN010000181.1:0-13493 GCA_031426635.1 Polaromonas sp.
CCTGCCAGCCCTCAATGCCATCGTGAAATACACTGACCTTGCTGCCGCCAAAATAACGCAATGCGTAGCGACCAAAGTAGGAATTCCAACTGCCGCGTGAACCGTACACCACCGTTTCCCGCAGTGGATCGATCCCGGCTGCGCCGAGAATACTTTCAATCCGCGCCGTGGCAATGAAATCTTCGGCATTGGCATCGCGCAACGTTGCGGCGGCGTCGCCAATCGTCACCGCACCGGGCAGATGCCCCTTGGCGTAATCACGGGCATCGCGCACATCCCACACCTGCGCACCTCGCTTGATCGCCTCTTGCACCTGCACATGATCGACAATGGGCTGCGCCCAAACGAAACACGGAATCACCCCCAGAACAAAAACACTCACCACTTTTTGAAAAGCTTGTCTCATGGTATTGGCCCCTTCTTTGTATGATTGTTACGCCGTCGCAATAATACATCTGATTTCAGATGTCTCCCCCAACCAGCCTTGTCCAATGAGCACGGCGCATCTTGCGCTGTGAAAGGCTCTTGACACCGACCGAAAACTGACGTTCATTTGACGTTATTAGCGGTCAATTTTCAAATGAGGTTGAGGTTGAGGTTGAGGTTGAGGTTGAAGTCCAAAGAGCTTTCAGTATTGGACGCCAGTATGGCATCGGACGGAAGCTGCGGCACTCGGCAGCAACCAGTTCAACGCTGCTGAAGAAGCTGTGTGCGCAACTCCCGAAGCTCTTGCTCGCTTAAGCGTTTTTCATTGAGTTTAGGCACTGCATTAACTACCTCGACACCACTGGGCGCGGCTTTTGCAGTCGCTGCTGACGGCGACACCAGCGTCACATTGGCTCGCTCTGCTTTGACCTGCGCTGCGATTTTGCGGCTCTGGCCCTGCACAACTTGATGGGCAATGACCTGCTGCCGGGAAGCGGGTGTCAGCTTCTGTGCCAAGCCAAGTTGGGGCATCAACGTCGCCAGGACTATTCCAAAGCCCACGCTGATACCCTCGGCATGGGACGGATATTTAAAGAAATATGTTGGGTTGAATTTCATGGCTTTTGGTTAACGCCTACTCTAATTCAACGGGGTACTCAAAGCTGTTCAAAAGTGTATGGTTGTTGTATCTTGCTTACCAATATTTGTAAGCAATTGTCAAACCTATGCTCAATTCTTACGAACACGCCGGAATAGCGACAAAATACAGTTTTGAAAATGTAACATCAGTACAACTGTCGACATCACCGTCGATGGCACACTCGATGAAACTTTAGATATAAGGGCAATCACACATGACACAACATTCTGCACGCTCAAACCGAATCTTGGTCGTTGATGATGACACACGTATTCGCGACCTGCTGCGCCGCTACCTGACGCAGGAAGGTTTTGATGTCATCTTGGCCGAGGATGGCAAAGCATTAGATCGCTTCATTCAGCGTGAAACCGTTGATTTGATTGTTCTTGACCTGATGATGCCAGGTGAGGATGGACTATCGATTTGCCGTCGTTTGCGTGCGGCCAACAACAGTATCCCCATCATCATGCTGACCGCCAAAGGTGAGGACGTCGACCGCATTGTGGGTTTGGAGGTCGGCGCTGATGACTACTTGAGCAAGCCGTTCAACCCACGCGAACTGCTGGCACGGGTTCATGCGGTGCTGCGTCGCCGCCCCACCCCTGAGGCACCGGGGGCACCTTCAGCAGATGAGTGTCCGGTTAAATTTGGCGACTTTGTGTTTGACATGGCTGCGCGCAGTTTGACCAAAAATGGCGATGATTTGCCATTGACTACGGGTGAGTTCGCGATGCTGAAAACCCTGGTACGTCATCCGCGCCAGCCGATGTCACGCGACAAACTGGCGCAACTCGCCCGTGGCCGTGAATTCGAGGCCTTTGACCGCAGCCTGGACGTGCAAATTTCGCGCCTGCGCAAGCTCATCGAAGTTGACCCCGCCAAGCCACGTCATATCCAGACCGTTTGGGGCGTGGGTTATGTGTTTGTTCCCGATTCCGAGCATGCAAACTCATAATCGTTGTCCCCATGCGCTTGAATAGGCTTTTACAAGTCAGTCTGTTTTGGCGCACTTTTGTGCTCTTGGTGTTGCTGCTGTTGACTTCCTCAGCGGCATGGTTACTGACCTTTCGCACCCTGGAGATTGAATCACGTGCCACGCAATCCGCTCGGCAGATCGGTTCTGCGGTCAATTTGACGCGCAGCTCATTGGTACACGCAGATGCCATTTACAGAACCGCGTTGATTAAAAACATATCGGATCAGGAAGGTTTACACATCAGGCCGCGCGAGCCAGATGACAAGGTTGCACCCTATACCCAAGACCAGATCGCCGCCTTCATCCAAGACCCGCATCGCCAACTGCTGCAACAAGAACTGCAAAGACGCTTGGGCGCAGACACTGTGGTTTCAAGCTTTGTCAACGGCGAGAGAGGCTTGTGGGTCAGCTTTTCAATTCAAGGTGACGACTATTGGTTGCAAACAGACCAAGACCGGTTCGAGCCCGTCAGCAGCCAAGCGTGGCTGTACTGGGTGGCGGTGGCGATTATCTTGTCATTGCTAGGCGCAGCCGTGATTACACGATTGATTAACCGGCCACTGAAACTGCTGTCGCAAGCGGCCAACCAAGTTCGGGTGGGCAACTTTGCTGGTACGCGTTTAGATGAATCTGTGCTAACCACAGAGATTCATAACGTTTACCGCGGCTTTAACCAAATGACCGATCAGTTGTCAAAAGTGGAAGCAGACCGTACCATCATGCTGGCTGGGATTTCGCATGACTTGCGAACGCCCTTGGCCAGACTGCGTTTAGAGACTGAACTCAGTGTGGCAGATGCTGACGCGCGCAGCGAAATGTCAACGGACATTGAACAAATCAACGGCATCATTGGTAAATTTTTAGACTATGCACGACCTAACTCCATCGCGCTAAAACCCATCCTGCTGGCTGACATTGTTGAGCAGGCCGCTCAAATTGCTCTCGCCAGCGCCAAAGGCTCGCACGACATCGTCATCGAACAGCACATTGCACCCGATGTGCAAGTGATGGCCGACCCCGTAGAGTTATTACGCATCCTGTCCAATTTGTTCGAGAACGCGCGGCGTTATGGCAAGTCGGCCCTGACTGGCAAGGAATTTTCGGCGTTGTCACTGGCCGAACCTGCAACGGAAGGAAAACACGGGCCTGCCACGCCGTCTTTCGAAGAAGGCATCGAGGTGGCGCGGGTACAGATCAGCGCTCAGGTTCAAGGCGAATGGGTTGTCTTGTCGATCAGGGATCACGGCTCGGGCGTTCCTCCCAACGTGTTAAATCATCTTAAAACACCCTTTTTCAGAGCCAACAACGCACGCAGCGATGTCACAGGCTCTGGCCTGGGTTTAGCCATCGTAGAAAAAAACGTGCAAGGGATGCAAGGCCAGTTGAAGTTGTCTAACGTGCAAGCTCAAAGGGAACCTGACGCACACCATGCATTTGGCTCCATGCCCCCCTGTAGTGGATTCTTGGTACAAATCAGCCTGAAACACCCGCTGCATCAACATCAAACAAAGCCTGCTCTTAAAGCGCCGAAGTCGCTTGGCCCACAGCGGGTCTGATTCTCAGTCGCTTACCCAGCCGCTTGTATCAACACCACCGCGCGTGCTTCCATGCTCATCCCCTGCCCCACTGGCCCTAGTTTTTCAGCAGTTTTGGCTTTGACGTTGACTTTGTTTGCGGGTAAGTCCAGGGCCGCGCCAATGCGTTGACGCATCGCGTCGATATAAGGCGCGAGTTTGGGCGCCTGTGCCACCACCGTGCTGTCAATGTTGATTATTTTGTAGCCTTGGGCGCTGAGTAACTCGCCCGTACGTTGTAGCAAAACCCAAGAGTCTGCGTCTTTGAAGTCTACAGAGGTATCAGGAAAATGCCGACCGATATCACCCAAACCCGCCGCGCCCAAAAGCGCATCGGTGATGGCGTGCAACAGCACATCGGCGTCGGAATGCCCCAGCAAACCGGTGGTGTGCGGAATCTCCACGCCGCCAATGATCAGCTTGCGCCCTGCTACCAGGGTGTGTACGTCCCAACCCTCACCAATGCGCATATCCATACAAATGCTTTGTTTCCCCTGTTATTCCAGTCGAATTTTAGACTTCATCACTGCGCGCTTGAAAACCACTGCGCAGCATCAACCCTGACCATGGCCACGCGCCGCTTGTGCGCGCAGCTTGTCTTTTTTGCTCGGTCGTTTGCCCTTGATACCACCGTTTTTGGGATGATTGGGTGCAGTAGCTGCCTCTGAAGCTACTTCACCCTCAGCTTTCAAAGGTGCCAGCACGATCTCAGGCTCAAACCCCGCAATCTGTTCGCGCGTCAGGTTCAAACACTGGCGTTTTTCAATCAGGCGGAAATGCGCTTCGGTGTCCGCGCTGACAAAGCTGATCGCCACACCGCTCTCACCCGCACGGCCGGTGCGGCCAATGCGGTGGATGTAGTCCACGCTGGAGCGCGGCAAGTCGTAGTTCACCACAGCAGCCAGATTGGCAATGTCGATGCCGCGTGCGGCCACGTCGGTAGCGATAACGACTTGCCACTTCTTGGCTTTGAAGTCGGCCAAAGTCTGGGTACGGTTGCCCTGGCTCAGCTCGCCGTGGAAGGGCACGGCATTCATGCCGGCGTTGTAGAGTTTGGTCGCCACCAATTCAGCGGCATATTTTGTGGCGACGAAGACCAGCACTTGTTCCCAATCGTTCTCCAGCACCAAATGACGGAGCAACTGCGTGCGGCGTTTGGGGTCGACCTGGATGGCGCGCTGCAAAATACTCGGTTCAGTCGATGGCGTAGACGCCACCTCGACACGAACGGGGTCACGCAAGAGCGTATCCGCCAACGCCTGCACATCCTTGGGGAAGGTGGCTGAAAAGAACAAACTTTGGCGCTTTTCTGGCAGCAAAGCCAGGATATTTGCCAATTCTTCAGCAAATCCGCCGGTGCGGATCACACCGCCCGCGCTCGGAGAGCCGCCGATATCAAGTAATCGGTCAGCTTCATCTAAAACCAGCATCGACACGGAGCCGAGTTTGAGCGCGTTGTGCGCCACCAAGTCCAGCAAACGCCCCGGTGTGGCCACCACAATGTCTGCCCCGCCGCGCAGATTCATCATCTGCGGGTTGATGGACACACCACCAAACAAGACCGCCACTTTGACCTGCATCGGCAAGTGCTGCGCCAAACTGCGAATGGACTCGCCAGTTTGCGCCGCAAGTTCACGGGTCGGCACCAAAACCAAGGCCGTCGTCTGCCGGCTTGCGTGACGCAGGTGGCGTGGATTGTTTAATTGCTGGGCTAACAGCTGTTGCAACAGCGGCAAACAAAACGCTGCCGTTTTGCCAGAACCTGTTTGTGCGGAGCCTAAAACGTCATGTCCAGCCAAGATGGCAGGAATAGCGGCGGATTGAATGGCTGTGGGTGTCTCATAACCCTGTAGCTTGACGGCGTTGAGAAGAGCAGGCAACAAGCCCAGTGAATCAAATGACATGTTTTCTTGCGCGAATGCAGTTGTCGAGGTTGGGTTTGGCATCCGCCCATTGTAGCTGATACCCCTCTATCGACCATGAAAACTGATAATAGCCGGTGTATTTATTACCTAGTATGCTATTAAAAATATAGCAATATATTTGCGGAAAATTATGGCGACCGGTGCAGCCGTGGCGCAGACAACATCACCAGGTTCTCGTTCACCGCTGCTTCTACGTTTTTGTACTTCGCCATCAACCCGCCCACAATCAAGGCCGCCTTGAGCTGATTCAGGTCCTTCACGGTGGGTGCGACTTTGATTTGCGCAATCGCTCCGTCACTGTTGCCACTTTTGATGATGGCAAGCACTTTGCTTGCCCATTCGCCGGTTTTAGCCATGTTGTAACTCCTTATTTGCGTAAAGCTTGTAGCTTGGAAAACGCCGATGCCATCGCTGATGGCGCTGCCGCAGCAGTTTGACCACGCTGTTGCTGGCCTTGTTGGTTACGATTTGCGCCTTCATGGCGATTTTGCCCACTATTGTGACCCTGTCCATCTCGGTGCGCTGGCTTTTCGCCCAGCTTCATGGTCAGGCCAATGCGTTTGCGTGCTACGTCCACCTCCACCACCTGCACCTTGACAATATCGCCGGTTTTGACCACTTCGCGTGCGTCGGTGGTGAAGTTGTGGCTCAACTGGCTCACGTGCACCAAGCCGTCTTGATGGACGCCCAGGTCAATAAACGCACCAAAAGCGGCCACGTTGCTCACGGTGCCTTCCAAGATCATGCCCTCACGCAGGTCTTTGATGTCTTCTACGCCGTCGTTAAAGCGCGCCACTTTGAAGTCAGGGCGTGGGTCGCGACCGGGTTTTTCCAGCTCACCCAGAATGTCTTTGACGGTGATGACACCAAATTTCTCATTGGCAAACAACTCTGGGCGCAGGGTTTTGAGCATCTCGGCGCGACCCATCAGCTCGGCCACAGGTTTGGCGGTGTGGGCGATGATTTTTTCGACCACGGAGTAAGTTTCAGGATGAACGCCGGTCATATCCAGCGGGTTGTCACCACCACGGATGCGTAAAAAACCAGCGCATTGCTCAAAGGCTTTGGGTCCCAAACCACTCACTTCACCCAGCTGGCGGCGGTTTTTGAACGCGCCGTTGGCCTCGCGCCAGCGTACCACGGCTTTGGCCACGCTACCTGACAAGCCAGACACGCGGCTGAGTAGCGGCACGCTGGCGGTATTCAAATCCACACCGACCGAGTTCACGCAATCTTCCACCACCGAGCCCAGACTCCGTGCCAGTTCGCTTTGGTTCAAATCATGCTGATACTGGCCCACACCAATCGCTTTGGGGTCGATTTTGACCAGCTCGGCCAGTGGATCCTGCAAGCGCCGGGCAATGCTGGCGGCACCACGCAGGCTCACATCCACATCGGGCATTTCCAAACTGGCAAACTCGCTGGCGCTGTACACAGAAGCACCGGCTTCGCTGACGACGACGCGCTGAAGTGCAGGGCCTTCTTGATTTTTCGCCACAATTTTCATCAAATCTGCCGCCAATTTGTCGGTCTCTCGGCTGGCCGTGCCGTTGCCGATGGCGATCAGGTTCACACCGTGTTTGTCGCACAATTTGCCCAGTACATGGAGCGAACCATCCCAGTCTTTGCGTGGCTCGTGCGGGTAAATCGTCGCGGTTTCGACCAACTTTCCGGTTGCATCCACCACCGCCACCTTCACGCCGGTGCGGATGCCGGGGTCTAAACCCATCACCACACGCGGGCCAGCGGGTGCGGCCAGGAGCAAATCACGCAAATTGTCGGCAAAGACCTTGATGGCGACCTTTTCGGCCTCTTCGCGCAAGCGGGCGAACAAATCGCGCTCGGTCGACAAGCTGAGCTTGACGCGCCAGGTCCAGGCCACGCATTTGCGGATCAAATCGTCTCCTGCCCTGCTTTGGTGGCTCCAGCCCAGGTGCAAGGCAATGCGTGCTTCGGCTAAAGACACGGGTGCAGCCTTGCCAGTTGCGGCTGGGGCAGCTTCTGGTGGCGTTGGCAACACCAGTTTAGCGTCCAAAATTTCCAGTCCACGCCCCCTGAACACGGCCAACGCGCGGTGCGACGGCACACGGCCAATCGGTTCGTCGTAGTCAAAATAGTCCCTGAATTTGGCCACATCGGCGTTATTTTGATCTTTGCCATCCATCAATTTGCTTTGCAGCAGCCCTTGCGCCCACAGCCATTCGCGCAGTTGTTGTACCAGCGCGGCATCTTCGGCCCAGCGCTCGCTCAGCAAGTCGCGCACGCCATCCAGCACGGCTGCCACGGTGGAAAAATCGGGTTGTTTGTCTTCGCCCTCCACATGCGGTTTGAAGGGAATCACAAACAAAGCGGCTTCATCTGCGGGCACCCGTTTGGGGTCGGCAAACAACTTGTCAGCCAGCGGCTCCAGCCCCGCTTCACGCGCCATTTGGCCTTTGGTGCGGCGTTTGAGCTTGAAGGGAAGGTACAAGTCTTCTAATTCTTGTTTGGTCGCGGTGCTGGCAACAGCCAGGCGCAACACATCAGTCAGCTTGCCCTGCTCGTCAATGGCTTTGAGAACCGCCACGCGCCGGTCGGCCAGCTCGCGCAGATAACTCAGGCGAAATTCCAGCTCACGCAGCTGAATATCGTCCAGCCCATCCGTCGCTTCTTTGCGGTAGCGGGCGATGAAGGGCACGGTGGCACCTCCGTCTAGCAGTTCAACAGCCGTTTTGACCTGGTCGGGACGCACCTTAATTTCAAAGGCGATTTGAGTGATGATGTGGCCGGCAGTTTGAGTATGGTTGTCTTGCATGAAAAAATGAATCTACAGACGTAAAAAAAGGCTTTTCAAAACGAAAAGCCCTCGTTGCACCAACCAATTTTACTTGCTCAATGATTGACTAGTTCAACAGCCCTTGATTTTTTGCCCGTATCACGGCTTGCGCGCGGGAGTGAACTTGCAATTTGCGGTAGATATTTTTCATGTGCGTGATGACTGTTTGCCGGCTGATATGGATGTGGGCTCCAATCTCTGGGTTGGTGTAACCGGATGCCACCAACTCCAGGATTTCTTTTTCCCGGTAGGACAAAATACCCGCACCTTCTGAGTCATGCGTGGACTGCATATGCAACTCTTTGTGGCGGACTGCAGCCAATGGAAGAGGCCTTCTTTGACACCCCCGCTATGTCGCGAGTTCGCGCAGCTCGCCAAGTTTGATCGACGCCCCGATAAGAGCATCGTTCTTAGCTTTAGCCACCGAGTTATCAAACGCCATCCACCTGCGCCAAACTGGTCAAATAGGCGGTAAAATCGGCCTCTAGCCAGCGTATTTACGACCGATGATGCTATTAAATATATAGCAATTTACATCGGGTATACCCTGACAGCAAGGCGCACTTAGGCGTAATCACTCACCGGCACACAGCTGCAAAACAAGTTGCGGTCGCCATACACATTGTCGACCCGGCCAACGGGTGGCCAGTATTTGTTTTGCTTCAATTTTGCTAGCGGGTAAGCACCGGTTTCGCGGCTGTAGGGGCGACTCCACGCCTCACCCAACAGACTATCCGCCGTGTGCGGTGCATGTTTAAGCGGGTTGTTGTCTTGCGGCCAACCGCCAGCTTCTACGCCCTTCTCTACCAGGGCAATTTCCGCGCGGATAGCGATCATGGCGTTGATGAAGCGGTCTAACTCGTACAAAGTCTCGCTCTCGGTCGGCTCAACCATCAAGGTGCCCGCCACAGGGAAGCTCAAGGTCGGTGCGTGAAAACCGTAGTCAATCAAACGCTTGGCGACGTCTTCGGCCGACACACCTGCCGCACCACCAGTCGATTCTTTCAAAGGACGTAAATCCAAAATGCATTCATGCGCGACATGCCCATCTGCGCTGGCATAGAGCGTGGGGTAATGGTTTTTGAGGCGGGTGCTGATGTAGTTGGCGCTCAAAATGGCCATCTCCGTGGCAGCTTTCAGGCCATCAGCGCCCATCATGCGGCAGTACATCCAGCTGATGGGCAACACAGCGGCGTTGCCAAGGGGGGCGGCTGAAATGGCACCGACGCCATTCACCTTCAAACCGCCGGTAGCATGGCCGGGCAAATAAGGCACCAAATCGGCCACCACACACACCGGCCCGACGCCTGGGCCGCCGCCGCCGTGGGGGATGCAAAAGGTTTTGTGCAAGTTCAGGTGGCTCACGTCACCACCAAACTCGCCTGGCGCTGCGGTGCCGACCAGGGCATTCATGTTGGCACCGTCCACGTAAACGCGCCCGCCATAGCTGTGCACCATGGCGCAAAGTTCTTTGACGCTGGTCTCAAACACGCCATGGGTGCTGGGGTAGGTGATCATCACAGCGGCCAGGTTGGCAGCGTGTTGTTCACATTTCGCCTTCAAATCCGCCATGTCCACATTGCCCTGCGCGTCGCAGGCGGTGACCACCACGGTCATGCCTGCCATCTGCGCACTGGCGGGGTTGGTGCCGTGGGCGCTGGACGGGATCAGGCAAATGTTGCGGTGCGCCTGGCCATTGGCTTCAAAAAATGCTTTGATGACCAGTAAACCGGCGTACTCCCCCTGCGAGCCGGCATTGGGTTGCAGGCTGATGCCAGCGTACCCGGTGGCCTGGCACAGCCAGGCACGCAACTGAACATCCAGCTCGGCATAGCCTTGCAACTGGTCGTGCGGTGCAAACGGGTGCATGTTGGCAAACTCGGGCCAGGTGATGGGAATCATCTCGCTGGTGGCGTTGAGCTTCATGGTGCAGCTGCCCAGCGGGATCATGCTGCGGTCCAGCGCCAGGTCTTTGTCGCTCAGGGCGCGGATGTAGCGCAGCATGGCGGTTTCAGAATGGTGGGTGTTGAAGACTGGATGCGTCAAAAAGGCACTGGTGCGACGCAGCTCGGTCGGAATCAGCGACGCCACGCCGTTTTCAAACGCGCTGACCCGTGGCAGAGATTGCCCCGGTTTGGCAAAAAACGACCAAATCAGCTCAATATCGGCGCGCGTCGTGGTTTCATCAAGCGAGATGCACAGGTAGTTCTCATCGTAAATTCGCAGGTTAACCGACGCGGATATTGCCTTGGAAGCTATCAATTTTGTAGCGTCATCGGTTTTCAGGCTAATCGTATCAAAAGCACTGGCGTGGCTGAGCGTGTAGCCCAGCTGCTGCAAACCCTGCGCCAAAATGGCGGTGTACGCGGCGACCCGCTGCGCGATACGCTTCAAGCCCTGCGGGCCGTGGTAGACCGCGTACATGCTCGCCACCACGGCGGGCAGCACCTGCGCGGTGCAAATGTTGGAGGTGGCTTTTTCGCGGCGAATGTGTTGCTCGCGCGTTTGCAGCGCCAAACGATAGGCTGGATTGCCATGCGTGTCCACACTCACACCCACCAAACGGCCCGGCATGGAGCGTTTGAACTCGTCACGGCAAGCCAAAAACGCGGCGTGCGGACCACCGTTGCCCATCGGCATGCCAAAGCGCTGGGTGGTGCCGAGCACAATGTCTGCGCCCCACTCTCCGGGAGGTGCCAAGAGCGTCAGTGCCAACAAATCAGCCGCAACGATGAAAGCCGCTTGCTTGGCATGCACTTTGGCTACGTCTGGCCGCAGGTCTTCAATCGAGCCACTGGTCGACGGGTATTGCGCCAGCACGGCAAAATAATCACCGGTCAAGGCCTCCACCCACTCGGCGGCAGAGTTCGCCAGCAGCACCTCAATACCCAGCGGCTTGGCGCGGGTCTGGATCACTTCGATGGTTTGTGGGTGGCAATCGCCCGCCACGATGAAGGTGTTGCTTTTGGATTTGACGCTGCGCTTGGCCAGCGTCATCGCCTCGGCCGCAGCCGTGGCTTCGTCCAGCATCGAGGCATTCGCCATCGGCAAGCCCGTCAAGTCGCACACCATGGTTTGAAAGTTCACCAGCGCTTCCATCCGGCCCTGGCTGATTTCAGCTTGGTACGGCGTGTAGGCGGTGTACCAGGCTGGATTTTCCAGGATATTGCGCAAAATCACACCCGGCGTGTGGGTGCCGTAATAGCCTTGGCCGATAAAACTTTTGAACACCTTGTTCTTGCCTGCCATGGCTTTCAATTCCGCTAATGCCTGCGCTTCCGTCGCCGGTGCCGGCAAATCCATCGGCTTACCCCGAGCAATGCTGCGTGGCACGATGGCCTCAATCAGCGCCTGACGTGAGGCGCTACCAACGACGCTCAGCATGTGCGCTTCGTCAGCAGCATCAATGCCGATGTGACGAGCGATGAACTCAGACGTGTTTTCCAAATCGTTCAAAGTGGGAGCGGATTGCATGAGCATGGTGATTGTTTGATAAGTTGGTGAACGCCAATTTTTCGACGGGGCCGCCCCTGGAAAAATTAACCCCCTCGGGGGGCAGCGTAGTACGCGAAACGACAAGCGTGGGGGTTATTTTTTAAGCAGCAAACTTGGTGTAACTGGTCTCATCCATCAGCGCATCCAGTTGCGAGGCGTCCGACAACTTGACCTTGAAAAACCAGCCTGCACCCAGCGGGTCGGTGTTGGCCAGTGCCGGGTCAGCGCGCAGCGCTTCGTTCACCTCGGTGATGACACCGCCAACGGGCATGTACACATCGGCCGCCGCTTTGACGGATTCCACCACGCCAGCCACTTCTTTTTGGGCGAATAGCGTGCCCACGGTAGGCAAGTCGACAAACACCACATCGCCCAAGGCGTCTTGGGCGTGGTGGGTAATACCAACAATAGCCATGTCGCCGTCAATCTTGAGCCATTCGTGGTCTTCCGTGTATTTCATAGTCATGTGATTTCTCCTAAAAGCGTGAAAAGAATGAGGTGAGTGCAAGTCAATTTATAAACAATAGCAAAAAATTCAGCCACGAAAGTAGCGAGTGGGAACAAACGGCATGGCAGTGACCTCCATTGGCACCACTTTGCCACGCACGATGGCGTTGATGCGGGTGCCCACGGTGGCCAGCTCGGCATGGACGTAGCCCATGGCAATTGGTTTGTCGATGGTGGGTGCCAGCAAGCCACTGGTCACCTCGCCCACGCGTTGACCGCTGACGTCTTGCAGTTCGGCATGTTCACGCACGGGGATGCGCTCCAAAGCCACCAAACCCACTCGTTTTTTAGTGTGGTTTTTGACTGTAGCCGGCGTATTATCCAACTGGGCTGCTATGATATGTGTAGCACCAATGTAGCCGCCAGCGCGTGCACCGTCTGCACGACGCACCTTTTGCATGGCCCACATCAGGCCCGCTTCCACCGGGTTGGTGGTGGCATCGATGTCCTGGCCATACAAGCACAGCCCGGCTTCCAGACGCAGCGAGTTGCGGGCACCCAGGCCAATCGGTTTGACTTCGGGCTGCGCCAGCAGGGCGCGCGCCAAAGCTTCGGCTTGCTCGGCGGGCACGGAGATTTCAAAGCCGTCTTCCCCCGTGTAGCCGCTGCGGGTGATGAACAAAGCCGCGCCCTGCCAAGTGAAGGCAGCGCCGGTCATAAATACGAGTTTTTCCACGCCCGGCACCACGCGCTGCAGCGCACTGACGGCCTGTGGGCCTTGCAAAGCCAGCAATGCGTGCGTTGGCATGGGGATGACTTGGCAGCGGCTGCCGATATGCTGTTGAATGTGCGCCATGTCACCAGCCTTGCATGCACCGTTCACAATGACAAAGATCACATCATCGCCCAGGTTCACAAACATCAAATCATCAATGATCCCGCCCGCCTCGTTGGTCAGCAGGCCATAGCGCTGCTTGCCCACCGGCAGGTCAATCACGTCAACGGGCATCAGGGTTTCAAACGCGGCGGCCGCGTCCGGGCCGACCAGGCGCAACTGGCCCATGTGCGAGACATCAAACAAACCGGCCTGAGCGCGGGTATGGTGATGTTCCGCCACCAAACCGCTGGGGTATTGCACCGGCATCGAATAGCCCGCAAACGGCACCATGCGCGCGCCAAGCTCGACGTGCAAGTC
>JASJPN010000182.1:0-7499 GCA_031426635.1 Polaromonas sp.
ACCTTGGAAGTTCGAAGCAGACTTGGTATCAAACTACTACTTCATACGATGTATATTATGTTAAATGTTATAGGAAAGGAAATAAAATCCACTATTCCCCCATAATTGTCACGATGAAAGCATTACTTTTTCGATTGGATGCATTGACTGACACGCAAGCCGTTGAAAAGCAGCTGATGGTGTCAAGTTGCATAGTTGCCCTTGTCGCAACTGTTCTTTCCGCAATTTCCCTGTGGGTAACAGAGTCATCAATTGTCATTGCCACCGATCTTGGAGGGGCTGTCGCCCTGTCGCTTCAATTAATCTGGATTAGAAATAAAAACAGATTTTTATTTCAGCCTTTCTGGCTGTTGATCCTCATGGCTGGCGTTGTTTATTTCGCCGTTTATTTCAATGGCACGATGTCGGTCTATTGGCTCTACCCGACCATCGTCTACGGCTACTTCTGGCTGGACATCAAAAAGGCGACCCTCTTTGCATTGGCCTACACACTGCTCATTTGTACTGCGGTAGCCTGGGTGGATGGTTTTAATTTTTTATCGGATTTCAGGATTTTTGGTGCCGGCTTGATGACCACGGGGCTCTTGTATTTTTTTAGTTTGGTGCGTGATAGCTATATTCAAAAACTGTCAGAAGGAAATTCAGCGTACAAAAGCTATACGGAAGTGTTGACGGGGAAAGTCAAGAGTCAGTTTGAAGAGATCAAGGAAAGCGAAGAAAGATTCCACGGCATCGCCAATGCAGCCCAGGATGCTGTCATCATGATCGACGATGAGGGCAAACTGACCTACTGGAATCCTGCAGCAGAGCTCATTTTTGGGTATCGTGCTGAAGAGGTGCTGGGCCACGATCTCCACGATGTTCTCGCGCCTGCGCGCTATCGATCTGCCTATCAGAAAGGCTTCTCGGCGTTTCGATTGACTGGCACCGGCCCGGTCGTCGGAAAAACAGTTGAATTGACCGCCGTGCGCAAGGATGGCCGCGAATTTCCGGTTTCCCTGTCGATATCCGCACTCCAGTTGAACCAGCGCTGGAACGCGGTTGGCATCCTGCGCGACATCACCGAACGTCAGCTTGCCGAGGCGGCACGCGCCCAGCTTGCCGCCATCGTTGAATCCTCTGTGGTCGCCATCATCGGCGAGGATTTGAATGGATGGGTTACGAGCTGGAATCTCGGCGCCGAGAACGTCTATGGCTATACCGCCGCCGAGATGATCGGGCAACCGGATTTCGTGCTGGTGCCTGCCGATCGCCAGCAAGAAATACAAAATCTGATCGAGAAAATCAAACGCGGTGAGCAGGTGCGACGGTTTGAGACGACCCGAGTCAGAAAAGACGGGGCCTTGATCAACGTCTCCCTGGCGCTCTCGCCCATCAGGAATGAACGCGGAGCGCTTGTCGGCATATCGACTGTTGCGCACGATGTCACGACAATAAAAAAGGCCGAACGCGAGCTAAGAACGGTTAACCGCGCGCTTCTGACGCGCTCAAGCTGCAATTTGGCGCTGGTCCATGCTGTCAATGAAAGTGCGCTGATGGAAGAGATGTGCCACGTTTTGGTGGACGTGGGTGGCTACCGCTTCGCCTGGGTCGGTTTTGCTCAGAACGACTTGGAAAAAACCGTGCGACCGATGGCACGTTATGGCTATGAAGAAGGCTACCTGGATGGCGTTCAAAGTAGTTGGGCCGATACGGAACGAGGCCGTTGCCCCTGGGGTACCGCCATCAGGACCGGGGTGCTGCAAATCAATCAATATTCTGCAAGCGACCTCACCAGAACGCGTTGGCATGACGAGTCGTTGAAGCGCGGCTATCGATCGGTCATCGCCTTGCCCCTGCGACACGAAACAGAGATATTGGGTGCGCTCACGATCTATGCCTCCGATCCGGAGGCATTCCACGCTGAAGAAGTGAAACTCCTCTCGGAACTGGCGGATGATCTCTCCTACGGCATTACTGCCTTGCGTACCCATGCCGACCAGGAAAAAAGTGTGGCACGCTTGCAAAATGGCATGGAGTCAACCATCCGCGCCGTCGCCACCATGGTCGAAATGCGCGACCCGTACACCACGGGCCATCAGCAGCGGGTGGCCGAACTCGCTGTGGCGATTGGGCGTGCCATGGGGCTGCCGGAACAAAAGGTATACGGTCTGCACCTGGCCGGACTCGTGCATGATCTTGGCAAGATTTATATTCCGGCAGAGATTCTGAGCAAACCAGGCAAACTCACCAAAATCGAATTCGAAATGATCAAGACGCATCCAGAAGCTGGCTACGAAATTTTGAAAAACGTAGATTTCCTCTGGCCCATTGCCCAAACGGTGTTGCAGCACCACGAGCGCATCGATGGCAGCGGCTATCCGGCCGGACTCAAGGGCGATCAAATCCTGCTGGAAGCAAAGATCATCGCGGTGGCGGACGTGATGGAATCGATTTCTTCGCACCGTCCGTATCGACCTGCATTGGGCCTCGAAGTGGCTTTGAAAGAGTTAAGGGATAACCGCGGGAAATTTTATGACCCAGTGGTTGTGGATGTTTGCATCAAGCTTTTTACAGAGAATAACTTCAGTTTTCAGGGCCGGTCGGGACTCTGACGAAATTCATTGAAACAAAAATACCCATGAATCCTATCGCCATCGTTAGTGCCATGCACGACGAGTTATCAAAAGTTCTTGAACTGATGCCTGATGAACAAAAACAAATCCGAGCCGGACGCGAGTTTTGGCTGGGGCATCTGCACAACCAGGCTGTCGTTGTGGTGCTCTCGGGCATAGGCAAAGTGGCGGCAGCCACGACCGCGACGTTGCTCATCGAACATTTCGGGGTCGATCGGATTCTTTTTACGGGTGTCGCCGGCGCACTGGGTCAGGATGTCAAGATCGGCGACATGGTGATTGCCGATAGCTTTTTGCATCACGACTTGGATGCATCCCCCCTATTCCCGCGCTACGAAATACCAGGCTACGGCACATCCACGCTCAAAGCCGATGAAAACCTGACACATCAGCTGGTGCAAGCTTGCAACTACGTGCTGACCCATTTACCGAGTGACATGGATGCTGGTGTGATCGAGACATTTTCCCTGCAGTCGCCGCAATTGCATCAGGGACTGGTTGTCAGTGGGGATTGCTTTGTTTCAAGCGCGCGTGCGAGCCAGCAACTACAAACAGAATTGCCTCTGGCCTTGGCCGTTGAAATGGAAGGTGCCGCGTTTGCACAGGTCTGCCACGACTACGGTATTCCATTCGCAGCTGTTCGTACCATGTCAGACAAAGCGGATGACGAAGCCACCCTGGACTTCACGCGCTTTCTTGCTGAAGTGGCCAGCCACTTCAGCATGCGGGTGGTGGACAGATGGCTGTTTTCTCTCAATACCGCACCTTAAAACTCACCAACACCGCCGCACTGACGCCTGGGAATTTGGGAACCAGGAATATATCGGCACCGATGTGTTGGGTCTCAATCGACACGGTGGGCAACAAGGTGGGCGTGATTGACTGACTGAGGTAGTTGCTGATGACGGCAGCCTGAACGCCAGCTTTCACCATGCCGTAATCCAAAGGCAGCCATAGCACGCCAGCGTACAGGCTTTGCCTGTCGTTGCTGTTGATGTAGGTGCCAACTGTCAGGCGCCACTTGTCGGACTCGGTGTAATCACGTAGCCACTGCGGGCTCCATTGCAGCGCCACGCCGGGGTTGGATTCCCTGAAGCCGCAATCGCGACAGACGTGGCGCGACACCCCGCCCACAACCAGCCAGGGCGCATCGTCTGATGGGCTGGATTCTTGTGTCGCAACGGGTGCGGGTGTTGTCGGTGCGGTTACAGGACCCGGCTCTTGTGCCTGCACCGCAAACGCCATCAGGCAGCCAGTCAAAAATAGGAAGTGTGGCAGTCTCGCCAGGTTCATGATGTTATCCGCTTGTCTGTTTTTATGTTTTTATGTACGACCCTAACCCCACACCAACAACGCATCTTTGTCCTCCACCGCCAGCGTCACCATCGCATTCGACGGCAGCAGCACCTTGGTTGGCACATGGCCCATGGGCAAACCAGTTAGAACCGGACAGTTAACCACGCTGCGCAACCAGTCGATGACAGTTTGTAATTTGTAGCCCTTATCGACAGGGCTGAGTTTGAAATTGGTAAATTGGCCGAGCAAAATAGCTTTTTGCTTACCCAAAATGCCTGCATGGAGCAACTGCGTCAGGTGACGCTCGATGCGGTAGGGATGATCTGACACATCCTCTAAAAACAACATACCGCGTTTATTCAGCGCTGCAGGAGGCAAATAGGGCGTGCCGACCAAGCTGCAGATCAGGCTCAGGTTGCCACCCCACAAAGTTGCATTGTTGATGGTAAAACTGTTTTTAGCCAGCGTATTACTTGACTTGATAGCTATTGAATTAATAGTTGTTTTGGCGGGTTTGTGTGTGTATGTGGGGGTATATGTCTTCGGCAACCGCCAGCCGGTGCCCTCGCCCTGCCCCAGTAACAAGTCGTCAAAACACGCTTCCATGATGCAGTCGGGCGAACCGTCCGCTTCCACCACAGCACCAAAATCTTCGCCGACTGCTGGCCCCGCCCACGAGACCGCGCCGGTTTTGGCTGCCAAGGCGCACTGAAACGCCGTGAAGTCACTGAAACCGACAAATTGCGTCCCCCTGCCTCTGCTTGGGTCGATGGATTTGGCCACCGCTTTGTAGTTGATGTCTGCCAAAAGCCGGCTCAGTCCATAACCACCGCGCGACGTTAACGCCACATCGGCGCCACTGGCTGCGGCTCGGTGAATGGCGGCCAGGCGGACCGCATCGTCGCCAGCAAAGCGCAAATGGCGAGTTAATGCGGCTGGGTCGATTTCAACTTCATGCCCGAGGTGCTGCAAGCGCTTCACGCCGCGCTTGAAGGCGGCCTTGTCGATGACCGCGCTGGAGGGGGAATAAACGTAAATATGGCTCATGCAGGCAAGTATCCCACGGTCTGCTTGCTGTTTTGTTTGTGTGTTGCACGCCGCTCTCGAAAAAACTGCTGGAGTAGCTGCATACACTCGTCTTGAAGCACGCCGCCCTGCACGGTCGTTTGGTGGTTGAGCGCGGTATTTTCAAACAAATTGAGCATCGAGCCTGCTGCGCCGGTCTTGGCATCAAAAGCACCAAAAACCACGCGTTTGAGTCGTGCGTGGAGCATGGCACCCACGCACATGGTGCAAGGCTCCAAAGTGACAAACAACTCACAGCCCACCAGCCGGTAGTTGCCCAACACCTGCGCCGCCGCGCGTAGAGCCACAATTTCCGCATGGGCCGTAGGGTCATGGCCAGAGATCGGCGCGTTGTAGCCGGTGGCGATGACCACGCCGTCTTTGACCACCACCGCACCAACCGGCACTTCGCCAGTCGTGGCGGCAAAACTCGCCTGCGTCAAGGCCAGGCGCATGAATTGGGCATCTGAGTCGGTAGCTAATAACATCGTGTGCCAATGTTACATGCACCACTGGCAGATTTGCCAGCCTGCCCTGCCAATTACTTCGTTGCGTTCGGGAAAAACAACTGCTCGCCGCCAATCTTGTAGCTGGCAATCACCGCCTGCCCCGTGCTTGAGACCACCCAATCGATAAACCTCTGCCCGTCCACCGCCTTGGTCTGCGGGTGCCTGGCTGGGTTGACCAGCATCACGCCGTATTGGTTGAACAGACGCTTATCGCCTTCGACCAGCACGGCTAGATCACCCCGATTTTTGAAACTCAGCCAGGTGCCACGATCAGCCAGCACATAGGCGCCGCTGCTGGACGCGATGTTAAGCGCCGGGCCCATGCCGCAGCCGCACTCTTTGTAGCCACTGCCCTTGGCTTCTGATGCGCCCGCTGTCTTCCAATAACGCAACTCCGCCGCATGTGTGCCGCTTTTGTCACCGCGCGAGATGAAGCTGGCGTTCGTGGTTGATATCTTTTTCAAGGCTTCGACAATGTCTTTACCCTTGATTTTGGCGGGGTCGCTTGCGGGGCCAATCAGCACAAAATCGTTATACATCACGGGGAAGCGTTTGATGGCAAAGCCATCGGCCACGATTTTCTCTTCTGCTGCCTGGTCATGCACAAACAACACATCGGCATCGCCCCGGCGGCCCATGTCCAACGCCTGTCCAGTGCCTAGCGCCACCACCTTCACGTCAATGCCGCTGGCTTTTTTAAATTCAGGCAGTAAATAACCAAATAACCCGGACTGCTCGGTGGAAGTGGTCGACGCCACCACTATCGACTGCGCTTGGGAACTCAAACTTGCGGCAAAAGCCGCTACAAAAAAAGTAGCTGACAAGGCATGTTTGACGCTGGCTATAGGCTTAAATGAAATCCAAAATTGCATAATTACTTTCTTTGAATAAAAAAACTGACTTGACATCGGTTATCGTATCAACTGAATCAATTTCTCGCGATATGAAACGTTATGCATAGGCTCCAATTCCACTACACGTTGTCCCAAGGCAGCAGCCCGGCGCTGGTGCGCAACCCGCTGATTGATTTGCTACAGGCCGTGGCCTCGCAGGGGTCCATCTCCGCCGGTGCGCGTGTGCTGGGCTTGTCTTACCGCCATGTGTGGGGTGAACTCAAGCGCTGGGAAAAAGAGCTGGGCCATGAACTGGTGGTGTGGGAAAAAGGCCAATCTGCCCGTCTGACCGAATTTGGCACCAAGCTGATGTGGGCCGAGCGCCAGGCGCAGGCCCGGCTGGCCCCGCAGATTGAAGCGCTACGGGCTGAACTTGAGCGCTCTTTTGCCGTCGCGTTTGACGATTCAGCCCATGTGGTGACGCTGTACGCCAGCCACGACGATGCCTTGAGTGCCTTGCGCGAACACGCTTTGCAAGGGAATGGACATACGGGCGACAAGAATGGCGACAGACTGCATCTGGACATCCGCTTCACCGGCAGCGTGGATGCCATTCGCGCCCTGAACGAAGGCCGCTGCGTGATGGCGGGTTTTCACACCCTGCAAAATGCCGGTACTGACACCCTCGCCAACACATTATCGGAGCGCATCTACAAACCGCTGCTGCAGCCCGGCCTGCACAAAATCATCGGTTTTGCCCAGCGCACGCAGGGCCTGATGGTGGCACCCGGCAACCCGCTGGGCCTGAACACCTTGGCCGATTTGAAGCGCACCGGCGTGCGCTTTGCCAACCGGGCGTTGGGCACCGGTACGCGCGTCGTGCTGGATGAATTACTCTCCCACGCTGGCATGAGCGGCGCGGACGTCACCGGCTACGAACATACCGAGCCTTCCCACGCCGCCGTGGCGCATGCCGTGCTGGCTGGCCAGTGCGATGCCGGACTGGGTATTGAAGTCGCCGCGCATCGGGCTGGGTTGGCATTTGTGCCGCTGACCAAGGAACGCTACCACCTCGTCTGCCTCAAGTCCGCCCTGGAGCAACCCGGCATCCGCGCGCTGCTGGCTTTGCTGCAAACACCTCGGTGGCAGGCTGAAATTGCAGCGATTCCAGGCTATTGCGC
>JASJPN010000183.1:0-1176 GCA_031426635.1 Polaromonas sp.
TGCAAGAAGCCACCAAATTGTATGAGGCAGCCGCGGCCTGCAAAGCCTTCGATGCAATGGAACGCCTGGATGTGGAAATGGCCAAAGCAGAGCTGGCCGACTAAGCTCACGAATCAGGCAACCCAACACGCATGGAAACCAAATGGCTAGAAGACTTTGTCAGCTTGGCAGAGACCCGCAGCTTTAGCCGCTCGGCGCAACTTCGGCACGTCACGCAACCGGCTTTTTCGCGCCGCATCCAAGCCTTAGAAGCCTGGGCTGGCACCGATTTGGTCGACCGCAGCTCGTACCCGACGCGTCTCACCGCCGCTGGTGACACGCTGTACGACCAGTCGCTGGAAATGCTGCGCGCCTTGCAAAGCACGCGTGCCATGCTGCGTGGGCACACCTCGGCGGGGCAAGATGTGATTGAATTTGCCGTGCCGCACACACTGGCATTCACATTTTTTCCCGCTTGGGTGTCGATGCTGCGGGAAAACTTTGGCCCGATCAAGAGTCGCTTGATCGCGCAAAACGTACATGACGCGGTATTGCGTTTGGTGGAAGGCAGTTGTGACCTGCTGATTGTTTACCATCACGCTTCGCAACCCTTTCAACTAGATCCGGATCGTTATGAAATGGTGAGCCTGGGTCAAGAAGTGATTGCACCTTATGTCAAACCTGACGCCGATGGCAGGCCCTTGTTCAAGTTGCCGGGACGCGCAGGTCACCCCTTACCGTATCTGGGGTATGCCCCGGGTGCTTATTTGGGCATGGTGGTGGATTTGATTTTGAAACAGTCCAATACCGCCATTCATTTGGATCGGGTCTATGAAACGGACATGTCCGAGGGCCTCAAAGCCATGGCGCTGGAAGGTCACGGCATGGCCTTTTTACCCTACAGTGCCGTCAAGAAAGACCTGCGGGCCAAGCGTTTGGTGAGCGCCGCGCCGCCAGATATGCCGGGCCTGAACATGACCATGGACTTGCGCGCTTACAGAGAAAAACCCTCAGGCAAAGAAGCCAAAAAAGGCGCGGCTCAGGCATTGTGGGCTTATTTGGTGACAAAAAGCGCCTCATGATCGTTCAAAGCCCTATGATTGGCACGAATCTTGATCTACCAAAAAGGGTCATCCTGCAAGATCAACACTCTAGAATTGCGTTGTTAAATTCCTCATTTTTTACAGAAAGACTGAA
>JASJPN010000183.1:1276-12370 GCA_031426635.1 Polaromonas sp.
GTAGGCAAAAAACTGGAAGTGAAGTACACACCCGTCACCTCGCAAAACCGCATCCCCTTGGTGCAAAACGGCACCGTGGACATTGAATGTGGTTCGACCACGAACAACGCAACACGTCAAAAAGATGTGTCTTTTGTCGTGACAACGTATGTCGAAGAAGTGCGTATGGCCGTGAAAGCCAACAGCGGCATCACCAGTATTGCCCAGTTGAACGGCAAAAACGTGGCCACCACCACAGGCACCACCTCCGTGCAATTGTTGCGCAAGCATGAGCGCGCCACCGGTGTGGACTTTAAAGAAGTGTTCGGCAAAGACATGGCCGACAGCTTCTTGCTGCTGGACTCTGGCCGTGCCGATGCGTTTGTGATGGACGGGCAAATTTTGGCGGGCAATATTGCAACCGCGAAGAACCCAGCCGACTTCAAAATCGTCGGCGAGGTGTTGAGCGTGGAGCCCATCGCCATCATGATTCGCAAGGATGATGCAGCGATGAAAAAACTCTCGGACGACACCGTCAAGGGTTTGATCAAATCAGGTGAATTGGCCAAAATGTACGACAAATGGTTTGTACAACCCATTCCACCGAAAAACACCAAAGTCGGTTTGCCACTGAGTGAAGCGACCAAGGCTGCCTGGGCAACGCCAAACGACAACCCAGCTGAGTCTTATGCCAAGAAATAATTGAGGTCTTGTTGACTCACCCCCGCCATGGCATCAGCTTTGGCGGGGTTTGTCATTAAGGGGCAACCCAGTCCGATCAAACACAAAGAAACAGCGTTTTTGGAGACATTATGAATTTGGACTGGCACGTATTTCTCAACGACGATGGGGGTGGGCGCACCTACCTGGAATGGATGTTCCAGTCTTGGGGCTGGACGCTGTCGGTCGCGGGATGCGCCTATGTGGTGGCCTTGGTTGTGGGTGTCTTGGTCGGCACGGCACGTACTTTGCCAGGCAGTCCCTGGTTGGTACGCTTCGCAAATGCTTGGGTTGAGTTGTTTCGCAACATCCCCTTGCTGGTGCAGATATTTTTATGGTACTTCGTTGTCCCCAAAATTTTCCCTGCCATGCAAAAAGTACCCGGGTTTGCCTTGGTTGTTTTAGCGCTTGGTTTTTTTACCTCGGCTCGTATTGCCGAGCAAGTCCGCGCCGGTATTCAGGCCCTACCCAAAGGTCAACGCTACGCCGCCAGCGCGATGGGTTTCACCACGGCGCAGTCCTATCGGTATGTGCTGCTACCCATGTGTTTTCGCATCATCATGCCGCCCCTGACCAGCGAGTCGATGAATATTCTTAAAAACTCATCGGTGGCGTTTGCGGTGTCGATTGCCGAACTGACGTGGTTTTACACCCAGGCGGCCGAAGAAACCTCGCGCGGTATTGAAATATTTTTAGGTGTGACGCTGCTTTACGCGATCTCTGCTTTTGCCGTCAATCGGGTCATGGCGTACATCGAGAAGAAAATTCAAATTCCTGGCTTTATCGTAGCCGGTGGTACGGGCGGGGGACATTGAGATGGGCGAACTGGACCTCTCCTTTGTCAGCTGGGACATTATTTCCAAATTCGTTGTGAACGGCTTTTGGTTCAGTGTTCAGCTCACCATCGTCTCCACCTTGGGTGGCGTCTTTTTTGGCACCTTGCTGGCGCTCATGCGTTTGTCTGGCAAAAAGAGCCTGATGTTGTCCGCCACGATCTATGTCAACGGGATGCGCTCCATTCCGCTGGTGATGGTTATTTTGGGCTTTTTCTTGCTGATTCCTTTCATGATTGGTCGCCCGATTGGTGCAGAGTTGTCCGCCGTTATCACCTTTGTGGCCTTTGAAGCGGCGTATTTCAGCGAGATCATGCGGGCGGGTATTCAGTCTATCCCGCGCGGCCAAGTCCATGCCGGACAAGCGGTGGGCATGACTTACAGCCAAAACATGCGCCTCATTGTGCTGCCGCAAGCGTTTCGCAACATGCTGCCGATTTTGCTCACGCAAACCATCATTTTGTTCCAGGACACCTCCTTGGTCTATGCCATTGGTGCCTACGATTTGCTCAAAGGTTTCACCACCGCAGGCAAAATTTATGGCCGCTCTGAAGAGGCTTACCTGTTGGCTGCTGTGGTTTATTTTGTGATTTGTTTTGGCTTGTCGTACATGGTCAAACAACTGCAAGCCAAGATCGCCATCGTTCGCTAAAGCAATCGTCCATGACAAGCTAAACAAATTCGGAAAACATCATGATTGAACTAAAAAACGTTTCCAAGTGGTACGGTGCAGTGCAGGTGCTGAACAACTGCACCACCAGCATTAAAAAAGGCGAGGTCGTGGTGATCTGCGGCCCCTCCGGCTCAGGCAAGTCCACTTTGATCAAAACCATCAATGCATTGGAGCCTTTCCAAAAAGGTGAGATATTTGTCGATGGTGTGGCGGTGCACGACCCCAAAACCGACCTGCCCAAACTGCGCAGCCGGGTCGGCATGGTGTTTCAAAATTTTGAGCTTTTTCCGCATTTCAGCGTCACTGAAAATTTGACGATTGCCCAAATCAAAGTCCTGGGACGCAGCCCAACCGATGCCAAAACGCACGGCTTGAAGTACTTGGACCGCGTCGGTTTGATGGCCCACAAAGACAAATTTCCCGGTCAACTGTCAGGCGGTCAGCAGCAACGTGTGGCCATTGCCCGCGCGCTCAGCATGGATCCGATTGCCATGCTGTTTGATGAGCCCACTTCGGCACTGGACCCCGAAATGGTGGGTGAAGTGCTCGATTGCATGACGGGACTCGCACTAGAGGGCATGACCATGATGGTCGTCACCCACGAAATGGGCTTTGCGAAGAAAGTGGGCAGTCGCGTGATCTTTATGGACGTGGGTGGAAAAATTTTGGAAGATTGCTCGAAAGATGAATTTTTCAGCCATCCCGAGAACCGCCAGCCCCGCACCAGAGAGTTTTTGAACAAAATTCTGTCGCACTGATTGACGCATCCCTCAGTGCTTGCCGCCACGTCAAGGACACCCTGCGGTGTCCTTTTTTTATGGGCAGCCATTTTTACCATGATTCGACATCAATTTTGGGGACAATAGGCACATGACTCAAGAATCGACCCAGACGCTCAAACTGACTCGCCCCGACGACTGGCACCTGCACGTGCGCGATGGCGAAGCACTTAAAACCGTGGTGCCGCACACCGCCGCCCAATTTGGGCGCGCCATCATCATGCCCAACCTGCGCCCACCGGTGACCACCGCCGCACAGGCCCTGGCCTACCGCGAACGTATCCTGGCCGCTGTGCCAGAAGGGTTGCCCTTTGAGCCCTTGATGACCCTGTACTTGACCGACAACTTGCCGCCCGATGAGATCAAGCGCGCCAAAGAAGCAGGCATCGTTGCCGCCAAACTCTACCCTGCTGGCGCCACCACCAACAGCGATGCTGGTGTGACCGATCTGCGAAAAATCTACAAAACTTTAGAGATGATGCAGCGCGAAGGCCTGCTGCTCTTGGTGCACGGTGAAGTCACCTCGCCCGACATTGATCTGTTTGACCGTGAAGCCGTGTTCATCGACACCCAGTTGATCCCGCTGCGGCACGACTTTCCTGAACTCAAAATCGTCTTTGAGCACATCACCACGAAAGAAGCTGCGCAATATGTGCGCGACTCAGATCGCTTCACCGGGGCCACCCTCACCGCGCACCACCTGCTGTACAACCGCAACGCGATTTTTACTGGCGGCATTAGACCCCATTTCTACTGCCTACCTGTGTTGAAACGCGAAACGCACCGACTCGCATTGGTCGAGGCAGCCACCAGCGGCAACGCCAAATTCTTTCTGGGCACTGACAGCGCCCCGCACCCCGCCCACCTGAAAGAACATGCCAGCGGCTGCGCTGGCTGCTACACCGCCCATGCGGCTATCGAGATGTACGCAGAAGCCTTTGACGCCGCCGGCGCGCTGGACAAGTTAGAGGCCTTCGCCAGCTTCAACGGCGCAGATTTTTATGGTCTGCCGCGCAATCAGGGTACGATCACCCTGAAAAAAGAAAGCTGGACACCGCCAGAAAGCTTTGCCTTCGGCGAAGCTGAACTCAAACCGTTACGTTCTGGCGAGTCGCTGCCATGGCGCATGGTTTAGAGTCGATTGATTGGTCTGCCCCTTGGTTGGCCCACTTTCGCAGCTTGGGCAAGGGCGCAGCGAACAAGGTGTCAGACCAAACGCCCCTGTGTGACATCCTTAATATCCTGCCAACAGCCCCAGTCAGCTTCGTTCCACAAAGCAGTTTGCCGCCTAATGAGCCCTACGAACGCTATATATTCAATAGCAAACAATGCCCAACTCGCGACGGCTTGCATGATTTTTTTAATGGTCTTTGCTGGATCCAATTCCCGCTGATCAAAGCACGGCTCAACCAGCTCCAAGCCGAGCAAATCGCCCAACTTGGCTCCGTGACCACTCGCGGTCCGGTGCGCGATGCGTTGACGGTGTTTGATGAAAATGCGGCTTTTTTGGTCGCACCGCCTGAGTTGTGGGAAGCGCTGCTTGCCAAAAACTGGACACAGCTGTTTGTAACGCTACGGCCTCTTTGGGCGCAGGCGCAGCTGGTGCTGTTTGGTCACGCTTTGTTAGAGAAACTGGTTAACCCCAGGAAACCGATCACAGCCCACGTCTATACGGCCCAAGGCGCTACTAAATTTATAACAAATCAAGCCCCCAAATCAATGGCCGAGTTAGACGCCTGGATAGCCGCCGATTTGTCGGCTGACAAATTAGCCAGCAAACCGTTTGCACCCCTGCCCGTGCTAGGCGTGCCTGGATGGTGGGCAGATAACGACGACCCGCGCTTTTATGACGATGACAAGGTATTTCGCCAGCCGCGCTGAGTCAGCGTTGCAATTCCCGTAACATTTATCGGATTTACAGTAGGCAAGCTTGATTTTTAGCGACTTGCCCCTACTATTCGCAGCATCGGCTGCATTTAGCCCCTTAGAAAGAACCCATGAAACGTATTTTTCTGTTTATTTTGACCAACTTGGCCGTGATGGTGGTGTTGGGACTCGTCACCAGTATTTTTGGTTTGAACCGCTACATTGGCCCGAACGGTATTGCGCTGGGACCACTCTTGGGTTTCTCTCTCGTGATGGGTTTTGGCGGCGCGATTATTTCCCTGCTCATCAGTAAGCCCGTGGCCAAGTGGAGTCAGGGCGTGCGCATCATCAACGACCCGCAAAACGCTGACGAGGCCTGGATTGTGCAAACCGTGCGTCAATTTGCCGAAAAATCAGGTATTGGCATGCCAGAAGTGGGCATTTACGAAGGTGAACCGAACGCGTTTGCGACCGGTGCTTTCAAAAATTCCGCCTTGGTTGCGGTGTCGACCGGTTTGCTGCAAGGCATGACCAAAGAAGAAGTCGAAGCCGTGATTGGCCATGAAATTGCCCACGTGGCCAATGGCGACATGGTGACCATGACCTTGATTCAGGGCGTCATGAACACCTTTGTGGTGTTCATGAGCCGTGCGATTGGTTATTTGATCGACAGCGCGCTGCGCAAAGGCGATGACCGCTCAGGCCCCGGCATTGGTTACATGGTCACCACCGTCGTACTGGACATTGTTTTTGGCTTTTTGGCCAGCATCGTGGTGGCCTGGTTCTCGCGTCATCGCGAATTCCGCGCCGATGCCGGTTCGGCCCAGCTGATGGGACGCCGCCAGCCCATGATTGCCGCTTTGCAACGCTTGGGTGGCATGACACCGGGCGAACTACCCAAGAGCATGGCGGCGATGGGCATTGGTGGCAGCATGGGCAAGCTGTTTAGCACCCACCCGCCGATGGAAGAGCGCATTGCGGCACTGCAAAACCTGCAAGCTTGATTATTTTTGACCCAGTAAGCTGAGTGCCACCGCCTCAGCCACTTTGATGCCGTCAACCCCCGCTGACAAAATCCCGCCCGCGTAACTGGCGCCTTCACCGGCAGGAAACAAACCCCGCACGTTGATACTCTGAAAATCGTCACCGCGCGTTATTTTCAAAGGTGACGAGGTGCGGGTTTCAACCCCCGTGAGTACCGCGTCGGGCATGTCAAAGCCCTTGATCTTTTTACCAAAAGCAGGAATCGCTTCGCGAATAGCCTCAATCGCGTAACTGGGCAACGCACTGGCTAAATCGCCCAGTTTGACACCTGGTTTGTACGACGGCTCGACGCTACCCAGCTGGGTGGATGCAACCTGTGCAAGAAAATCACCCACCAACTGACCCGGTGCTTCGTAGGTGCTGCCGCCTAATGTGTATGCGTGCGATTCCAGCGTGCGCTGCAAGGCCATACCCGCAAGGGGATGGACCATTTGACCCGCTGGCTTGGTGGCACTGACGGTACCCAAAGTGGCCGCCAATGTGGCTGCGTCCATTGGGAAATCTTCCGGCGTGATGCCCACCACAATACCCGCGTTGGCGTTGCGCTCGTTGCGTGAATACTGGCTCATGCCGTTGGTCACCACCCGACCCACCTCGCTGGTGGCAGCTACCACCGTGCCGCCCGGACACATGCAAAAGCTGTACACCGCTCGTCCGTTTTTAGCGTGATGCACCAGCTTGTAATCGGCCGCCCCTAAAAGGGGATGCCCCGCGTGACGGCCCCAACGGGCGCGATCAATCAGGCTTTGCGGATGTTCGATGCGAAAGCCAATCGAAAAGGGCTTGGCTTCCATATAGACACCACGCTCAAACAACATGGTGAAAGTGTCGCGCGCGCTGTGCCCCAAGGCCAGCACGGCGTGCTGGGTCGCCAGTTCGTAACTTTGCTGTGTCGCCAGGTCGAGCACCGTCAAGGCTTGCAGTTGCCCATCAACAATGCGCACATCAGTCACCCGCTGCTCAAACCGCACCTCGCCACCCAAAGCGATGATTTGCGCACGCAGGTTTTCCACCACCTTGACCAGCTTGAAGGTGCCGATGTGGGGGTGGGCATCCACCAAAATCTCTTCAGGCGCGCCCGCCGTCACAAACTCCTGCATCACCTTGCGGCCCAAATGGCGGGGATCCTTGATTTGGCTGTACAGCTTGCCGTCCGAGAAGGTGCCGGCACCGCCCTCGCCAAATTGCACATTGCTCTCGGGGTTCAGCTGGTTTTTGCGCCACAGCCCCCAGGTGTCCTTGGTACGCTCGCGTACTTTTTTTCCGCGCTCAAGAACGATGGGTTTGAAGCCCATTTGCGCCAACACCAAGGCCGCAAAAATACCGCAGGGGCCAAAGCCCACGACCACGGGACGCTGCGACAGCGTAGCAGGTGCGGCGGCTACCGGCCGGTAAACCATGTCAGGTGAGGGGCGTATGTGCGGATTGTTGTCCGCATGGCGCAGCAGAACTGCGGCTTCCAATTCTGGGCTGGTCAGAGCCACATCCACGATGTAAACCTGCAGCAACTCGGCTTTGCGGGCATCAAAGCTGAGTTTGAAAATGCTGACGGTTTGCAGTTCGCCCGCTTGTATGCCCAGTGCTTGAACAATTGCCGCCGGCAACGCTGTGGATGGGTGGGCTAAAGGTAGTTTTATTTCTGTAAGTCGAATCATGGTGGGCTGGTCTGGAGGCTTGTGGTTATCAAGCAGGACGGCAATGTTACTTCGAAAAGAACGTGATCAAATCAAGTGGGCAAAAAACCTTCAATCGACAAATAGCGCTCACCCGAGTCGTAGTTAAAACCGAGCACAGTAGCGCCGGCAGGCAGCTCGGGCAGTTTTTGTGCGATGGCAGCCAGCGTGGCACCTGATGAAATACCGACCAAGATGCCCTCTTCGCGGGCGCAGCGGCGCGCCATCTCGCGAGCCGGCTCAGCATCAACCTGAATCACACCGTCAAGCAAGGCCGTATGTAAATTTTTAGGAATAAACCCGGCACCGATGCCCTGAATCGGGTGTGGCGCGGGCGCACCGCCTGAAATCACGGGCGATGCGCTGGGCTCAACCGCGTAAACTTTAAGTTGTGGCCAGGCCGCTTTAAGCACTTGCGCGCAGCCCGTGAGGTGTCCGCCCGTGCCCACGCCGGTGATTAAGGCGTCCAAGCCGTTCGGGAAGTCGGCCAAAATCTCCTGTGCGGTGGTGCGCACATGCGCATCAATATTGGCCTGGTTTTCAAATTGCTGCGGCATCCAGGCTCCGGGCGTGGCGGCAACCAGCTCCATCGCACGCGCAATCGCGCCTTGCATGCCTTTTTCACGCGGCGTGAGGTCAAAGCTCGCACCATAGGCCAGCATCAAGCGGCGACGCTCAATCGACATGCTGTCGGGCATGACCAACACCAATTTGTAACCTTTGACGGCGGCCACCATGGCCAAACCGACGCCAGTATTGCCCGACGTTGGCTCAATGATGACGCCACCGGGCTTGAGTTCACCGCTTTTTTCAGCCGCTTCAACCATCGACAGGGCAATGCGGTCTTTGATGGAACCACCGGGGTTGCTGCGTTCGGACTTGATCCACACGTTCTGCCCCGCCCCAAACAGGCGGTTGATGCGCACATGCGGCGTGTTGCCAATGGTTTGCAGGATGGATTCGGCTTTCATGGGATCTCCTAAACAGTTAGCTAAAGTTGATGAAGTGGTTGATTGAGAGCCTGAATGCGCTCCACATGCGCCAAGAGCGAGCGTTTGGCCACCGGCCACAGGCGCGGGGGTGCGTCATCGTAAGCCTTTGCCACCCAATCGTCCAGGCTGCCTTGTGGCAAGGCCTGCATGACGGCGGCGATTTTTGCCTCGCGTTTGAGACGGTGCGCCTTGAGGTGGGTAATCACCTGCGGGGCTTGATGAAGCACGTAGCCGTGCGCTGGCAAGATGTAGTCAATGTCGTGCTTCATGCAGGCAACGCTGAGCACGTCGAGCGAATCCAGATAAGCAGCCATGTTGCCGTCTGGCGGGTCAATCACGGGCGTGCTGCCATTCAAGATGTGGTCGCCGCTGAACAACAAACCGTCTTCCAGCAAAATTAGGCACAGGTGGTTGGCGGCATGGCCAGGCGTGTGAATGACCTGCAAAGTATGGATCAAATCGCCATCTAGCCGGCATGAAACAAGCCTGAGCAGCTCCTTATTTTGTAGCGCTTTGTCAGGTGAAAAGTGGGCGTTTGCGCGAGCATGGGCACCGCTGGGCAAGCCCAGAATGGGTGGCGCAGTGTGACACAACGCCTGCAATGGCTTGGCCGCAGGCGAATGATCGGCATGTGAGTGCGTGCACACGATGGCGCGGATGTCGCCCGCCGTGACATCAAACAAACGCTGCACGTGTGCCGTATCGTTGGGGCCCGGGTCAATCACGATGTAGCCTGATTCCACGGTGCCGACGATGTAGCTGTTGGTACCCGGGCCGGTCATCATGCCCGGGTTGGGGGCGGTCAGCCGCATGACGTTGCCTAGCAAGGGCACGGGCACCTCATGCTGCCAGTCTGGGCACGCGGTCAGGCACGCTGTTGGGACAGGGCCCGACGCCTGGAGAAGTTGGGAGGTTCTGACCATACCGCCATTATTCACCAGGTGCGCTGCCAAGCCGGCCGCACGGGTGCCTCAAAGCGCCCATAGTAGAATCAAAGACAGCGATTCAAAGCAACGTTTAGAACCCTAATTTACAGCATTGGCCATATGAAAGCAGTTATTCTTGCCGGTGGACTGGGCACACGCATCAGCGAAGAGTCCACCGTTCGCCCCAAACCCATGATTGAAATTGGTGGAAAACCGATTTTGTGGCACATCATGAAAATCTACGCGGCGCATGGCATCAATGATTTTGTGATTTGCTGTGGCTACAAGGGCTACGTCATCAAAGAGTATTTTGCCAACTACTTTTTGCACATGTCGGACGTCACCTTCGACATGCAAGCCAACAAAATGGAAGTGCATCAGCGCTCAGCCGAGCCTTGGAAAGTGACGCTGATAGATACCGGCGACAGCACCATGACCGGTGGCCGCCTGCGCCGTGTGGCCGACTATTTGAAGGATGAAGAAGCGTTTTGCTTCACCTATGGCGACGGCGTAGCGGATATTGACATCACCGCGCAGCTCGCCTTTCATCGTCAACACGGCAAACTGGCAACGATCACGTCCATCACACCGCCGGGCCGCTATGGTGCGTTGACCACCGAGGGCAACCAGGTCCTCGGCTTTGCTGAAAAGCCGCCCGGTGACGGCGGTGCTTTCAACGGCGGTTTTTTTGTGCTGTCGCCCAAAGTCATTGACCAAATCGCCGGCGATCACACCACTTGGGAAACGGAACCTTTGCAGAATTTAGCCCACAGCGGCGAGTTGGTGGCCTACCGTCACACTGGTTTCTGGCAGCCCATGGACACCTTGCGCGAAAAGAATTTGCTGGAAAATCTGTGGAGCTCCGGCAAGGCGCCCTGGAAAGTCTGGGATTGAACGCCACGCGCACGTCACAGCTTCCCCAAGCCAGCTTCTGGCGTGGCAAACGGGTGTTGCTGACTGGACATACCGGATTCAAGGGCGCCTGGCTGGCACAGTGGCTCGTCTCCATGGGTGCGGAGGTGACGGCCATAGCGCTGAGCCCCAACACCGAACCTGATTTATTCACACGCGCCAAGGTCAGCGATCACTTGCATAGTCATATCGCTGACATTCGCGATGCGCAAAAAATAGCCGCCATCGTGCAGCAGGTGCAGCCTGAAATTGTGCTGCATTTAGCCGCCCAAGCCTTGGTGCGCGCATCCTATGCCGACCCACTGGGCACCTTTGCCAGCAACATCATGGGCACGGCCAATGTGCTCGACGCGCTGCGTCATTGCGACAGTGTGCGCAGCATCGTGGCGGTGACGACGGACAAGGTCTATGCCAATCAGGAGTGGACATGGCCGTACCGTGAAAATGACCGCTTGGGCGGGCATGACCCTTACAGCGCCAGCAAAGCGGGTGCGGAAATTGTCGCGGCCAGCTACCGTTCATCATTTTTTACCGCCAAGGGGGTCGTCCTGACCACCGCACGCGCAGGCAATGTGATTGGTGGCGGCGACTGGAGCGCTGACCGCATCATTCCAGATGCCGTGCGCGCCTGGCTCGCTGATCAGCCTTTGCAGGTACGCCGGCCGCAGGCGGTGCGCCCGTGGCAGCATGTGATTGA
>JASJPN010000184.1:0-212 GCA_031426635.1 Polaromonas sp.
ACACCATCAACACCATCGAGGCTGGTTCCGGACATCAGGCCTATATATACATCATTGCTGTTCATGAAGATCCAATAAAAAAGCCGAACACTAAGTTCGGCCTGTCTGTGGTGTGATTACATTTATTTTGAGGCGAGGGCCACGCCGGCCAACTGCCGTTCAGGACGCAAAAGCGCAAAACGGTGTGACATATCAGCGGCCACACCCTTAAA
>JASJPN010000184.1:227-1543 GCA_031426635.1 Polaromonas sp.
GATGGATCGCGTGGTTCATTGCCAACGCGGAACTCATAATGCAAATGCGGCCCGGTTGACCAGCCTGTCGATCCTACATATCCAATCACATCGCCCTGGCTCACCTTGCTGCCCTTGCGAAGGCCGCTGACAAAACGACTCATGTGCGCATAGGCTGTCGTGTAGTTTGACCAATGTTTCACAATCACCATATTGCCGTACCCGCCTTTAGGCCCGACATGATCGATCACTCCATCGCTGGTGGCGCGTATCGGCGTACCAGAAACGGCAGCGAAGTCAACGCCAGTATGGCGCTTCCATTTGCCGGATATCGGGTGAACTCGCATGGAGAATCCAGACGAGACTCGCGTGAATTCAAGCGGCGACTTGAGGAAGGCGCGTTTTAAGGATTTACCGTCAAAGCTATAGTAGCCGCCCGAACTGACGGACTCATCGAACCAGACCGACTGAAATAATTTGCCCGCATTGTTAAATTCGCCAGCGAGTACACGACCGGTGCTGACGAACTCGCCATTCTGCCAAAAAGTTTCATACACCACGTTAAAGTGATCACCCCTTTGCAGGTGACGAAAATCGATGTTGGTCTCAAACATACTGACGATCTGATTGGCGACGTTATCCGGAACCTGCGCTTCATCCGTCGCGGCAAACAGCGAAGAACGGATATCGCCCGAACGCATCTCGACCCGGCGCTCCAGTTTGGCGAGCGCTTCAACCGCGCTTAATTTACCCGATGCATCTCGTGTGATGATGATTGATTTTCCGGGTTTGTTGTTGGTGTCAGGCAAACCAGCCTGTAGCCATTCCAGCTCGCCGGCATCATTGGTCTGTGCGCGAATGGACTTACCGGCTTTAACTTGCAATACGCTGCGCGCAGTGGCATCAGACTTAATAAAATTACTCGCTTCGTTATCATCAATGCCCATACGCAACATCAACGTCCCCAGCGTGTCACCGCGCAATACTTTTTCTTCACGGACAAAATGCTGCTCATTCGCTTGCAATGTGGCAACTTGCTCATCAAGACTAGGAAGTGTGAGTTCTTGCGTGATTGTTCTGACAGGCAAATCGGCGGCATCAGGCGCTAGTGGCGCGACGCCGGCAGCACCAAAGGCGCAGACCGCGACAAATAAAGCCGAAAAAAAGAGGATGCGCGAGGTGCGCGTAGATCCTGGCAGCAACTTGCTACCGGACGCTAAAAGAGTGGGTTTATCTGATGGACGCATGCAATAAGTTAAAATTGACTGTTTTTATCGAAAGATATACATTGCAAACCCTTCTGCTCAACGCCTGACCTGACAATAGCGGAGCAACAA
>JASJPN010000185.1:0-2443 GCA_031426635.1 Polaromonas sp.
CGCAAACCCACATGCAGGGCCATGGCGCAGCCTTGTGAAAAGCCGGCGATGACGATGTTTGCGGGCGAGATGCCACGAGCCACCTCGTTGGCAATCAGTGCTTCCACGGCTTGTTGGGAGGCGTTGATACCGGTTGCATCCTCACGCCGCACCGCGCCCGCACCCAACTCGGTGCCAAAAATATCGTACCAGGCAGGCATGACATAGCCGCTGTTCAGCGTCACCGGCATGACGGGTGCATGCGGGAAGACGAAGCGGATGGCGGGGCAGCCGCTTAAGTCGAGTTCAGGGACGATGGCAGCAAAGTCGTCGCCGCTCGCTCCCAGGCCGTGCAGCCAGATGACGGCAGCAGTGGGGTGGGGGGCGGATTCTATTTCAATGCGTTCTAGTAAGGCGGTCATGGTGGGTTGTTCAGTTAAATGGGATGGGTTTGATTGGCTGTAGGTGCTTTAAGACAGCAAAGCTTGCGCGAATTCTTTGGCGTTGAAGGTTTCTAAATCTTCCACTTTTTCGCCCACGCCGACGAAATAGACAGGGACCGCTCCCGCTGTTCTTTGGTTACCCCACCGCGCGATCGCTGCCAGCACGCCGCCTTTGGCGGTGCCGTCCAGCTTGGTGACGATCAAACCGGTCAGCCCCAGCGCATCGTCAAAGGCTTTGACCTGAGCCAGGGCGTTCTGCCCGGTGTTGCCGTCGATGACCAGCAGGATTTCGTGCGGTGCTGCGCCAACAGGTGCATCGGCTTTGGCAATGATGCGTTTGATTTTTTTCAGCTCTTCCATCAAATGCAGCTGGGTCGGCAAGCGGCCAGCGGTGTCGACCAGCACCACGTCTTTGCCGCGCGCTTTGCCAGCGCTGACGGCATCAAAGCTCACCGCTGCGGGGTCGCCGCCGTCCTGGCTGATGATGTCGACGGTGTTGCGGTCGGCCCAGACGTTCAATTGCTCGCGGGCAGCGGCTCTGAAGGTGTCGGCAGCGGCGAGCAACACCGTCGCGCCGTGGGTGGCTAAATGGCGAGTCAGCTTGCCAATGGAGGTTGTTTTGCCAGCGCCGTTGACGCCAGCGACCATGATGACGGTGGGTTTGTGGACGCCAATGTTCAAGGTTTTCTCTAGCGGTTTGAGCAAGTCGGCCAGCGCCTCGATCAACAGGGCTTTGACGGCTTGCGGGTCGGTGGTTTTGTTCTCTTTGACGCGGCGTTTCAGGTCATCGAGCAAAAACTGGGTCGCTTGCGTGCCGGTGTCGGCCATCAACAGCGCGGCCTCCAGATCTTCGTACAGCGCGTCGTCAATTTGCGTGCCGGTGAACACGGCAGCGATGCTGCTGCCGGTTTTACGCAAACCAGTTTTGAGCTTGTCCAGCCAGGCTTTGCGTGGGGGCGCCGCGGCCACGACCGGGGTCGGTGTCTGCGTCGGTGTGACAGAGGAGGGTTGGGCCTCACTCTTTAGCGCAGTCTGGACTTCAGTCTGGTCGGGTACGGGCGGTTTTTTCTTGAAGAAATTGAACATGAATGTGAACGATATGAGGCTACTTAGAATCACACTATTCTATGAAACGCGCAAGGCCCCCTTTGACACCTCGGATTTCCTCCTCCTTTTTGTGCCTCGGCACGCGGTTTTTGCTACTTTTGGGGCTGTGCAGTGCTTCATTCGCTGGCCTGGCTCAAGTGAGCCAAGTGACGCAATTTACCCTGTCCAATGGACTGACCGTGATGGTGCAGCCTGACAAGCGCGCGCCCACGGCCGTGCATATGCTGTGGCTGCGGGTGGGGGCGATGGACGAGGTGGACGGCACCTCGGGCGTGGCGCACGTGCTGGAGCACATGATGTTCAAAGGCACACCCAGTGTCAAAATGGGGGAGTTTTCTCGTCAAGTAGCCGCCATGGGGGGGCGCGAAAATGCCTTCACCGCCAAGGACTACACCGGCTACTACCAGCAAATCCCGTCGAATCGGCTCGAAGATGTGATGCGCTTGGAGGCGGACCGCTTTGGTGCCAGTGCGTGGGTCGACGGTGAGTTTGCCAAAGAAATTGAGGTTGTGAAAGAAGAGCGCCGCTTGCGCACCGAAGATTCGCCGCGTGGGTTGATGCATGAGGCGCTGCTGGCGACGACGTTCAGCGCCAGCCCCTACCGCCGTCCCGTGGTGGGCTGGATGAGCGACTTGGACGCCATGACGGCATCGGACGTGCGTGCTTTTTACCAGCGCTGGTATGTGCCCGCCAACGCCGCTGTCGTGGTAGCCGGTGATGTGGACGTGGCGCAAGTGAAGCTCTGGGCTGAAAAGTATTACGGCAGCATCCCTGCTCGCGCCGTACCTGAGCGCAAACCACGGCTGGAGCCGTTGCAAGTGGGCGTCAAACGCTTTGAGTTCAAGGCTCCCGCCGATCAAGCCTATATCGCTTTGGCTTACAAAGTGCCAAGTTTGAAGCCGGAAACCTTAACC
>JASJPN010000185.1:2543-4045 GCA_031426635.1 Polaromonas sp.
GTGAGCGAGGCCGAGCTGAACCGCGTCAAAACGCAATGGGTCGCCAGCGAGGTCTACAAGCTCGATTCCGTCATGAACCAAGCGCGCGAGCTAGGTGCTTACTGGGCGCAAGGGCTGCCGGCAGATGCCGGGCAGCGCTTGATAGCGCAACTGCGCCAAGTCACCAGCGCGCAAGTGCAAGCTGTCGCCACCCAATACTTTGGCGACGGTCAACTCACCGTCGGGGTGCTGGTTCCGCAGCCGATTGATAAAAATCGCAAGCCACGTGCTGCATCCCAAGGAGCGCGGCATTGAAACAATTGTCAACATTGACCAGATGCATGAATGCTATTAAATTAATAGCTACAAAGTCAATAAATACATTGGCTGTATCCATGTTAATCACTTTTTTTGGCACTGGTTTGGCCTTTGCAGCGCTGCCTGTCGAGCATTGGACGCAACCCAGCGGCGCGCAGGTGTATTTGGTGCAAAGTCCGGCGATTCCCATGGTGGATGTTCAGCTGGACTTTGACGCAGGCTCGCGGCGCGACCCTGCCGGCAAAGCGGGTTTGGCCAGCGTCACGGCGCTGATGTTGTCCAAAGGCGTCAATGCAAATGCTACAAGCGCTGCGCTGGATGAAAACCAGCTCAGCGAGGCTTGGGCCGATCTGGGGGCTTCGTTTTCCGCTGGTGCAGGCACGGACCGCATGAGCTTTTCACTGCGCAGCTTGACCTACCCCGACCTGCTAGGCAAAGCCTCCGAGCTGGCTGCCCGCCAAATGGGGCAAGCGGCTTGGCCGGCGACCATCTGGCAGCGTGAGCGTGAACGACTTAACGCTGCCATCAAAGAGTCCAACACCCGTCCCGCCGTGTTGGCGGGACGCGCGTTCGAGCAGGCGGTTTATGGTGCGCACCCCTACGGTTTTGAAGCCACTGAGGCCAGCTTGGCTGCTGTTGACGTGGCCGATATGCAAACTGCCTACGCCAAGCAGGTGCAGCCGTGTCGCGCCAAGGTCAGCATCGTGGGCGCGGTCACGAGAGGGCAGGCGGATGCCCTGGTCAGCACGCTGCTGAAGCATCTGCCCACCAGTGCGTGCTCACGCTTACCGGCCGTCGCAGAAGTTGATGCTTTAACAAAAGCGGCAGATATTCGCATTTCTTTTGACTCTGCCCAGGCCCATGTGTTGATCGGGCAGCCCGGTTACAAACGCGACGACCCTGATTTTTTCCCCTTGTTGGTGGGTAATTACATCTTGGGCGGCGGTGGTTTTGTGTCGCGCCTGACCAACGAAGTGCGCGAAAAACGAGGTTTAACCTACAGCGTTTACAGTAATTTTGAGCCTGGCAGCCACGCTGGCGCCTTCACCATCGGCTTGCAAACCCGCCCCGACCAAGCTGTGCAAGCGGTGCAGGTCGCGAAGGATGTACTCGTCAAATTCGTCACGGACGGCCCCACGGATCTGGAACTCCAGGCCGCTAAAGACAACCTGGTCGGCGGCTTTGCCTTGCGCATCGACAGCAAC
>JASJPN010000186.1:0-3851 GCA_031426635.1 Polaromonas sp.
GCGGTAACTTCCACATTCAATGCATCCATCGCCGCCTTGATACGTGTAATGTCTTCTGCCGCAAGTCCTTTTACCGTGCACCATTGCATCCAAGCTTGATTAAAGCAAGGCTCCAAAGTTACAAACGCAAATCGGCGGCGCAACGCGAGATCGACTAGGGCTAGTGAACGATCAGCTATGTTCATAGTGCCAATCACATACAGGTTTTCGGGAACATAGACTTTCTCACCAACAGACTTGCGGTACGCCAGCTCCATTGCATCAGCTCTCGAACGCTTGCTGCTCTCTAGCAGGGTTAGCATTTCACCAAGTACCTGAGCTGGATTACCACGATTAATTTCTTCAATAATGAGTACGTGCTCTATATCCGGCTGAGACCGCGCTGCCTCTACGACTTGCAGGAAAATTCCATCCATCAAGGCCAAGCGACCATCTGCATTCGGTCGGTAGCCACGAACGAAGTCTTCATACGACAGCGAAGGGTGAAACTGAACCACACGCAACTGGTCATCACTTGGGTTTCTTTGCCCAATTAGCGCCTTGGCCAAACGCTTGGCCAGCCACGTTTTACCGGTTCCGGGTGGTCCCTGGAGAATGAGGTTTTTCTTCTCATGCCAACGCTTGAGAATGATGCCTAACTCCTGCTCCGGCAGAAAACAGCCTTCTGCCATGATCTCAGACAGACCGTATGTGACAACCTCTATCAACTCATCCTCCACCAACTCTTCAAGCTCTTCTTCATTAGCGGGCACCACCTCTGTCGCATTGGCCACATCCTGAAAGCGGTCACGCCAATATGGTTGTTCCATAAAGTAGGCGTAATCTTGGCTGGCACCTTCAAACGTAAAACTCACCAAGCGCGTAGCCAAACCTTCATCTTCGACGCGAGCTCGCGTCACTGTCGAACGGTACGTGTAGAAGTACCAATCCCGCGGTTTGAAATCTTGCTCCCACTCCACATCCACAACACGACCATCACCATGATTACGAGTAATGGTGCCAATGGCTTTGATCCTCATGACACTTACTGAACGGCCGCGACTGTCAAACGGGAGATCGCGCTTTTGGACAAATGCAGACTTGATAGCGATCCGGTCTCCCGGTTTCATGTCCCGAACCTGATCGGCATATTTTCCGTCGTAGCCGTTTTGCCAAACGCTCTGTTCCAGAAATCGCGGAAGCTGATCTCCCTCGTCCCATGCTGCCCCCACAAACCAATACTGTGTGTCATCGGGTTGAACATGGTTTTCTGGCGCGCTTTGACTCTCTTCGTGCCCTTTGAACTTTGTTTGCGCTGTTTTAAAAAGAGTGACAGCCTGCTCTTCTGTCAACTCCCCATTTTTCCCGACCTCTGTTAACGCCCATACACCACGCTTTGGAGAAAACATCCAACTCGCCTTGGTTAGATAGAAACGTGCCCACGCCACGCGGTTTTCAAAAGTAGGACGTCCGTTTTGGTTTGACTGGTTCAAGTCTTCATCCGTGAAACCACCGTGCTGCGCAATGTGGTCATAAACCTGTCGCGCTGTTGCTTGCCCTCCGAAATGCAAGAGTGCATCTCTAACTGGGACGAAATAACTCACAAACTGCGGAACACCCTCAATCTTTTGTTGGAATAGCGACATAGTTTTCTCCCTGATGGTCTTGCTATGTTACTTGAGGCGTGACCTTGCCATAGCACCTGCACCTATAGCGTTTGAATCAACGAATGTTTTAAAAAAGAGGAACTGGTTGCCTTCGGCTTAAGTCCGCGTTTACCCCGAAGCGGATATCAAATTGGTTCAATCCAAAGATCGCTTTCTCTGCATTGGAGCCAGTGGCCACCGCTTCAGACATCGCCCCCACTTGACATAACCCCCGCTCTACTAGGTCTGCCAAATCCCAGCACTTAATGACGGCTTTCTGGTGGCCAAATCAGCAAATCGAATTTCGGCAATAGTGTCTTTTCCCAGCCATTCATCGATCCCCAAGCCTCACCCTGTCCGGTCAGATGACGCCGCTATCCCATCCCCAAACCCGCCCGCCAGCGCCTCTCGCAAATACGCCACAAAGGCCGTGACCGCGCGCGGCACATGGGCGGAGTAGGGCCGAACCGCATAGAGTTGTTCGGCAAAAGCACCCACCGGTTTCCATTGCGGCAGCACCTGCACCAGCCGGCCAGCCCGCAGACTGGCCTGGGCGCTGAAGTCGGGCAACAGCGCGATGCCCAGGCCCGCCAGTGCGGCATCGCGCAAGGCCTCGCTGTTGTTGGCGGACAGCGAGCCCGACACCGGTACCGTCACGCGCTCTGTGGCGTGCGCCGTCATGGCCGGCGTGACGTTTTCAGGTCGAACCGGATCGAAGGTCCAGACGGGTGCGTCGTGGGCGCGCGGGTAGTGCAGGCAGTTGTGCGTGACCAGATCCCCGGGCGTGGCAGGGATACCGTGTTTGCGCAGGTAGCTGCGGCTGGCCGCCAGCACCGAGTGCGTGGCGCACAGGGTCCAGGCCACGTGGGTGTCGGGCGGGGCGGCGGTGTGGCGGATCGCCAGATCGAACCCTTCGGTGGCCATGGAGCTGAGGCGGTCGGATAAATCCAGTTCCAGCCGGACCTCGGGGTAGTCGCGCAGAAAATTCGCCAGCCGGGGCACCAGTTGCTGGCGCGCGAACGACACCGGTGCGGTAACCCGCAACAAGCCACGTGGCACACCGGCGAGGTCGCGTACCTGGGCAAAGCTCTGGGCGATTTGCTCGAATTGCGTGCGGGTGTCATCCACCAGCCGTTGCCCGGCTTCGGTCAGTTGCACGCTGCGGGTGGTGCGCCGCACCAGCGTCACCCCGGCTTTGCGCTCCAGATCGGCCATGTGCTGGCTCATGGCGGCCTTGCTCACGCCCAGCCGGGCCGCCGCTGCGGTGTAGCTGCCTTGCTGCGCCAGCACGGTGAGCCAGTGCAGGTGACTCCAGAGTTCGTTGACTTGTTGCTCATTCATGGGGCTATTGTTCACCATTTTGAATAATCAATTCAAGTCTGCGGTATTGTCGTGCGACGGTGGCGTCCTTACACTGCGGGAGCAAACACAAGTTCCCTTCGTCCTTCAACCACCGAGACCCGTCATGCCCCATTCCGCAGATACCATTGAAGTCGCCCAGTACATTCAGGGCGCACGCGCCGCTGGCACCGGCACGCGTACGCAAGCCGTTTATAACCCGGCCACCGGCGCCGTGGCGCGCCAGGTGCGGCTGGGTAACGCCGATGATGTGAATGCCGCTGTGGCTTCGGCTCAGGCGGCATTTCCGGCTTGGGCGGACACGCCGCCGCTGCGCCGGGCGCGGGTGATCTTCAAATTTTTGGAGCTGCTCAATGCCAACAAAGACAAGCTGGCGCACCTGATCACTGCCGAGCACGGCAAGGTCTTCACTGACGCGCAGGGTGAGGTGGCGCGCGGCATCGACATTGTCGAGTTTGCCTGCGGCATGCCACAGTTGCTCAAGGGCGACTTCACCGACCAGGTCTCCACCGGCATGGACAACTGGACATTGCGCCAGCCCCTGGGCGTGGTGGCCGGCATCACGCCGTTCAACTTCCCCGTGATGGTGCCGATGTGGATGTTCCCGGTTGCCATTGCGGCGGGCAACACCTTCGTGCTAAAACCCAGCCCGATTGACCCGAGCGCCAGCCTCTTCATGGCCGAACTGCTGAAGCAGGCCGGTTTGCCCGACGGCGTTTTCAACGTGGTGCAGGGCGACAAGGAGGCCGTGGATGCGCTGCTGGTGCACCCGGACGTGAAGGCCATCAGCTTCGTGGGCTCGACGCCGATCGCCAACTACATCTACGAGACCGGCGCCCACCACGGCAAGCGTGTGCAGGCCCTGGG
>JASJPN010000187.1:0-13433 GCA_031426635.1 Polaromonas sp.
ATGCCGTCATCGCGCAGGGTCTGGAAGCGGGTGGGCATCGGGGTCACTTTTTGAGCCCTGATTTGACGCGGCAACTGGGCACCTTTGCGCTGTTGCCGCAAATCGTGCAGGCCGTGCGGATGCCGGTCATTGCGGCGGGCGGGATTTGCGACGCCAGGGGCGTGACGGCAGCTTTGTCACTGGGCGCAGCCGCCGTGCAAGTGGGGACGGCGTACCTGCTGTGTACCGAGGCCACGACCACCCCCATCCACCGTGCGGCGCTTAAAAGCCCCGCAGCCCGGCACACGGCGTTGACCAACCTATTCACCGGCCGCCCGGCGCGCGGCATTGTCAACCGGCTGATACGTGAACTGGGGGCCATCAGCGAGATAGCGCCGGAGTTCCCGCTGGCGACCGCGGCCATCGCGCCCTTGCGTGCCAAGGCCGAAAATACGGGTAGTGGCGACTTTTCACCGCTGTGGTCGGGGCAAAACGCCGGCGGCTGCCGCGAGATCGGGGCGGCAGAGCTGACGCGGGCCTTGGCCGGTCGTCTGGCTTGATACCTCCGCTGAAGGCATCAGCTGAAAGACACAGCTAAAAGACTTGGCTTAGGCCAATCTTGCATAAGCCGTTGCGCAAGGGTCACAAGGGACGTGATACGGGGCTTGACGTCTCGACATTCCCTTAAAATCACCCTATCCGCGCTTGAATCGATTGACAACCACAGGAAACCCACGATGAAACAAACTTATTTGCTGGCAGCTCTTTGTGCCGCTGCACTCACCTTGACCGGCTGTGCCAGTACCGGCAACGAAACCCTTCGCAACGAGTCTGAAGCGGCTATCCAGGGCAAAATCACCGAAGGCAAAACCACCAAAGCCGAAGTGCGCAAAATGTACGGATCGCCTTTGAAAACATCTTTTACGGATGGAGGCCTGGAAGTGGCGACGTATGAGTTCAGCAATGTGAGCTCTGACGCCATCAATTATGTGCCCATCGTCAACTGGTTTGGTAGCAGCTCCAGCGGCACCAAAAAAGAACTGGTGGTGCTGTTTGACCGCGCCAACGTGGTGCAACGCTTCTCCATGAGCGAGTCCGCCGTCAAGCAAAAGACCGGTTTGTTCAACAATTAAAGAACCCATTAAAATTTAAGCCAAAGGTTCACACCGTGCCGTGAGCCACCCGGCTTGTGGGCTGCTGCTTTTCTTTTTTTACAATTTCCTTTTCCGTTTTTATTATTCCTAGGATTTTTCATGTCATTGAGCTCTTCGTCATCCGCAACCTCCTTCTTCAGCGCCGTGGAGATGGCCCCTCGCGACCCAATTTTGGGTCTGAACGAGCAATTCAACGCGGACACCAACCCCGCCAAGGTCAACCTGGGCGTGGGCGTGTACTTTGACGACAACGGCAAACTCCCGCTCCTGCAATGCGTGCAAGCCGCTGAAAAAGCCATGGCCGATGCGCCCAAACCACGCGGTTACCTGCCGATTGACGGCATTGCCGCCTACGATGCCGGCGTGAAGGCGCTGGTCTTCGGTGCGGACAGCGAGCCCGTCACCTCTGGCCGCGTCGCCACCGTGCAAGCCATCGGCGGCACCGGCGGACTCAAAATTGGCGCTGACTTTTTGAAGAAGCTCAACCCCAAGGCCAAGGTCTTGATCAGCGACCCGAGCTGGGAAAACCACCGCGCCCTGTTTGACGGCGCTGGTTTTGAAGTGGGCACCTACCGCTATTACGACGCTGAAACACGCGGCCTGAACGTGGCCGGCATGTTGGCCGACCTGAGCGCCGCACCTGCGGGCACCGTCGTGGTGCTGCACGCCTGCTGCCACAACCCAACCGGCTACGACATCAATGCTGCGCAGTGGGACCAGGTGGTTGCCATCGTCAAGGCCAACAAACTGGTGTCTTTCCTGGACATGGCTTACCAGGGCTTTGGCTACGGACTCAAAGAAGACGGCGCTGTGATCCAGAAGTTTGTCGACGCGGGTTTGACCTTCTTTGTCTCCACCTCATTCAGCAAAAGTTTCAGCCTGTACGGCGAACGCGTGGGGGCATTAAGCGTGCTGTGCAGCGACAAAGCCGAGGCCGACCGCGTGCTGAGCCAGCTCAAAATCGTCATTCGCACCAACTACAGCAACCCGCCGACCCACGGCGGCAGCATCGTGGCCGCGGTGCTGAACAACCCCGAACTGCGCGCCCTGTGGGAGAAAGAGCTGGGCGAGATGCGCGTGCGTATCAAAGCCATGCGCAGCGCGTTTGTTGAAAAACTCAAAGCCGCAGGCGTCAAGCAAGACATGAGCTTCATCACCACGCAAATTGGCATGTTCAGCTACAGCGGCCTGTCGAAAGACCAAATGGTACGCTTGCGCAACGAATTTGGCGTCTACGGCACCGACACCGGCCGCATGTGTGTAGCCGCACTGAACAGCAAAAACATTGATTACGTGTGCGCCAGTATTGCCAAGGTGATTTGATCCTTTTAGGCGATAAATACGGCTGTTTCCGGCGTATTTATTGCCTTTACAGCTATCAAATAAATAGCAAATATCGCACTTTATCCCCAAACCATCGAACGCATTGAAATCGACCCCAACTGGAAGCTGTCGTTGAAGGTGCGTAATGGGTCTGTTTCGTCAACGGAACCAGCCGTGTACAAAAGCGGCAGGTAGTGCTCATGCGTTGGGTGTGCCTGGGTGGCAACTGTGCCCAATTTCTGAAAGTTTACCAATTCAGCCAGGTTGGCTGTTTGCAGACGATGAGCGGTGATGGCATCAAACTCCAGCGCCCAGTCGTAGGGCTCGTCGGAGCGATTGGGGTCCAGTGCACGCAGGTTATGCACGATGTTGCCGCTGCCCACAATCAACACGCCTTTGCTGCGTAGCGCTTTGAGCTGTTGCCCCAGTGCATAGTGCTCTGCTGGGGCGCGACTGTCATCCATGCTCAGCTGGATGACGGGGATACCCGCTTGGGGAAACATCGGTTTGAGTATGGACCAAGTGCCATGATCCAAGCCCCAATCAAGCATGTCTATTCCGACAAAACCTTTGGGAATGGGCGATACCAGTTGCAAACTTAGTGCTTTTGCCGCCTCGGGGGCACCCGGTGCAGGGTATTGTTGGGCATACAGCTCTTGCGGAAAGCCGCCAAAATCATGGATGGTTTTAGGCCGCGCCATGCCAGTTAACCACCAGCCACGGGTGATCCAATGCGCGGAAATGCACAAAATCAACTGCGGAGTGGGGAATTTAGCACCGGCATGGTCACCAAACTCAAGTCCGATCGCTTGCCAACTGCGACGAAATGCGTTGTCAACAATTGCGTTCATGGGGTTGCCGTGTCCGATGAACAAAACCGGCATTTTGGGTGAATTTTTGAGTACTTGCGACATTTTTGGGCGTTGTTAAAGGATATTGGGTAAGTACTCCTATTTTCCACCTCTTTTTAAGCTATATTGCACTGCAACATATTGAGAAGGTTAACGTCCCATGCTTTACCAAATCTACGAACATCAACGCTCCATGATGGAGCCCTTTGTCGATTTCGCCAAGGCCACTGCAAAAGTTTTGAGCAACAGCAAGTCGCCTTTGAGTCAAATCCCCTTGGTGCAGCGCATGTCAGCCGGCTACGATTTGATGTACCGACTGGGCAAAGACTATGTCAAACCCACATTTAGCATCACAGACGTTGATGTCAATGGCACCGACGTGTCTATCAACGAGCGTATTGAGCTCAGCAAGCCTTTTTGTGATTTGCTCCGTTTCAAGCGCTACACCGATGATCTCGACACGCTGAGTCACCTCAAAGGTCAGCCAGCCGTGCTGATCGTCGCCCCCTTGTCTGGCCATTACGCAACCCTGCTGCGCGACACCGTGGCCACCATGCTGAAGGACCACAAGGTCTATATCACCGACTGGAAAAACGCCCGTACCGTGCCGCTGGAAGAGGGTGAATTTCACCTCGATGACTATGTCAATTACGTGCAAGAGTTCATTCGTCATGTACAAACCAAATATGGCAACTGCCACGTTATGAGCGTGTGCCAGCCCACTGTGCCGGTGCTGGCTGCAGTGTCATTGATGGCCTCGCGCGGCGAGACTACCCCGCTGTCGTTGACCATGATGGGCGGCCCGATTGATGCGCGTCTGGCCCCCACCGCCGTCAACAATTTGGCAGTGAACAAGCCGCACAGCTGGTTCGAAAACAACGTGATCTACAAAGTCCCGGCCAATTTCCCCGGCGCTGGGCGTCTTGTCTACCCTGGCTTTTTGCAGCACGCTGGCTTTGTGGCCATGAACCCGCAACACCACGCCACCAGCCACTTTGATTACTTCTCTGATTTGATCAAAGGCGACAACTCCAGCACCGAAGCGCACCGCAAGTTCTACGACGAGTACAACGCCGTGCTGGACATGGACGCCAGCTACTACCTGGAGACCATTGCCACCGTGTTCCAGGACTTCAAACTGGTCAACGGCACCTGGGATGTGAAAGGCGTCGATGGAACCATCGAACGCGTACGCCCACAAGATATCAAAACCTCAGCTTTGTTGACGGTGGAAGGCGAGTTGGACGACATTTCAGGCTCTGGTCAAACCGAGGCCGCGCACAAATTGTGCAGCGGTATCGCAGCCGATGCACGCGAACATTTCGAAGCCAAAGGTGCTGGTCACTACGGTATTTTCAGCGGCCGCCGCTGGCGTGAGCAGGTGTATCCAGAGGTCAAAGCCTTCATTTTGGCGCATCATGCAGTGCCAAAGGCCGCCACAGCCAAAGCCAGGCCAGCGACTAAAAAATAAGCGCTATCGCACGATGAATGACGCAGTTGCATCGGATACAAATGCATCCGGTTTAGCAGTCAGTTTGGCTGCACAAATCTTTGCCGCCCTGCCCCAAACCCAGTGCACACGCTGCGGCTATCCAGATTGCCAGTCCTACGCAGAGGCCATCGTTTCTGGTGAGGCGCTGATCAACCAATGCCCTCCTGGCGGTGCTGAGGGCATCGCGCGGTTAAGCCGCATCACGGGGCAAGCCGAGCCTCTCAAACTGGCGCTCAATCCTGCAAACGGTGTTGAATCGCCGCGCTCCGTGGCTTTTATTGATGAGGACTGGTGCATCGGTTGCACCTTGTGCATTGACGCCTGCCCGACGGATGCCATTGTGGGCAGCAACAAGCTCATGCACACCGTCATAGAAGCGCATTGCACCGGCTGCGAGCTGTGCCTGCCTGTTTGTCCCGTCGATTGCATCGTGCTGGAAAATGTGACCGGGCAGGCTACCGGCTGGGCAGCCTGGTCACAAAGTCAGGCGGATGAGGCCTTAAAACGCTATGCATTTCATAGCTATAAAATCAATAGAAACGCTGACGAGAACGCTAAACGACTTGAAAAAAAGGCGTTAACCAAACTCGCAGACCTTGCCAACCAGTCACTGCACACCGACGCTGCCATGCTGGATAAAAAACGTGCGGTGATCGAAGCCGCCTTAGCCAAAGCGCGCCTCAAGCGAGGGTGAAGCGCGCCCAGGACGATCGTCTTAGCCCTTGTCAGCCAGTCGTGCAAACGCGCTAATCACCTCGGGCGGCGCTTGTACCAGTTCAATCAACACGCCCTCGCCCGAAATCGGGAACGCTTCGTTCCCCTTGGGGTGTAGAAATGTGATATCAAACCCCGCCGCGCCTGTGCGAATACCACCCGGTGCAAACCGCACACCCTGCACAGTGAGCCAAGCCACTGCCTGTGGCAAGTCGTCAATCCACAGCCCCACATGGTTCAGCGGTGTGGTGTGAACGGCTGGCTTTTTGTCTGGGTCGATCGGCTGCATCAAATCCACCTCGACCTTGAACGGGCCGCTGCCGATGGCGCAAATGTCCTCGTCGACGTTTTCGCGCTCCGAGACAAAGTTACCCGTCACTTCCAGGCCCAGCATGTCGACCCACAAAGTACGCAAGCGGTCTTTGCTGGGCGCACCGATGGCGATTTGCTGGATACCCAGGACTTTGAAAGGGCGCGCATTCATACAGCGAACTCCACAATCGGTTGATCCACCGCAAGCGACTCGCCCTTGGCCGCCAGCACTTTGCCAACCACGCCATCGGCGGCGGCAAACAGCACGTTTTCCATTTTCATGGCCTCAATCACGGCGACACGTTCACCGGCTTGCACTTTTTGACCCACTTGCACAGAAACTTCAACCAGCAAGCCGGGCATGGGCGAGAGCACAAAGCGGCTCATGTCCGGCGGGGCTTTGTGGGGCATGAGTTGATGCAGCTCAGCCATGCGGGGCGACACCACCATCGCGTCGATTTTGGTGCCGTTGTGCTGCACCCGCAGCGAGAGCGGGTTTTTATTAGCGCCGCGTTCGACCTGCGCTGTAAAAGGCTGGCCGTTGACCGTGCCAGTGATGCCAATGTCGTTAAGACGCGATTTGCTACTAATTTTGTAGCTATTACCGTTGATAATGACTTGGGCTGAACCCGTTTCTCCCACAAATTCGTTCACATGCACGGGTGTATAGACATGCTCACCCGTCGCGCCCAGCGTGATCACGGTGTAGTCGCTACCTGCTTGCACGCTGTAGCCCGGCAACTGCCCCGTGATGCCAGCAGCGCGTTCACGCGACTTGCGACGCACAAAGGCAGCCAGTGCGACTAAAAAGTCCGAGTCGTCATGCGGCACGTCTTCGGCTTTGAAGCCTTGCCCATAGTTTTCAGCGATGAACCCGGTGTTGAAGTCGCCCGCCACAAACTTGGGGTGCGCGAGCAACGCTGCCTGGAACGGGATATTGCTGCTGACGCCGCGAATCACAAAACCATTGAGCGCCTCGCGCATCTTGGCAATCGCATCGCGTCTGTCGGTGCCGTGGACAATGAGTTTGGCAATCATGGAGTCGTAATACATCGGAATCTCGCCGCCATCTTGCACGCCGGTATCGACCCGCACGCCATACCAGTCAGCGACGTTGGCCTGGAACATCGTCTGCGCTGGCGGTGCAAAGCGCACCAAGCGTCCGGTCGAAGGTAGAAAGTTGCGGAATGGGTCTTCGGCGTTGATGCGACACTCGATCGCCCAGCCGTTGCGTTTGACCTCGGCTTGCGTGAGCGGCAGTTTTTCACCGGCAGCGACGCGAATCATCAGTTCCACCAGGTCCAGCCCAGTGATGCATTCAGTCACCGGATGCTCCACCTGCAAGCGGGTGTTCATCTCTAAAAAGTAAAAACCCTGGTCTTTGCCGACCACAAACTCGACCGTACCAGCGCTTTGGTAGTTGACCGCTTTGGCCAGCTGCACGGCCTGCTCGCCCATGGCTTTGCGGGTGGCGTCGCTGATGAAGGGGGATGGTGCTTCTTCAATCACTTTTTGATGGCGGCGCTGGATTGAACACTCGCGCTCGTTGAGGTAAATCACGTTGCCAAAGCTGTCGCCGATGAGCTGAATTTCAATATGGCGCGGCTCTTCGACAAATTTCTCAATAAACACGCGGTCGTCGCCAAAACTGTTGCGCGCTTCGTTGCGGCAACTGGTGAAACCCTCAAAAGCTTCTTTGTCGTTGAACGCGACACGCAAACCTTTACCGCCACCGCCCGCTGACGCTTTGATCATCACCGGGTAGCCAATGCCTTGGGCAATTTCGACGGCGCGTTCAGCCGTTTCAATTGCATCGTTCACGCCGGGGATGCAATTCACCCCCGCGGCTCCTGCCAGCTTTTTCGACTCAATCTTGTCGCCCATCGCCGCTATCGAATGGTGCTTGGGGCCAATGAAAACGATGCCCTCTTCTTCCACCCGCTTGGCAAAGCCGGCGTTTTCGCTCAAAAACCCATAACCCGGATGCACTGCCTGCGCGCCCGTGGCCTTGCAGGCGGCAATGATTTTGTCAGCCACCAGATAGCTGTCGCGACTCGGCGCAGGGCCAATGTGGACCGCCTCGTCCGCCAGCGCCACATGGCGCGCGTCTTTGTCAGCGTCCGAGTAAACGGCCACGGTTTTGATGCCCATTTTTCGCGCGGTCTGGATCACGCGGCAAGCGATTTCGCCACGGTTAGCGATCAGAATTTTTGTAAACATGTTCTTTTTCTTTCAAACGACGTTGATTTTTTGTGCTGCTTAAAGCGGAATATTCCCATGCTTGCGCCACGGATTTTCCAGCTTCTTGTCTTTCAGCATCACCAAGCTGCGGCAAATGCGTTTGCGGGTCTCACTCGGCAGGATCACGTCGTCGATGAAGCCGCGTGCGCCGGCAACAAAAGGGTTGGCAAAGCGGGCTTTGTACTCGGCCTCTTTGGCGGCCAGTTTGGCAGGGTCGCCTTTGTCTTCGCGGAAGATGATTTCAACGGCGCCTTTGGCACCCATCACGGCGATTTCGGCGTTGGGCCAGGCAAAGTTGACGTCGCCGCGCAAATGTTTGGAGGCCATCACGTCATAGGCGCCGCCGTAGGCTTTGCGGGTGATGACGGTGATTTTCGGCACCGTGCATTCGGCGTAAGCGTAGAGCAGCTTGGCACCGTGCTTGATGATGCCACCAAACTCCTGGCTGGTGCCGGGCATGAAGCCGGGCACATCAACAAAGGTGATGACGGGGATGTTGAAGCAGTCACAAAAGCGCACAAAACGCGCCGCTTTGATGGAGGATTTGATGTCCAGACAACCTGCCAGTACCAGCGGCTGGTTCGCCACGATGCCCACCGTTTGGCCGTCCATGCGGGCAAAGCCGATGATGATATTTTTCGCGTATTCGGGCTGGATTTCAAAAAAATCGCCATCATCCACGGTCTTGACGATCAGCTCTTTCATGTCGTAGGCTTTGTTGGCGTTTTCCGGCACCAAGGTGTCCAGGCTCATGTCCAGGCGATCCGACGGGTCGCCGCTCTTGCGCACAGGTGCTTTTTCGCGGTTGCTGAGCGGCAGGTAGTTGTACAAGCGGCGCAGCATCAACAGCGCTTCAACGTCGTTGTCAAACGCCAGGTCGGCCACGCCGCTCTTGGTGGTGTGACTGATGGCACCGCCCAGCTCTTCCGCCGTGACCTCTTCATGCGTCACGGTTTTGACCACTTCGGGGCCGGTGACAAACATGTAAGACGAGTCTTTGACCATGAAAATGAAGTCGGTCATGGCCGGGCTGTACACCGCACCGCCAGCGCAGGGCCCCATGATCATGCTGATCTGCGGAATCACGCCACTGGCCATCACGTTGCGCTGGAACACATCGGCATAGCCGCCCAAGCTGGCCACGCCTTCCTGAATCCGCGCGCCGCCCGAGTCGTTCAGCCCAATCACGGGCGCGCCCACTTTCATGGCCTGATCCATCACTTTGCAGATTTTCTCGGCATGCGCTTCAGACAGCGCGCCGCCAAACACCGTGAAGTCCTGGCTGAACACAAACACCAGCCGCCCATTGATCATGCCGTAGCCCGTGACCACGCCATCACCGGGGATTTTGTTGTCTTCCATGCCAAAGTCGGTGCAGCGGTGCTCAACAAACATGTCCCATTCTTCAAACGTGCCAGCGTCCAGCAGCACTTCCAGGCGCTCGCGCGCCGTGAGCTTGCCTTTTTTATGCTGTGCGTCGATACGTTTGGTGCCACCGCCCAAACGGGCGAGTTCGCGTTTGGCTTCAAGTTGGATCAGGATGTCTTGCATGGTGTGGTTGTGGTCGTTGTTTTGGTTGAAGTAAAAATGATTAACTCATTCGCTATCTAATTTGTAGCTTATTAGGCATATTTTTCACCGACTGCAAGCAGATTTCGTGCTGCAGTCGAGGCCGCGACGCGCCCCTCAGACACGTCCTTGAGCATCTGTGGCAGCAGCTCGCGCACCTTCGGGTTTTGCCTGAACTGCAACTTCAACCCGGCGTCAATGCGCTCCCACATCCAGGCCAGCGACTGCTGCTGACGGCGCTGTGCCAGCTTGCCATCGGCGGTTTGCAGGGTCTTGAATTCGTTCACCGCAGCCCAAAAAGTGTCGATGCCTTGCGCGTTCAAGGCACTGAGTTGCAGCGCTTTGGGGTGCCAGTGTTTGTCGTCATGGCTGCCAAACATGCCGAGCAGCTGCATGGCTGCTGTGATTTGCAACTGCGCGCGCTGGGCGGCCAATGGGTCAATGTCGGCTTTGTTGATCAGCACCAAATCCGCCAGCTCCATCACGCCTTTTTTGATGGCCTGCAAGTCGTCCCCCGCATTGGGCAGTTGCATCAGCACAAACATGTCGGTCATGTCCGCTACGGCGGTCTCAGACTGACCCACGCCGACGGTTTCCACAATCACAATGTCATAGCCCGCCGCCTCGCACACCAGCATGGCTTCGCGGGTTTTTTCAGCCACACCGCCCAAGGTGCCGCTGCTCGGGCTGGGGCGGATGTAGGCGCGCTCGTCGACCGAGAGCTTTTCCATCCGCGTCTTGTCACCCAAAATCGAGCCACCTGAGACGGTGCTGGATGGGTCAATCGTCAGCACCGCGACTCGATGACCGAGCTCAATCAAATACAAACCCAACGCTTCAATAAACGTCGATTTACCCACGCCCGGCACGCCGCTGATACCCAGGCGCAGCGACTTGCCGGTATGCGGCAGCAAAGCCGTGAGCAACTCATCGGCCTGCATGCGGTGGTCGGTGCGGGTCGATTCGAGCAGGGTGATGGCTTTGGCGATGGCGCGGCGTTGCTCAGCAGCAGGCTGCACGATACCCTTCAGCAAGGCCGTTGGGGTCACCCGATCGCCTTTTTAATCTGCGACAACACATCCCGCGCACTCACAGGAATCGGCGTGCCCGGCCCATAGATGCCTTTGACACCTGCTGCGTACAGCATGTCGTAGTCTTGACGCGGAATCACACCACCAACGAAGACGATGATGTCATCCGCGCCCTGCTTGCGCAGCTCGGCGATGATGGCGGGGACCAGGGTTTTGTGGCCTGCAGCTAATGTTGAAACGCCGACGGCATGGACGTCGTTCTCAATCGCCTGGCGGGCGCATTCTTCGGGGGTTTGGAACAAGGGGCCCATGTCGACGTCAAAACCGAGGTCAGCGAAGGCGGTGGCCACCACTTTGGCACCGCGGTCGTGGCCGTCCTGACCGAGCTTGGAGATCATCACACGGGGGCGGCGGCCCTGCTTGTCGGCAAAGTCGGCAATGTCGGCTTTGAGCTGGTTCCAGTAATCCATGGTATCGCCTTCGTTTGACGCTGTGCCGTCTTCATTTTGTCCGTAGGCCGCGGCATACACGCCGGTGACCTTTTGCGTATCGGCGCGGTGGCGACCGTAGACCTGCTCCAGCGCGTCGCTCACCTCACCCACGGTAGCACGCAGGCGCATGGCTTTGATCGTTAAATCCAGCAGGTTGCCCGAACCGCTCGCGGTGCTTCCGGGAGAACTGTCTTTTGCTGCAGAAGTAATAGCAACCAAGGCAGCAGTCACACCGGCTTGGTCGCGATTTTGTTTGATGGCTTGCAATCTGGCGATCTGCCCGTCGCGCACCGCTACGTTATCGATGTCACGGGTTTCCAGCGCGTCCTCGGTGGCGAGTTTGTACTTGTTGATGCCGACAATCACGTCCTTGCCGCTGTCGATGCGGGCCTGCTTCTCAGCCGCTGCCGCTTCAATTTTCAACTTGGCCCAGCCACTGTCCACCGCTTTGACCATGCCGCCCATGGCTTCGACTTCTTCGATGATGGCCCAGGCTTTCTCGGCCATCTCGTTGGTCAGCGACTCCATCATGTAGCTACCGGCCCATGGGTCGATGACGCTGGTGATGTGGGTTTCTTCCTGGATGATGAGCTGCGTGTTGCGCGCAATGCGGCTTGAAAATTCGGTTGGCAGGGCAATCGCTTCGTCGAATGAATTGGTGTGCAGCGACTGCGTGCCGCCGAACACCGCCGCCATGGCTTCGATGGTGGTACGCACCACGTTGTTGTACGGGTCTTGCTCGGTCAAACTCCAGCCGCTGGTCTGGCAATGGGTGCGCAGCATGAGAGATTTTGGCGATTTGGCGTCAAAGCCCTTCATGATGCGGCACCACAGCAAGCGCGCTGCGCGCATTTTGGCCACTTCTAAATAAAAGTTCATGCCAATCGCCCAGAAAAACGAGAGGCGGCCGGCAAAACCATCAACGTCCATGCCTTTGGCAATCGCGGTTTTGACATACTCTTTGCCGTCTGCCAGCGTGAAGGCCAGCTCCAGCGCCTGGTTCGCACCGGCTTCCTGCATGTGGTAGCCCGAAATACTGATCGAGTTGAACTTGGGCATGTTCTTGGCCGTGTACTCGATGATGTCGCCAATGATGCGCATGCTGGGCGCGGGGCCGTAGATGTAGGTGTTGCGCACCATGAATTCTTTCAGAATGTCGTTCTGAATCGTGCCGCTGAGCTGGTCTTGACTCACGCCCTGCTCTTCTGCCGCCACCACGTAGCCCGCCAACACCGGTAACACCGCGCCGTTCATGGTCATGGAGACGGATACTTTGTCGAGGGGAATCTGGTCGAACAAAATCTTCATGTCCTCGACCGAGTCAATCGCCACGCCCGCCTTGCCCACATCGCCCGTCACACGTGGGTGGTCGCTGTCGTAGCCGCGATGCGTGGCCAGGTCAAACGCGACCGACACGCCCTGCCCACCGGCAGCCAGCGCTTTGCGGTAGAAAGCGTTGGACTCTTCAGCAGTGGAGAACCCCGCGTATTGTCGAATCGTCCACGGCCGCACCGCGTACATGGTGGCCTGCGGGCCGCGCACATAGGGCTCAAAACCGGGCAAAGTGTTGGTGTACGGCAGATCTTTGGTGTCCTCTGCCGTGTACAGCGGCTTGACTTGAATGCCGTCTGGCGTGTGCCAATTGAGGGCCTCCACCGAGCCACCGGGAGCGGATTTGGCGGCGGCTCTGTGCCAGTCCGAAAGGGTTGCGGGCTTGAATTGATCAGTCATAGACACGATTTTACACTCATAATTATAAATTCAAAATGCAGTTTCATGTAAACTAGGCACCCTATGAACGCACCCTTGTCGCACGACCGCTTAAAGCCTCTCCCTTTGTATGAAGAAGTGGCCGAACTGCTGCGTCAGCGTATTTTCAAACGCACGCCAGGTGACTTAGAACCCGGCAGCTGGATTGATGAACTCAAACTCGCCGAGGAATACGGCATCAGCCGCACCCCCCTGCGCGAAGCCCTCAAAGTGCTGGCCACCGAGGGTCTGGTCACCATGAAAGTGCGGCGCGGCGCGTATGTAACCGAAGTGTCCGAGCAAGATTTGAGCGACGTCTACCACCTGCTCAGCCTGCTGGAGAGCGACGCAGCGGGCGTGGTGGCCAGTACTGCCAGCGATGCGCAGATGGCAGAGTTGACGGCGCTCCATCAGGCCCTGGAAACAGCTTCAACATCACAACCAGTTGATACAGAAAAGTTTTTCGCCATCAACGAGCAATTCCACATGCGCCTCCTGGCCATCGCCAACAACCGCTGGCGCGACCA
>JASJPN010000188.1:0-5414 GCA_031426635.1 Polaromonas sp.
ATTCGAACCCCGGTACTCACCGTGAAAGGGTGATGTCCTAGGCCTCTAGACGATGGGGTCAAAACCTTGGAACTTCCGGCGCAGATTTTTTCAAATCCGCCAACTTAAATTTTTCAAAAACATTCGAAAAGTATCTGGTGGAGGTAACCGGGATCGAACCGATGACCTCTTGCATGCCATGCAAGCGCTCTACCAACTGAGCTATACCCCCATAACCTTCACCAGACCAAACTTGAAATCGGCTTTCGCTTACAAGCAAGTTTACATCCCAGCCTTGAATTATAGCCCGAAAATTACCCTCTTTTCAAACGCGTTAAAACTTCATCTCTAGAAAATAATGAAATCACTGCATCCAGAGACGGTGTTTGCACTGTTCCCATGAGTAAAGCACGCACAGGCATGGCCAATTGCGGCATTTTGAGACTGTGCGTGGTCAATACTTCTTTGATGGCAGCCGCAATGCTGACCTTGTCCCAATCGCATACCGCTAGTTTTTCAGACAAGGTGAGCAGTGCGGGCGCGATGGCTTCAGTCACATGCAGCGCCAGATCTTCGACTTTAGGCCGAAGGTCGGTATAAAAAATGGCAGCCCAGTCCGCCAACATCACCGTGGTGTCGCAGCGGTCTTTGAATAAGGCGCAAATGTGTGGCAAACGTGCATCACTATCCATGCCACGCTTGGCCAATTGTGCAGCGACCAGCGGTGCTAGTTGCTCGTCCGGCATGCCTTTCAAGTGTTGTGCGTTGACCCAGCGCAACTTGGCTTCATCAAACTGCGCGGCGCTTTTGCCCAGATGATCCAAATTGAACCACGCAATGAATTGCTCGCGACTAAATATTTCGTCGTCTCCGTGACTCCAACCCAAGCGCGCCAAGTAATTCACCACCGCGTCGGGCAAGTAGCCCTCTTCAGCGAATTGCGTGACAGGTTTGGCACCAGCGCGTTTGCTCATTTTTTCACCCTGCTCATTGAGCACAGTGGGCAAATGGGCGTAGACCGGTGGCTCTTTCCCTAAAGCTTTGAAAATATTGATTTGGCGCGGCGTGTTGTTGACGTGGTCATCGCCCCGGATGACGTGGGTAATCGTCATGTCCATATCGTCCACCACCACGCAAAAATTATAGGTCGGCGTGCCAATCTCACCCAAAGGTGCTGGCCGTGCAATCACCAAATCATCGAGTTCAGCGTTGCTGATTTCAATGCGGCCTTTGACCTTGTCGTCCCAAACCACAGCCCCTGTTTGCGGATTCTTAAAGCGCAAGACCGGTTGCACACCAACAGGCACCGGCGGCAGTGTTTTACCCGCTTCAGGACGCCACGTACCGTCATAGCGTGGCTTCTGTTTAGCTGCCATTTGTGTTTCGCGCAGTGCATCCAGTTCAGCCATACTCATATAGCAAGGGTAAACGTGCCCGGTAGCCACCAAGTCAGCCAAGACTTCTTTGTAGCGGTCCATGCGCTGCATTTGGTAGAACGGACCTTCATCGTAGTCCAACCCGAGCCAAGCCATACTTTGAAGGATGACGTCCACAGCTTCTTGACTGGAACGCTCCAGGTCAGTGTCTTCAATGCGCAAGATGAAGTCGCCGCCGGTCGCACGGGCAAATGCCCACGGATAGAGCGCCGAGCGGATGTTGCCCAGGTGGATAAACCCAGTCGGTGACGGGGCAAAGCGAGTTCGAGTTTTTTGTATCATAAGTATTACGTCAGACCAAGCCATCCAGCCCCTGAAGTCCACGGGTGAGGTCTGCTGTCAAATCTTCCACATGCTCTAAACCCACCGCCAAACGAATCAAACCTTGGCCAATGCCAGCAGCCTGTCTCTGCACTTCAGTCAAACGACCATGCGAGGTACTGGCGGGGTGGCAAATGGTGGTTTTTGTATCACCAAGATTAGTCGTGATGGAGCTCACCAGCGCCGCATCAATCACGGCAAAAGCGTGGCGACGCAACTCTTCGGGGGAACCGCCTTTCACGTCAAACGACAGTACCGCTGCACCCGAGCCCTTGCCGCTGGCAGACTGCTGACGCATGGCCAACTCATGCTGCGGATGGGAGGCTAGCCCTGGGTAATACACTTTGGCCACGTTGGGCTGTTTCTCTAGCCACTGCGCCACGAGTAAGGCGCGCTCTGACTGCGCTTGCATACGAATGCTTAGTGTTTCCATGCCTTTGAGTACGACCCAGGCATTGAAAGGTGCCAACACCATGCCGGCGGTACGCAACACTGGTAGAAACTGCGCATCAACGTACTGTTGTGCACAGCAAATAGCACCCGCCATGACACGACCCTGGCCGTCTAAATATTTGGTACCAGAGTGAATGATGAAATCCGCTCCAAAGCGCTTGGGCTGCTGCAACGCGGGGCTGCAAAAACAGTTGTCCACAGCCAACAGCGCGCCACCGTTGTGCGCCACATCGGCCAGCGCCTGGATGTCGCACACCTCAGTCAATGGGTTGGTGGGTGTCTCGGCAAACAGCAGCCTGGTGTTGGGGCGCATCGCGGCGCGCCATTGCGCCACATCGGTTTGCGAGACGAAAGTAGTCTCAATCCCAAACTTGGAAAACTCCCCAGCAAACAGCCGGATCGTCGAGCCAAAGACCGACTGTGAACACACCACGTGGTCACCCGCTTTCAAGAGGCCCATGCCCAACAACAAAATCGCACTCATGCCGCTGGATGTGGCAATGGCGGCCTCGGTGCCCTCCAGTGCGGCAAGGCGGCGTTCCATGCTGGTCACCGTCGGGTTGCCGACTCTCGCGTAAGTGTAGCCCTCTTCTTCCAGGGCAAAACGTCTTGCGGCGGCAGCGGCATTGGGTTGCACAAAGCTGCTCGTGAGATAAAGCGCTTCCGAGTTTTCGCCAAATTGGCTTTTAGCCTCGGCGACACGCAGGGCAAGTGTGTCCAGATGCAAATGAGGCGGTAACGATTTTTCAGGCATGGCAAGTCAAACCCATTCGGAGCGATAGATTATGTCAAATTAGCTGATGTCAGCTTCCGTTCGGCAGAGCCAGGCGCGAGCTATCTTCGTGGTCTTCTGCTTTTTTCGAGCTCTCCAGTCGGCTCTCACGCAGTCTGGCGATGTCATCACCGGTGATGTCACCAGTTACATAAACACCGTCAAAGCAGGATGCGTCAAAACCAGTCACGGGAAGATTCGCAGCATCGGTCTTGGGCGCGAGCTTGAAAATTGCCGCTTTCATGGCGTCCACATCCTGATAAATCAGCGCATCGCAGCCGATGATCTCGCGGATTTGTTCGACCGTTCGGTTGTGAGCGACCAACTCGTCCTTGGTCGGCATGTCGATACCATAGACGTTGGGATAGCGCACGGGCGGTGCAGCGCTGGCCATGTAAACCTTGTTAGCACCAGCATCGCGCGCCATTTGCACGATTTCTTTGCTGGTGGTCCCGCGCACGATCGAGTCATCGACCAAGAGCACATTGCGGCCTTTGAATTCACTGGCAATAGCATTGAGTTTTTGTCGAACCGACTGCTTGCGCACGGCCTGCCCTGGCATGATGAAGGTCCGGCCCACGTAGCGGTTTTTGACAAAGCCCTCACGGTAGGGCAAACCCAGTAAATGTGCCAATTGCGCGGCGCTGGGGCGGCTCGATTCTGGAATCGGAATCACCACGTCAATGTCACTTGGTGGTACGGTTGAAATCACCCGTTTGGCCAAGGTTTCACCCAAATTCAACCGTGCTTGATAGACCGAAATGCCATCCATCACCGAGTCGGGTCGCGCCAAGTACACAAATTCAAAAATGCACGGGTTGAGCACCGGTGCTTTGGCGCACTGCTGGGCGTGGATGGCGCCCTCCAACTCCACAAACACCGCTTCACCCGGGTTGAGATTGCGCTCAAATTGATGACCCGTACCTTCAAGTGCGACAGATTCACTAGCGAACATGACAGAATTTGCACCGGCTTTGCTCATTTTTCCGTAACACATGGGACGAATACCAAATGGATCACGAAAGGCGAGCACGCCATGCCCAGCAATTAACGCCACCACGGCGTAAGAGCCGCGCACACGTTCATGCACTCTGGCCACCGCGGCAAACACAGCAGCGGGGGTCAAAGGCAGGCCACGCGTGGCTTTTTCCAACTCATGCGCCAACACGTTGAGCAACACTTCGGAGTCACTTTCGGTGTTGATGTGACGGTGGTCGGTCACAAACAGTTCTGACTTCAAGGCATGGGCATTGGTCAAATTGCCGTTGTGAACCAACACAATGCCAAACGGTGCGTTGACATAAAACGGCTGCGCCTCTTCTTCGCTGAAAGCGTTGCCCGCCGTGGGGTAACGCACTTGTCCCAAACCGCAATTACCGGGCAACGAACGCATGTTGCGGGTGCGAAACACATCACGCACCATGCCTTTGGCCTTGTGCATGAAAAATTTACGATCCAGCTGCGTGGCAATGCCAGCCGCGTCTTGACCGCGATGCTGCAAGAGCAGCAAAGCGTCATAAATCAACTGATTGACTGGCGCGTTACTGACAACGCCTACGATTCCGCACATATGTATATACCTTGAAAATTGCCGACAATTCGACCTGAAAAGTCACTTGAATCTACGGCAAATACTTACCAAACTCTTGGGGTAGCAGCGGTTTGAGACGCGTTAAAACCTGCGTCAATAAGCCTGCCCCTTGTGAGGCTTGCCAGTCTGTATGGCTGCGCAACTGCGTCATATTGACCACAACCGTCACCGCCAGCAGCAAAATCACCCCCCGAAACAATCCAAATACGGCACCTAAGGTTCGGTCTACCGGCCGCAAACCGATGCTTGCAACGAATTTTTTGATGAGTTGCGTGATCAAACCCGCAACAAATGCCGTACCCACAAACACCGCCACAAATGCCACCACATAACGCAAAGACTGCGCCGCACCCGTCATAGGTAACTGAGTAGCCACATCGGGCGCAAACCATTGCGCCAAGACAAATGCGGCCACCCAGACAAATACCGACAAAACCTCATAGACCAAACCGCGCCAAGCCCCTAACAGCAGCGAGAGACTCAAAATACCTAGCAATATCCAGTCAACAAGTGTCATGGCTTCGCTGTTTCTAATATAGTGGCGAGGGTCACAGCGTCAAAATAGCGGCTGGCAAGTCTAATTTTTTGATTTTGGCGGCGGCTTTTTCGGCCTCATCGCGCTTGGCAAAGGGCCCCACCCGCACGCGGGTACGAGCGCCGTCGCTGGTCTGCGCGACGTGGGTGTAGGTTTTCAATCCCGCCCGCTCCAGCTTCACCCGAACTTCATGCGCCTTGCTACCGTCTGCAAAAGCACCCACCTGGACGACGAATCGGCTAGAACCATCGGCCGCTTTAGCGGGCTCTTGAGCCGGATCCCTTCCTTCAAGGATCGCCTTGGCCCTGGCACCATCATCAACCATCG
>JASJPN010000188.1:5514-7770 GCA_031426635.1 Polaromonas sp.
TCTGCTTTGGGCTCGGCCGTGACCGGCTCTTTAACCTGCGGCTGGACTGACAACAGTTCTTCTTTGGGGCTCAAGCTGGCCGAAGCCTGGACATTGGGAGCAGCGGCAACAACACTGCTGGCGGCCATTGGCGCAACAGCCACAGGTGGCGCTGTGGCCGTGGGGGTAGCCACCGTCGTGGCGGCAGGCATCTCCAAGCGCTCCATTTTGTCTTTGTCTGGGATACTGATCTCAATATCTACGGGAATAGGACGTGGCTGGGTGTCAAACAACAAAGAAAAACCAACCACCCCGAGCACCACCAACACCACCGCCCCAATCAGCCGCTGGCGAGCGCGCGTGCGCAGTGTCTCAACACTGTCAACCGGCACATTGCTCTTGCGCGCGGCATCAATGCCGCGTTGACTGCTTGATCGGGTGCTGAATATGGCCATGTCGTGGAGTCTTCAAATAAAAGCAGGTGAATAAGGGTATGCGTCCGTTTGAGCGGGCAAACTTGGCTACTGGGTCAATCGGCGCTCATTGCTGACATGTTTGGCGCCCTGGCGCGGCACGCCACTTTGCACAACACCGCCCACGGTAAAGAAAGAGCCAAACACCACGATTCTATCAGTGGGGGCCGCTGCCGCCATGGCAGCCTGCAGTGCCTGCATCGGATCGTTAAAGCAACCACCCAGGGTGTCTTTGCGAGTATCCACGCCTTGCCAAATGCTTAATAATTGAGCAGACGTAGCCGCGCGTGGCGTGGGTAAGTCTGTGAAATACCACTTATCGACCAGCGGGCCCATGCGCGCCAGCATCGATGCGAGGTCTTTGTCGGCCATCGCGCCCATCACGGCGTGGGTACAGGGAGAAAAACCCATCGCGTCCAAATTCAGTGCCAGCGCTGCCACCGCATGCGGGTTGTGCGCCACATCAAGTATCAATGTGGGCTCGCCTGGAATGATTTGAAAGCGCCCCGGCAATTCGACAAATGCCAGCCCGTTACGCACCGCCTGTGCGGTGATCGGCAGGCGGTCGCGCAAAGCAGTCAACGCCGCCAGTACGCCTGAGGCATTGATCAGCTGGTTGGCCCCCCGCAGCGCCGGATAGGCCAAGCCAGCATAACGCCGCCCCCTACCCGCCCAGCCCCACTGTAATTTATCACCCGAAAAGTTGAAATCACGCCCTACTATCCACAGATCAGCGCCAATCGACTCTGCGTGTGCCAGCACACTGGCGGGCGGCATCGGGTCGCTGACCACCGCCGGTTTGCCGGCGCGCATGATACCGGCCTTCTCTAACCCGATGCTTTCGCGGTTGTCCCCTAAAAACTCCATGTGATCCAGGTCAATACTGGTGATGATGGCGCAATCGGCGTCAATGATGTTGACCGCATCCAAACGCCCGCCCAGCCCCACTTCAAGAATAGCCACGTCCAGCTTGGCGCGCACCATCACGTCCAAAATGGCGAGGGTGGTGAATTCAAAGTAGGTGAGCGATATTTCCGGCTGATTTAGAGCATAATTTTCAACCCTAGCCGAATCAACACGGGTAAAGCTTGCTATTAATTCAGTAGCATTTACCGGTATCTCGGCAATTCGTAGCCGTTCTTCAAAATGCACCAGATGCGGCGACGTGAACACCCCTGTACGATACCCCGCCTGGCTCAAAATCGACTCGCTCATGGCGCAGGTCGAGCCCTTGCCGTTGGTGCCAGCCACGGTGATGACCGGGCAATCAAAGCGGATGTCCATGCGCTGCGCCACGGCGCGGACCCGCTCCAGCCCCATGTCGATGGGTTTGCTATGCAGCTGCTCGCAGTAGGCGAGCCACTGGTCCAGTGTTTTTGGCGCTGAAGTTACGCTCAAAGCTTGATCGGATGCAAGGTCAGGTTGAAGGTGCGAAATCGTCATCCCCCTATTGTCGCAGGGCACAATGCGGGGATGCGCACGATATCCGAAATTACCCCACCCATCACTGTTTTTGGGATCCCCAACTGCGACACTGTCAAAAAAGCCCGGCTGTGGCTGACGGACCACGCCCTGGCCTACCAATTTCACGACTTTAAGAAACAAGGGGGCCCACCCGAGCGCCTGGCCGCGTGGATGGAGGCGCTGGGCTGGGAAAAGCTGGTTAACCGCCAAGGCACCACCTGGCGCAAGCTGGATCTCGCCGCCCAAGCGGCGGTGGTCGATGCCGCCAGTGCGACGGATTTGATGCTGAGCCAGCCGAGCGTGATCAAACGCCCCGTCATCGATTGGGGAAATAGGCGCA
>JASJPN010000189.1:0-18135 GCA_031426635.1 Polaromonas sp.
TCGCGAAGGCGGCAAGACCGTGGGCGCGGGTGTGGTGGCGAAGATTATTGCGTAAACATTTGAGTTGGTAGCTGAATCTGTAGGGGTATAGCTCAATTGGCAGAGCGTCGGTCTCCAAAACCGAAGGTTGTAAGTTCGATTCTTACTGCCCCTGCCACCAGATAAAGGTGGCGGTTTAAGGTGATAAAACCCCGTTATGACCTAACGGCAGAGCTAACAAGAGCCCGTTATGACCTAGCGGGCTTCGGCGTCTCAGGAAGTGCTCAAGCGAGTTCTTTTTTGAGTCAAGTATTTGAAATGATTGCAGGGTAAACATGGCCAGTCCACAAGTTGAAACCGTCGGTACCGGCGCAGAAAAAATCAAACTCGCTCTGGCAGCGGGTTTGGTGGTGGCTGCGGTCGTGGCGTTTTATATGCTGAGCAAGCAGGGTCAGTTGGCTCAGTGGGGAGCTTTGCTGGCGTGTTTGGTCGCTGCAGGGGCTGTTTTTTGGTCAGCTGAATCGGGGAAGCGTTTGCTGGCATTTGGGCGAGATGCTACGCGCGAGGTCAAAAAAGTAGTTTGGCCCGCCCGCAAAGAGGCGATGCAGATGACCGCCTACGTATTCGGGTTTGTCGTGGTCATGGCGCTGTTCTTGTGGATCACGGATAAAACGCTTGAGTGGGTGATCTTTGACTTGATTTTGGGTTGGAAAAAATAATGATTGATGCAATTGTGACCCCGAACGAGCCTGCAGAGTCTGCTGTTGCGGCGAATCCGGATTTGCGCTGGTATGTGGTGCATGCCTATTCGGGCATGGAAAAAACCGTAGAACGCAATATTATTGAGCGCATCGCGCAGTCTGCATTGCAGGCCAAGTTTGGGCGTATTTTGGTTCCTACCGAGGAAGTCGTTGAAATCAAAAACGGGCAGAAAAAAACGACCGAACGCAAATTTTTCCCTGGCTATGTTTTTGTCGAGATGGTCATGGACGATGACACTTGGCACTTGATTAAACATACCAATAAAGTCACTGGGTTTATTGGCGGTGGTAAAAACCGTCCATCCCCTATTTCTGAAGCAGAAGTGCAAAAAATCATTAGCCAAATGCAAGTCGGCACAGAGAAGCCGCGGCACAAGGTTGAGTTTGAGGTGGGTGAATTTGTGCGGGTAAAAGACGGCCCGTTCACTGACTTTAACGGCTCGGTTGAAGAGGTGAATTACGAGAAAAGTAAAGTACGCGTGGCGGTCACTATTTTTGGCCGTTCAACACCCGTCGAATTGGAATTTGGTCAAATCGAAAAAACGTAGATCGCACGATTTACGACAGAATTTGAAGATGGTTGAAATTTTTGCGTTTTCCGACTCGGCGCGAATGTAATCAAGGGCTTGTAAGCAAGCTCTTCAAGAGTCGTTAACCCCGGGAAGCTTCATTCAATAAGAAGCGCTATCACCCGTAAGGAGTAAAGCATGGCGAAAAAAATCGTCGGTTTTATCAAGCTGCAAGTTCCAGCAGGTAAAGCCAATCCATCGCCACCTATTGGCCCAGCATTGGGTCAACGTGGTTTGAACATCATGGAGTTCTGCAAGGCGTTTAACGCGCAGACTCAAGGCGTCGAGCCAGGTTTGCCATTGCCCGTGGTCATCACGGCGTTTGCAGACAAGAGCTTCACTTTCATTATCAAAACACCGCCTGCGACTGTTTTGATTAAAAAGGCGATCAAGCTTGACAAGGGTTCGGCGCGTCCGCACACTGACAAAGTTGGCAAAATTACGCGTGCTCAGCTCGAAGAAATTGCTAAAACAAAAATGAAAGACATGACCGCTGCCGATTTGGATGCAGCCGTGCGCACCATCGCTGGCACGGCTCGTTCAATGGGTGTCAACGTGGAGGGCGTGAAATGACCAAGCTCACCAAAAAACAAAAAACACAAACCGGCAAAATAGACGGAAACAAACTGTACCCGTTGGCAGATGCCTTGGTGCTGGTTAAAGAATTTGCGACTGCTAAGTTTGACGAGTCAATCGACGTTGCTGTGCAGCTTGGTGTTGACTCCAAGAAGTCGGACCAAGTGGTCCGCGGTGCGGTTGTGTTGCCTAACGGCACCGGCAAAACGCTTCGCGTCGCTGTGTTCGCCCAAGGTGCCAAAGCTGAAGAGGCAAAAGCAGCTGGCGCAGACATCGTCGGTATGGATGACTTGGCGGCGATGGTCAAAGCCGGCAATATGCCGTTTGACATCGTGATTGCTGCACCAGACGCCATGCGTGTGGTCGGTACTTTGGGTCAAATTTTGGGCCCACGTGGTTTGATGCCTAACCCGAAGGTGGGCACGGTCACGCCTGACGTTGCCACGGCTGTTAAAAACGCCAAAGCGGGTCAAGTGCAGTTCCGTGTGGACAAAGCCGGTATCGTGCACTCCACCATTGGTCGTCGTTCATTTGACAATGACAAGTTGCAAGGCAACTTGGCTGCGTTGATTGATGCTTTGCAAAAAGCCAAGCCAGCGACCAGCAAAGGTGTTTATTTGAGGAAAGTCGCCGTTTCATCCACCATGGGTGTGGGTGTTCGCGTGGATTCACAAACTATTGCTGCTGCGTAATCGCAGAGCTTTAGGGTAAGAATTTGAGTCACTTTAACGAGTGACTTGATGTGGTGGGCTGTTGGTTGCCAAGTGTGACTAGCAGGCCATCCAAGACCGTTGGTGTGTTTGAGTATAAATACAAGAGCACTTAAATAACCACTTCTCTGTGGTTGACCAGCGCAGATGGCGATCCCGCTGCATAGGAATTTTCCGAAACAGTTGGTCGCTGATTGTTTGGCGTGCAAGTGGGTGGGTTTGATAAAAAACCAGCCTCAATGCATATTAAGGAGTAAATCTTGAGTCTGAATCGCAGTGAGAAACAAGCCGTCATTGAAGAAGTGAACGGCCTCGCAGCTAAAGCTCAAACGCTCGTGATGGCGGAATACCGTGGCATTACGGTCGCCGACATGACTAAATTGCGCACCCAAGCGCGCAGCAACGGCGTGAGCCTGAGTGTGTTGAAAAACACCTTGGCTCGTCGTGCTGTCGCAGGTAGTGCATTTGATGTTGTCGCTGACCAAATGACCGGCCCGTTAATCTATGGCTTCTCTGTAGACGCAGTTGCCGCCGCGAAAGTGGTGGCTGACTTCGCGAAAACCAATGATAAATTGGTTATTCGCGGTGGGGCGTTTGCTGGAAAAGTTTTGGATGTCAATGGCGTGAAACAATTGGCTAGTATTCCTTCGAAAGAAGTGTTGCTGGGGCAGTTGGTGGGCTTGTTGCAATCCCCAATCTCTCGTACAGCACGTGTGCTGGCCGCAGTGGCTGGATTAAAAGGCGAAGCAGTCGCAGCCTAAGGGTTGGCGATATTTGTAACCAATGTAAAAAATTTGGGGCTTGTTTGTGTTTACATACGATGTCCTCAATTGATAGAAGGAAATAAAAATGGCATTTGATAAAGACGCATTTTTGACCGCTCTCGATAGCATGACGGTCATGGAACTCAACGACTTGGTAAAAGCCATCGAAGAGAAATTTGGCGTGAGCGCTGCAGCCATGTCTGCACCAGCAGCTGGCGGCGGCGGTGCTGCGGCGGTTGCGGAAGAGCAAACCGAGTTCAACGTGATGCTGCTCGAAGCTGGCGCAAACAAAGTGTCCGTGATTAAAGCGGTGCGCGAAATCACGGGTCTGGGCCTCAAAGAAGCCAAAGACTTGGTGGACGGCGCTCCTAAGGCTGTTAAAGAAGCTGTTTCTAAAGCAGATGCTGAAGCAGCCAAGAAGAAGCTTGAAGATGCTGGTGCTAAGGCCGAGCTGAAATAAGCTGAGCTTTATTTGAAGGCTGGAGTGCTCGCAAGAGCCTCCAGCCTTTCATGCTTGAATAGAGCGCACTGAAAAGCAGATTAAAAAGTTTGTTTTTCAGTGTCTTCTGACCCCGACTGCAGAAGATGCCTTGGTTCGGGTTGCGTGCAATGCGCAACCGTCCGCCAATGGTTGGTAGCGGCCAACCACCAAGCCTGTTGCGCAAAATGTGCAATCGATCAGTTGCGTAAGACGCAAGACACCTGTCTTAGCCCGGAGAACACATGCCAAACACGTCAAGTTATTCATACACCGAACGCAAACGTATTCGTAAAAACTTTGGTAGCCGCGAGAGCGTGCTAGAAATTCCTTATTTGTTGCAAATGCAAAAAGATGCCTATACCGCATTTTTGCAAGCTGGCGTGCTGCCGCAAAAACGAACAAATGAAGGCTTGCAAGCGGCATTTACGGGTGCATTCCCGATCGTGTCACACAACGGTTTTGTCGAAATGAAGTACCTTGAGTACAACCTTGCCAAGCCCGGTTTTGATGTGCGTGAATGTCAAACCCGTGGGTTGACTTACGGTTCAGCAGTGCGTGCCAAAGTGCAGTTGATTATTTACGATCGTGAATCATCGACCACGCACTCCAAAGTTGTGAAAGAGGTCAAAGAACAAGAAGTTTATATGGGCGAAGTGCCGCTCATGACTGAAAAAGGTTCTTTCGTTATTAATGGCACAGAGCGTGTGATTGTTTCGCAGTTGCACCGTTCGCCCGGCGTATTTTTTGAACATGACAAAGGCAAAACCCATAGTTCGGGCAAGTTGCTGTTTTCAGCTCGAATCATTCCGTATCGCGGTTCTTGGTTGGACTTTGAGTTTGATCCCAAAGACATCTTGTACTTCCGGGTCGACCGTCGCCGCAAGATGCCGGTCACAATTTTGCTAAAAGCAATTGGTTTGAATCCAGAGTCAATCCTGGCGAACTTCTTTGTGAACGACAATTTCCGTCTGATGGACAGCGGCGCTCAAATGGAGTTTGTGGCTGAGCGCATGCGCGGTGAAGTTGCGCGTTTTGATATTACCGATAAGTCTGGCAAAGTTATCGTTGCCAAAGACAAGCGCGTCACTGTACGCCACACGCGCGAGCTCGAGCAGTCTGCCACCACGCACATCAGCGTGCCTGAAGATTACTTGATAGGTCGCGTGGTTGCCAAGGCAATTGTTGATGCTGAGACGGGCGAAATCATTGCCAAAGCCAATGACGAGCTAACCGAAGTGTTGCTTAAAAAATTGCGTATTGCAGGCATTCAAGATTTGCCATGCATCTATACCAACGAACTTGACCAGGGTTCTTACATTTCGCAAACCTTGCGCACGGACGAAACGGTAGATGAGTTTGCCGCTCGCGTGGCCATCTATCGCATGATGCGTCCTGGTGAGCCGCCTACTGAAGATGCTGTGCAAGCCTTGTTCCAGCGTCTGTTCTATAACCCAGACACATACGATCTATCACGTGTCGGCCGGATGAAGTTCAACGCCAAAATGGGTCGTGCTGAATCGACAGGCCCGATGGTCATGACCAACGAAGACATTCTGTCTGTGGTTAAAATTTTGGTTGACCTGCGCAATGGTCGCGGTGAAGTCGATGACATTGATCACTTGGGCAATCGTCGTGTGCGTTGCGTGGGCGAGTTGGCAGAAAACCAATACCGTACAGGATTGGCGCGGATTGAAAAAGCCGTCAAAGAGCGTTTGGGTCAAGCCGAGCAAGAGCCACTGATGCCACACGATTTGATCAATAGCAAACCTATTTCGGCTGCATTGAAAGAGTTTTTTGGTGCGTCTCAATTGTCTCAGTTCATGGATCAAACCAATCCATTGTCAGAGATCACACACAAGCGCCGGATATCAGCCTTAGGCCCTGGCGGTTTGACGCGAGAGCGTGCTGGCTTTGAAGTGCGCGACGTTCATGTGACGCATTACGGCCGTGTCTGCCCGATTGAAACCCCAGAGGGCCCAAACATCGGTTTGATCAATTCACTGGCCTTGTATGCGCGTCTTAACGAGTATGGCTTTATTGAAACGCCTTACCGTCGTGTTATTGATGGCAAAGCCACGATGCAAATTGACTACTTATCCGCTATTGAAGAGGGTAAGTATGTGATTGCTCAGGCCAATGCTGGTTTGGACAAAGACAGTAAATTGACCGATGAATTGGTATCTGCGCGTGAAACGGGTGAATCGATTTTTGTAGATGCTGCGCGTGTTCAATACATGGACGTGTCTCCTGGTCAGATTGTCTCCGTGGCTGCATCTTTGGTGCCGTTTTTGGAGCATGATGATGCTAACCGTGCGTTGATGGGTGCCAATATGCAGCGTCAGGCTGTGCCGGTGTTGCGTCCAGAAAAAGCATTTGTGGGTACAGGCATCGAGCGTGTTTCTGCGATTGACTCAGGAACTGTTGTGACGGCAACCCGTGGCGGTATTGTTGATTACGTAGATGCCACCCGCATTGTTGTACGCGTGAATGACTCCGAAGCGCAAGCTGGTGAGGTCGGTGTGGATATTTACAATCTCATCAAATACCAGCGCTCAAACCAAAACACCAACATTCATCAGCGCCCTATTGTGAAAAAGGGTGACAAGCTTGCCAAGGACGATGTGATCGCAGACGGTGCATCGACTGATATAGGCGAGTTAGCCTTGGGGCAAAACATGCTGGTGGGATTTATGCCTTGGAACGGGTATAACTTCGAAGATTCGATTTTGATCAGTGAGCGTGTTGTTGCGGAAGACCGCTACACGTCGATCCATATTGAAGAGTTGGTTGTGATGGCGCGTGATACCAAACTGGGCGCCGAAGAAATCACGCGTGACATTCCGAACTTGTCAGAACAGCAACTCAACCGGATGGATGATTCGGGCATCATCTATGTTGGTGCGGAAGTCGAACCCGGCGATACCCTGGTTGGCAAGGTGACTCCTAAAGGTGAAACAACGTTGACGCCTGAAGAGAAGTTGCTGCGTGCTATTTTTGGCGAAAAAGCCAGTGATGTGAAGGACACTTCTTTGCGCGTTAGCCAAGGTTCGCGTGGTACCGTGATTGATGTTCAGGTGTTTACGCGTGAAGGGATTGTGCGGGACAAGCGCGCACAACAAATTATTGATGACGAACTCAAACGCTTTCGTTTGGACTTGAATGATCAATTGCGTATCGTCGAGGCAGATGCTTTTGCCCGAATTGAGAAGTTATTGATCGGTAAAACAGCCAATGGTGGGCCGCAAAAGCTGTCCAAAGGCACAAAAATCGATAAAGCCTATTTGGACTCATTGGAAAAATTCCACTGGTTTGATATCAGACCGGCAGATGACGACGTTGCCGCGCAGTTAGAGAGCATCAAAAACTCAACCGAGCAAACACGGCACAGCTTTGACCTCGCTTTTGAAGAAAAGCGCAAAAAACTCACGCAAGGCGATGAGCTGCCGGCGGGTGTTTTGAAGATGGTGAAGGTGTACTTGGCCGTTAAACGTCGCCTGCAGCCTGGCGACAAAATGGCCGGCCGTCACGGTAACAAGGGTGTGGTGTCTAAAATCTTGCCGGTTGAAGACATGCCATTCATGGCCGATGGTACGCCTTGCGATATCGTACTAAATCCATTGGGTGTTCCATCACGCATGAACGTAGGGCAGGTGTTGGAAGTGCATTTGGGTTGGGCAGCTAAAGGCATTGGCCAACGCATTGGCAACATGTTGCAAGCAGAAGCCAAAGTCGCTGAGTTGCGTCAATTCTTCGACAACCTGTACAACACATCGGGTCGCAAAGAAGACTTTAGCAAACTCAGCGATGAGCAGGTCTTTGAAATGGCCGCAAATCTGTCAAGTGGGGTAACGTTTGCCACGCCAGTATTTGATGGTGCTTCAGAAGATGAAATTCGATCCATGTTGAAGTTGGCTTACCCGGATGATGTGGCTAAAGCCAAGGGTTTGACCGCTACACGAACCCAGGCGCAGTTGTATGACGGACGTTCGGGAGACGCATTCGACCGAACAACGACAGTGGGCTACATGCACTTTCTCAAACTCCATCACTTGGTTGATGACAAGATGCATGCCCGTTCAACGGGTCCATACAGTCTGGTGACGCAGCAACCTTTGGGCGGAAAAGCCCAATTCGGTGGACAACGATTCGGTGAGATGGAAGTGTGGGCATTGGAAGCCTATGGGGCATCCTACGTACTGCAAGAAATGTTGACAGTGAAATCCGATGACGTGGTGGGTCGTACCAGGGTGTACGAAAGCATCGTTAAAGGAGAGCACACGATCGAAGCTGGTATGCCTGAGTCATTCAATGTGCTGGTCAAGGAAATTCGTTCCTTGGGCATTGACATGGAATTAGAGCGCGGTTAATTACAGATACGTCACGGATACGTCACGGACAAGAATAAGGACTCCATACATGAAATCATTACTCGATCTGTTCAAGCAGTTCACGCCAGATGAGAATTTCCACGCCATCAAAATTGGGATGGCATCACCTGAGAAAATTCGCTCATGGTCATTCGGTGAAGTTAAAAAGCCCGAAACCATCAACTACCGCACCTTCAAGCCCGAACGTGATGGTTTGTTTTGCGCCAAAATTTTTGGCCCTATCAAAGATTATGAATGCCTGTGCGGTAAGTACAAACGACTGAAGCATCGTGGCGTCATCTGCGAAAAATGCGGCGTTGAAGTTACTCAAACCAAGGTGCGCCGTGAGCGTATGGGTCACATCGACTTGTCGGCACCTTGCGCGCACATCTGGTTTTTAAAGTCATTGCCATCCCGTTTGGGTATGGTGCTTGACATGACCTTGCGTGACATAGAGCGTGTTCTCTATTTCGAAGCATATGTCGTGACCGATCCAGGCATGACGCCGCTGAAAAAGTACGGCATCATGTCTGAGGACGATCATGACGCCAAGCGCAAAGAATATGGTGATGAGTTCATCGCAAAAATGGGCGCAGAAGGCATCAAGGACCTGCTCAGTGATCTCGACATTGACATGATCATTGAAAAATTGCGTGGTGACTTGACGGGCTCAGAAGTCAAGATCAAGAAAAATGCCAAACGCCTTAAATTAATGGAGGCTTTTAAGAAGTCTGGCATCAAGCCTGAGTGGATGGTCATGGATGTGCTGCCTGTGTTGCCTCCAGATTTACGTCCATTGGTGCCCTTGGACGGTGGCCGTTTCGCCACTTCTGATTTGAATGATTTGTACCGTCGCGTGATTAACCGCAATAGCCGTTTGCGTCGTTTGCTTGAGTTGAAGGCGCCAGAAATCATTGCGCGCAATGAGAAGCGCATGTTGCAAGAGGCGGTTGACTCGCTGCTTGACAATGGCCGTCGCGGTAAAGCCATGACGGGTGCAAACAAGCGAGCCCTCAAGTCGTTAGCCGACATGATCAAAGGTAAGTCAGGCCGTTTCCGTCAAAACTTGCTGGGCAAGCGTGTCGATTATTCGGGTCGTTCTGTGATTACCGTTGGTCCAACACTCAAGTTGCATCAATGCGGTTTGCCAAAATTGATGGCACTTGAGCTGTTCAAGCCTTTCATTTTTGCGCAACTGGAAGTGCGTGGCATCGCCACCACCATCAAAGCGGCCAAAAAAGAAGTGGAATCAGGTACGCCCGTGGTGTGGGATATCTTGGAAGAGGTGATCAAAGAGCATCCCGTGATGTTGAACCGTGCACCAACCTTGCACCGTTTGGGTATTCAAGCCTTTGAGCCGATTTTGATTGAGGGTAAAGCGATTCAGTTGCATCCTTTGGTCTGTTCCGCCTTTAACGCCGACTTCGACGGTGACCAAATGGCCGTTCACGTGCCCTTGTCGGTTGAAGCGCAGATGGAAGCCCGTACCTTGATGTTGGCATCGAACAATATTTTGTTCCCGGCCAACGGCGAGCCGTCGATTGTGCCCTCGCAAGACGTTGTGCTTGGCTTGTACTACACCACGCGTGACCGTACCAACGGAAAAGGCGAAGGTTTGGTGTTTGCCAATATGACGGAGGTGCAGCGCGCTTTTGATGCTGGTGTTGTCGAGTTGACAGCCAGAATCAATGTCCGATTGACGGAGTACACCAAAGACAAACTAACGGGCGAGTTCGTGCCGTCGACCAAGTTGTGGGAAACCACGGCTGGCCGTGCTTTGCTAAGCGAAATTTTGCCTAAGGGATTGCCATTTTCCAACATCAACAAAGCTTTGAAGAAAAAGGAAATCTCAAAGTTGATCAACGTGTCATTCCGCAAATGCGGATTGAAAGAAACGGTTGTATTTGCCGACAAGTTGCTGCAAAACGGATTCCGCCTGGCAACTAAAGCCGGTATTTCTATCTGCGTGGATGACATGTTGGTGCCCAAAGAGAAATACGGGATCATCGAACGCTGCGAACTTGAAGTGAAAGAAATCGGTAACCAATACACATCTGGTTTGGTCACGGCTGGTGAACGCTACAACAAAGTCGTTGATATTTGGGGCAAGGCTGGCGATGAAATTTCAAAAGTCATGATGGCTCAACTGGCTGTAGAAAAAACCATTGATCGTCACGGCAAAGAAGTGAATCAAGAGTCGTTTAACTCCATCTACATGATGGCTGACTCTGGTGCGCGTGGTTCGGCTGCACAAATTCGCCAGCTCGCCGGTATGCGGGGTTTGATGGCCAAGCCTGACGGCTCGATCATCGAGACACCCATTACCGCGAACTTCCGCGAAGGTCTGAACGTGTTGCAGTACTTCATCTCCACCCACGGTGCCCGTAAGGGCCTCGCGGACACGGCTTTGAAGACGGCTAACTCTGGCTATTTGACACGACGTCTGGTGGACGTGACCCAGGATTTGGTCGTCACGGAACAGGACTGCGGTACCCACGATGGTTCGCTGATGCGCGCCATTGTTGAGGGCGGTGAGGTTATTGAGTCTTTGCGTGACCGCATTTTGGGTCGTACCGCAGCAGATGATGTGTTGCATCCGGAAAATCGTTCGGTGTTGGCCCAAGCGGGCGCTATGCTTGACGAGGACTTGATCGACGAGCTCGAACTTGCTGGGGTGGATGAGGTGAAGGTGCGCACTGCGCTGACCTGCGAAACCCGTTTTGGTATTTGCGCTAAATGCTATGGTCGCGATTTGGGTCGTGGCGGTCTGATCAACGGTGGTGAAGCCGTTGGTGTGATTGCCGCGCAGTCAATCGGCGAACCAGGTACTCAGCTCACCATGCGGACCTTCCACATTGGTGGTGCGGCATCACGTGCGGCGATTGCCTCTAGCGTGGAAGCAAAATCCAATGGTGCGATTGGCTTCAACGCCACCATGCGTTATGTGACCAACAGTAAAAAAGAACTGGTCGTGATTTCACGCTCGGGCGAAATCGTTATTCATGATGAGCACGGTCGTGAGCGCGAACGTCACAAAGTACCTTATGGTGCAACGTTGACGGTGAAAGCCGATGACAAGATCAAAGCGGGTTCTATTTTGGCGAACTGGGATCCATTGACACGTCCTATCATCACTGAGTTTGCCGGGCAATCCAAATTTGAGAATGTCGAAGAAGGTTTGACCGTTGCCAAGCAGCTAGATGAGGTCACAGGCTTATCCACCATGGTGGTGATTGACCCGAAACGCCGTGGTGCGGCCAAGGTGATTCGTCCGCAGGTGAAACTCATTGATGCGACTGGCAACGAGGTGAAGATTCCTGGCACAGACCACTCTGTGACGATTGGTTTCCCTGTCGGCGCCTTGATTCAAGTGCGTGACGGTCAGGATGTGGGCCCAGGCGAGGTGCTGGCGCGTATCCCAATCGAAGGGCAAAAAACCCGTGACATTACCGGTGGTTTACCACGTGTGGCGGAGTTGTTCGAAGCGCGTACGCCGAAAGACAAAGGTACGCTGGCAGAAATGACAGGGACGGTGTCATTCGGCAAGGAAACCAAAGGCAAGATTCGCTTGCAAATCACGGACCCTGAAGGCAAGGTTTGGGAAGACCTCGTGCCGAAAGAGAAAAACATCCTGGTCCATGAAGGCCAAGTGGTGAACAAAGGCGAAAGCGTGGTGGATGGCCCGGCCGATCCGCAAGACATTCTGCGATTGCTCGGCAGTGAAGAGCTGGCGCGCTACATTGTTGATGAAGTGCAAGACGTTTACCGCCTGCAAGGCGTGAAGATCAACGACAAGCACATCGAAGTGATTGTGCGTCAGATGCTGCGCCGCGTGGTCGTGGAAAATGCGGGCGACTCCAGCTACATCAATGGCGAGCAAGTCGAACGTGCGGCCATGCTCAATACCAACGATGCGTTGCGTGCTGAAGGCAAGATACCAGCCACTTTCTCGAACTTGTTGCTCGGTATCACCAAGGCATCCTTGTCAACCGATAGCTTTATCAGTGCTGCATCGTTCCAGGAAACCACGCGCGTATTGACCGAGGCTGCCATCATGGGCAAGCGCGATCCATTGCGTGGCTTGAAAGAGAACGTGATTGTTGGTCGCCTGATTCCAGCGGGTACCGGTTTGGCTTATCACCAAGCGCGTAAAGCCAAAGAACAAATGGATGACATTGAACGTCAGGCCATTGCTGAGGCTGAAGCCCAAGAGATTGCTGCCGCTGCTGATGCTACAAGCGACGTGGTCGGTAGCAGTGAGGATGCGGCGATCGAATAACTTTCGTTCACTGATCATCTGAATGTGGTGTTCTTGCAAACGCCCCACTTCCGCGTTGCGGTCGTGGGGCGTTTTCTATGATGCTGTTGCGTGAAAAGTGGCCCGGTAAAACATGCTTAATTCAATTTTGTTCGGGGTTATTGCTGCCGCTCTGGTTTGTTGGGCCATGGGTGCTTACAACCGCTTGGTGAGACTGCGAGTGGCCATGGCGCAAACGTTTACAGTTTGGCAGCACATGCTGCAAACGGAGGCTGAGCCTGCAGAATCCCAAACTCCTGAAGAAATAGCGGTTCAATGGCGAAAAATAGAAGCAGAACGCATGTTGTGCAAAGAAGCATATGAGGCAGCAGTGGCGCAGTACAACCAGGCGATTGCACAGGCACCAGCCGCATGGTTAGCGGCGCTCTTTAGTTTTAAGCCAGTTCGCAGTGATGAAGGTAAGCATTGAATACACAAATAAACAACCTGGGCAGCATGATCACAAAGCGTCGTCAGGATGCCATCCCGCTTTGGCGGCAATTGCAAAGCACCGCCGCGGTGTTGATGGCAGTGCGCGCAGGAGAGTCTGGCACGGCCGCTTTGAAGGCGGTAGAGTCCAGTCTGCGCCCTGGTGTGCAAGCGCTGAGTTTTCATGTCTGGCGTTGGTTAGGCACGGCGCAAGTTATCAGGGTGATGTTGGCAAAGCGCGCACCACCGCCCCAAGTCGATGCCTTGTTATGTGTCGCCTTGACGTTGCTCTGTTTTGATGCACAAGCTTTTGCGGAGGGTGAAAAAAATGATAAGTTTGGCTTGGTTTACGACGCATTCACGCTGGTTGACCAAACGGTAGAAGCTGCTAAACGCAACCCAAATACGAAAGCACACAGCAGCTTCATTAACGCCTGTTTGCGGCGCTTTCTACGCGAAAAGGAACCCTTGACGGCGGCGGCGGCGAAGGACTTGGTTGGGCGCTGGAATCATCCAATGTGGTGGATTAACCGAGTCAAGACCGATCATCCCCGAGATTGGCAGGCTATTTTGCAGTCCAATAATGAACGTGCCCCATTAACCTTGCGTATTAATGTAAGAAAAACAGATGTATCCAGCTATATATCTGCCTCTGAAGCTATAAAAATCATAGCAAAACAGGTGGGTGAATTTGGTGTAACGCTAGAAAAACCGACACCAGTAGCAGATATGTTGGGGTTTTTTGAGGGGCTGGTTTCAGTGCAAGATGCGGCAGCACAACTTGCCGCGCCCTTGCTCATGCGCGGGCTCAATGGACGGCAAGAGTTGCATGTGCTGGATGCCTGCGCCGCACCTGGCGGAAAAACTGCGCACTTGCTGGAAATTTCAGATTGCCAAGTGACTGCGCTAGATATTGACCCTGCTCGGTGTGACTTGATTCATGAAACCCTGAATCGCTTGGGGTTAACGGCACAAGTACTCGCTGCAGATGCGGCAAGTCCAGAAACTTGGCGTGGCGAGGATCGTCATGAATTGTTTGATGCCATTTTGCTTGATGCGCCATGCACGGCGTCAGGCATCGTTCGCCGCCATCCTGATATTCGCTGGCTGCGGCGCGAGAGCGATGTTGAACAACTAGCCGGCATACAACGCAAATTGCTGAGCACCCTGTGGGGGCTGTTGAAGCCAGGTGGGCGTTTGTTGTATTGCACCTGCTCTGTGTTTAAGGTGGAGGGGCAAACGCAAATAGACCTGTTTATGGCAAACAACAAAAACGTCATCCTTCTGCCATCACCCGGACATTTAATTTCAAAAAATCCTGCAAATCCAGGTATCGTCGCAGACAATGCACTGAATAATCATGATGGATTTTTCTATGCCCTTCTTGAAAAGTCGATGTCGTAGCCTATTTGCCTCGCTGGCGATTGGATGTATCGTCGTTGGGATGCTGCATCCTGCGGGTAATGCACGTGCTGAGAGCGTTGCCACGGCCATCAACGCGATGCGAGTGGAACGCACGGAGGTGAGTTTGCAGCTAAGCGCGCAAGTGAAGTTTGAACTCCCGACCATTGTTGAGGACGCGCTCATCAAAGGCATTCCGATGTTTTTTGTGGCCGAGGCTGATGTGTCAAGCCATCGCTGGTACTGGTACGACAAAAAAGTCGCGGTCGTTACGCGTCAAATGCGACTCAGCTATCAACCTCTCACACGTCGATGGCGGCTCAATATAACCAGCGGTGCAGTTGGCAACACAGGCTTGGGTGTTAGCCTGCCGCAATACTTCGACTCTTTGGCAGACGCCCTGGCTACGATCCAACGCATCAGCAATTGGAAAATTGCTGATCTTGCCGAGATTGATCAAGATGCGCCACATACGGTTGAGTTGCGCTTTAGGCTGGATGTGTCACAACTCCCACGGCCGTTCCAAATCGGCCTCATAGGAGACGGCGACTGGCGTATCTCAGCTGTTAAAAGCATGCGACTGGTTGCAGAAAGTAGCAAGTGAGCCATCGCACGGTCACAACAAATTTGAGTCAAATCGTGCCAAAGTCACGCACCATCCGCTGGGTTCTCGGCTTGGGCGCGGTCGGCATGGTGTTGATTGGCATCGCGCTACTGTTTCTGTTGACGGTATCCACCAACAACCGCGCGCAGTATGAGGAAACTTATGGCCGCTTACTCATCCTCAATGTGGTGGTGGCTGGGCTGCTGCTGCTGTTGATCATTTGGATCTCGATCCGCTTGGTTTTGCGGCTGAAACAAGGCAAATTTGGCAGCCAACTCCTTGTCAAACTAGCCCTGATCTTTGCCTTGGTGGGCTTCGCACCGGGGCTCTTGATCTATGTCGTATCCTATCAATTTGTATCGCGTTCGATTGAGAGTTGGTTTGACGTCAAGGTTGAATCCGCATTAGATGCCGGTTTAAATTTAGGACGCGTCACACTTGATGTTTTATCTGCCGAGTTGGCTAACAACACGCGGGTGGCGGCAGGGCGCCTGTCGAACATGCCTGATGGCGCTGCCAGTTTGGAGTTGGAGAGAGTTCGTGAGCAATTGTCTGTGCAAGATGCACTGCTCTGGAGTGCCTCGGGGCAGCTCATCGGCAGCGCGGGCACATCACGCTACCAAATTAACCCGGACAGGCCGACTGCGCAGCAGTTGCGCACAGCCAGAACGCAGCACCAAATGACGACCATCGAAGGCTTGGATGAAGCCTCTCCTGGCACTCCTGGCGCCACCAGCGTGGACCAAGTACCCGCCAAAATCAAGGTCCTGGCACTTGTTCAAGCCAGCGGTTTGGGTATATTGGCAGAGCCGCGTTTCCTGCAAACGACGCAGTTGTTGCCCCCCAGTTTGGTGGCCAATGCACTGGCCGTGACAGAAGCCAACAGAGAGTACCAAAATAGAGCATTGGCACGTGAGGGGCTGCGACGCATGTACATCGGCACGTTGACGTTGAGTCTGTTTTTAGCCGTGTTCAGCGCAGTTTTGTTGGCCGTTTTCCTGGGGGCACAGTTGGCCGCGCCGCTGTTGCTCTTGGCCGATGGTGTTCGGCAAGTGGCGGCTGGTGATTTGACGCCGAAAGCTGTTTTGCAAAGCAAGGATGAGCTGGGTGGGCTCACCCGTTCTTTTGCCGACATGACGCAACAACTCGCTGATGCGCGCGCAGCCGTGGAAAAAAGCATGGTGCAGGTCAATGCCGCGCGGGAAAATTTGCAAATCATTTTGGATAACCTGACCTCTGGCGTCATCGTGCTGGATGCGCAAGGCGTCATCCAGTCGTCCAACCCTGGTGCGACCCGTATTTTGCATACGCCATTGGCCGAGTTGGAAGGCGTTGCACTTTCAAGCATTGCAGGCTTGGAATGGTTTGCCCAAGGTGTTCAATCTCAGTTTGATGCCTATCTAAGTGAACGTAGCTTGCACGGCCTTGATCATTGGCAGCATTCGTTTGTGCTCAATCTCTCAGCACCCAATATCGAGTCTCACACCTCTCCTCAAACGTCGCCTTACGCCACCCATCACACCATCAATCTCATTGCCAGGGGCGCTGAGCTGCCCAGTGATAGCAACCAGTCCTTGCGATTACTGGTGTTTGATGATATTTCTGAAATCGTCTCCTCGCAACGTGCCCAAGCGTGGGGCGAGGTGGCTAGGCGATTGGCGCATGAAATCAAAAACCCGCTGACACCTATTCAGTTGTCTGCACAGCGACTAGAGAAAAAACTGACCGGCAAGGTGGACGCAGCAGATCAATTAATAGTGACCAAATCGGTCAAAACCATCGTTGAGCAAGTTGAAGCCATGAAACGCTTGGTCAATGAGTTCCGGGACTATGCGCGTTTGCCTGCCGCCGAACTCAAACCGGTAGACATTAATACCTTGGCGATGGACATTTTGCAGTTGTATGGCGCAGAAGAGGCAAACCCACACCAGGCACAGCACGGGCCCGTGACCATCCTGACCGAGCTTGACCCGCAATGTCCTCGTATCATGGGCGATGCGCAGCAATTGCGTCAAGTCATCCATAATTTGTTACAAAATGCGGTTGATGCGACAGACAATAGCGACATCAAAAAAGTGACCTTATCGACGCAGTGGAATGTTGGCACACAGCGTGTCAGACTAGTCATCAGGGACAGTGGCGCAGGATTTCCCGAGCATATTTTGAAACGTGCGTTTGAGCCCTATGTCACCACTAAAAGTCACGGCACTGGCTTAGGCCTCGCCGTGGTCAAGAAAATTGCTGACGAGCACGGTGCCCGCATCGATATTTCTAACCGTGTTACAGATGGCGTGATTCAAGGGGCGCAAGTATCGTTATCATTCGCAGTAGACTCGCAGCTTGCGGTTTAAACTTGTACCTGACCCGGTTGACTTTTAAATTTTAGAGACATCACACGCACAATGGCAAATATATTGGTGGTCGATGACGAGCTAGGCATTCGCGATTTGCTTTGGGAAATCTTGAACGACGAAGGCCATACGGTCGAACTCGCTGAAAATGCGAGCCAAGCACGGTTGGCCCGTAACCGAGGCAGGCCGGATCTTGTACTGCTAGATATTTGGATGCCCGACACAGATGGTGTGACCTTACTCAAAGAGTGGGTGGGCGCTGGCCTGCTCACCATGCCCGTGATCATGATGAGCGGCCATGCGACGGTTGACACCGCCGTGGAAACCACCAAAATGGGTGCGCAAGCTTTTTTGGAAAAACCAATCACCTTACAAAAGTTGCTTAAAGCCGTTGAACAAGGCCTAGCCCGAGACGGCCGCAAGCAACAAGATGTCAGTGCACGTCTATCCATGACCGACATGACGCTGGAAGCCGCCATGACGGGTGGGCAGACTTTGCCACGAGTAATGGACATGGGCCCCATTGCTAGTCAAAACTTCAATCTCGATAAACCCTTGCGCGACGCGCGCGATGAGTTTGAAAAAGCTTATTTTGAGTTCCATCTGGTCAAAGAAGGTGGCTCCATGACCCGCATCGCTGAAAAAACCGGATTAGAGCGCACGCATCTTTATCGAAAACTCAAACAACTCGGCGTTGACCTGTCACGTGGAAAGCGTGGTGGTAACTAATCGCGCCATTCAGTCAAAGACGTGAAAAAAGCCAACTGAAGACTGGTATAATACAAGGCTTAGGCCTGGTAGCTCAGTCGGTAGAGCAGAGGATTGAAAATCCTTGTGTCGGTGGTT
>JASJPN010000190.1:0-5016 GCA_031426635.1 Polaromonas sp.
GCGCACGTCTGGCTGCCACCAACCCCGCTTGGGCAGCCATTGCCAGCGAACGCGCGGGGACCGAGTTTGGCTTGCATATTGCCGCCCACGCGATTCAAGACGATGCGTACAACCGCACCCGCTTTGCCGTGGTGTGCCTGCCGCAAACCCTGCCCATGCCAGCCGCTTCGGGTAAAGACTGTGTCAGTTTGATTGTTTCCGTGCCCAATCATCCTGGCGCAGTGCACGACTTGCTGATTCCTCTGAAAAAGCACGGCGTCTCGATGACTCGGTTTGAGTCGCGCCCAGCGCGCTCAGGGCAGTGGGAGTATTTCTTTTATATCGACCTGGCGGGACACCCGTCGCAGCCGCATGTCGCTAGCGCTTTGAAAGAACTGCAAGGCCTGTGCGCTTTTTACAAGTTATTGGGCAGCTATGCCGTCAGTGATTAAGCCAAACTCTAGCACCGTGAAAATTCTCACCCCATCTAAAAAACCCATCAAACCCTTGTTTGAGCAGCTCGGCATCATCGGCTGCGGGCTCATGGGAAGCTCCTTTGCTTTGGCGATGAAACGCGCGGGCCTGGTCAAGCGCGTGGTGGGCTACAGCAAATCGCCCACCACCACCGCGCGCGCCTTGCAGTTGGGCATCATTGACGTTGAGGCGGCATCGGCTTTGCAAGCCGTGTCTGGCTCGGATATCGTGTTGATCGCGGTGCCCGTCGCCGCGACCGAGGCCACATTAAAAGCCATCAAACATATGATCACACCACAGATGTTGGTCATGGACGTGGGCTCGACCAAGCGCGATGTGGTGGCATCAGCGCAGCGGGTGTTAGGCTCGTCATTGGGTACATTTGTGCCAGCGCATCCGATAGCGGGCAAAGAACTCTCTGGCGTGGAACATGCCGATGGCGATTTATACGCCGGACGACAGGTCATTTTGACCCCGATTGGCCGCACATTTACCGCTCAATTACTCAAAGCCGAGGACGTTTGGACGGCTTTGGGATGCACTGTGCAGAGCATGTCGCCCGATGCCCATGATGCGGCATTTGCAGCGGTCAGCCACCTGCCGCATGTGCTCGCGTTTGCGATGATGAACAGCATCACTTCGCAAAAGCAGGGGGCAGACTATTTAGCGCTGGCCGGAACCGGTTTTCGTGATTTCACCCGCATTGCAGCCAGCGACCCGAAAATGTGGCACGACGTTTTACTCGCTAACCGCAGCCAGGTGTTGGATCAAATCGGTGTCTTCAAGCAAACGCTGAACACCTTGGAAGCCATGATTTCAAACAACGATAGCAAAGCCCTGGAAGCCGCGTTGAGCTCAGCCAGCCAGGCGCGTAAACAATGGCATTTGACGTCTGCCAAGCCTAAAAAATAACCATCGATAAATAATGTTCAGTACGGCTTTTTTAGACCTTCCCCACCTGACCCATGCCACGGGTACCGTTGTTCTACCCGGCTCAAAAAGTATCTCCAACCGCATCTTGTTACTCGCTGCCCTGTGCAGCGGCACCACCACGGTACACGATTTACTGGACTCTGACGACACGCAGGTGATGTTAGATGCCTTGCAGCAACTGGGTTGCAAGCTCACCAAAACTGCCTCCAGTGTCGCCATGGTTGGCATGGGCGGGCAAGGTCATTTGCCGTCTGCCAAGCTATTTATGGGCAACGCCGGTACGGCGATGCGGCCTCTAACCGCGGCTTTGGCGCTTTTTGGCGGCGGCATGTGTGGAGATTCGGGCGGGGCGTTTGAACTCAGCGGGGTGCCCAGAATGCACGAACGCCCGATTGGTGACCTGGTCGATGCTTTGCGTCAGCTAGGCTGCAACATCAGCTACTTAGGCCAGGACGGTTATCCGCCCTTAAGCATCCAAAGCGCCACCCAGCTCAAATTAGATGCCCCGATTCAGGTGCGTGGCGATGTCTCCAGCCAATTTTTGACCGCCCTGTTGCTGGCTTTGCCCTTAGTCGCTACCCAAGACATTCATATTGAGGTTCAAGGCGAGCTGATTTCCAAGCCTTACATTGAAATCACCCTCAATCTACTGGCTCGCTTTGGCATCCAGGTGCAGCGTCAGGATTGGCAAAAATTTACCATACCAAAGGGCAGCCACTACCAGTCACCCGGCCACATCCACGTTGAAGCCGACGCCTCGTCTGCTAGCTATTTTATAGCACTAGGCGCAATAAGTACGCCGGCTATAGATGAAAATGACACTCCAAATAGCCGACTCATCCCCGCCGGGCATTCGGGCCTACGCATTGAAGGCGTAGGCGCAGACTCGATTCAAGGCGATATCCGCTTTGTTGAAGCCGCTGCTGCCATGGGTGCCAACATCAGCAGCGGAGCCAACTTTTTACACGTCTCGCGAGGAAGCTGGCCACTCAAAGCCGTGGACTTGGACTGCAACCACATCCCCGATGCCGCCATGACCTTGGCCGTGATGGCTTTGTATGCTGACGGCACCACCACGCTACGCAACATAGCCAGCTGGCGCGTCAAAGAAACCGACCGTATCGCGGCGATGGCGACCGAACTGCGCAAATTGGGAGCCCATGTCGAAGAAGGTGCTGATTTCATCCGCATCACCCCGCCAGCAACCGTAGCTGACTGGACCACCGCACCGATTCACACCTATGACGATCACCGCGTGGCCATGTGCTTCTCGCTCGCAGCATTCAACCCTGCCGGTTTGCCGGTTCGCATTTTGGACCCCAAATGCGTCGCTAAAACCTTCCCAGACTATTTTGAAGCGCTGTTTTCAGTGGCACAGACTCCCGTGGCCAACATCCCTGTCATCGCCATCGATGGCCCCAGCGCCTCTGGCAAGGGCAGTTTGGCCTCCCGTCTAGCGCAGCAATTGGGCTACCACTACCTCGATTCGGGTGCGCTCTACCGGGTGACGGCTTTTGCTGCGTTGCAGGCGGGTTTGCGCCTGGAAATCCGTGACGAAGCCGCCATTGCAGCCTTGGCCGAGCAGCTTCACTTGCGCTTCGAAGGCGACCAGGTGCTGCTTGATGGTGTGGACGTGAGCGATGCCATTCGCAGCGAAGCAGGCGGCATGCACGCCTCTCAAGTGTCGGTTTTACCAGCGGTACGGCAGGCCTTGGTGCGCTTGCAACACAGTTACCAAAAGCTGCCCGGTCTGGTCACCGATGGGCGTGACATGGGCACCGTCATTTTTCCAGATGCCAGGCTCAAAGTCTTCTTGACGGCGACTACCGCCAAGCGCGCGGACAGGCGCTATAAGCAATTGATTTCAAAGGGATTTCCGGTTATACTCAACACCTTGCGTGCTGATTTGGAAGCGCGTGACTTGCGGGACTCCTCCCGCTCTGTTGCGCCTTTGAAGCCAGCCGGGGATGCTTTGCTCTTGGACAACTCTGATGAGTCGATTGAAGAATCGGTCAGCCGAGTATTGAGCTGGTGGCAAGGCAAACAGCCGTTTTAAGAAATTAAAACGCATTGGGCACACACAGCTCTCTTCGCACATCACGTGCATGGCTTGTGCGTATTTTTTTAACTTAACCCGCGGGAAACCGCAGATAACATCCGTCTCTAGCTATATAAACAGAAGCAATCGTGCTGCTGTAATCTTCGCTCAATGTGGATTTTCATATCTCTACGCTCAGCGATGCCCGCACAAGACGGCTTAGGAAAATAAATGTCAGAATCTTTCGCAGAACTATTTGAAGAGTCCCAAAAAAGCTCCGAAACACGCATCGGTGAAGTCGTCACCGCCGAAGTGATTCGTATTGAGCACAACTTCGTGGTTGTTAACGCAGGCCTCAAATCAGAGGCTTATGTTCCCCTCTCAGAATTCAAAAGTGACAAGGGCGAAGTCGAATGCCAAGTCGGTGAATTCGTCTCTGTGGCCATTGTCGCCATGGAAAACGGTTATGGCGACACCATCGTCAGCCGCGACACCGCCAAGCGCCTCGCTTCATGGATGAGCCTGGAAAAGTCTCTGGAATCCGGCGAATTCGTCACCGGCACCACCAGTGGCAAAGTCAAAGGCGGCCTGACCGTGTTGGTCAATGGTATCCGTGCTTTCCTGCCAGGTTCGTTGATCGAGACACGCCCTATCAAAGATTTGTCTCCGTACGAGAACAAAACTTTGCAGTTCAAAGTGATCAAGCTTGATCGCAAACGCAACAACGTGGTGCTGAGCCACCGCGCGGTGATTGAAGTGTCCATGGGTGCAGAACGCGCCAAAATGATGGAAACTTTGAAAGAAGGCGCAGTTGTTCACGGCGTGGTCAAAAACATCACTGAATACGGTGCATTCGTTGACCTCGGCGGCATTGACGGCTTGCTGCACATCACCGACATGGCATGGCGTCGTGTCCGTCATCCAAGCGAAGTGGTGACTGCAGGTCAAGAAATCACAGCCAAAATTCTCAAGTTCGACACCGAGAAAAACCGTGTCTCCCTGGGTCTCAAGCAAATGGGCGACGATCCCTGGATGGGCGTCAACCGTCGCTACCCACAAGACACGCGCTTGTTCGGCAAGATCACCAACATCGCCGACTACGGCGCATTTGTGGAACTCGAGCCAGGAATCGAAGGTTTGGTGCATGTCTCCGAAATGGATTGGACCAACAAGAACATTGCACCTTCCAAACTCGTGACCCTGGGTGACGAAGTTGAAGTCATGGTTCTGGAAATCGACGAAGACAAGCGTCGCATTTCTTTGGGCATGAAACAATGCAAAGCCAACCCATGGCAAGATTTCGCGCAAAACACCAAGCGTGGCGACCGCGTCAAAGGCCCCATCAAATCGATCACCGACTTCGGTGTGTTCGTTGGTTTGGCTGCTGGCATCGACGGCCTGGTTCACCTCTCCGATCTGTCATGGAACGAGCCAGGCGAAGCAGCTGTACGCAACTACAAAAAGGGCCAGGAAGTCGAAGCCCTGGTGCTGGCCATTGACGTGGACCGCGAGCGCATCTCCCTGGGCATCAAACAGCTCGACTCTGATCCATTCACCACCTTTGCCGCCATCAACGACAAAGGCCAGGTGGT
>JASJPN010000190.1:5116-15275 GCA_031426635.1 Polaromonas sp.
CGCGCCAAGTTGGACAGCAGCAGCGATAAAGAATAACCCTCTTCATCGTTTTTGACTGACCCCATGCGCCACGCGCGAACGGATCAATTCTCAAGTGAGAGTTTCTCCGGTTGTGCGTGGCGATTTTTTTTGCAAGCTCTTTTGTGATTTTTAATGTTTCATGACACGTTCTGATTTAATTGAAGAGCTGGCAGCCCGATTTGGACAGCTGACCCATCGCGACGCTGAGTCTGCCGTCAAGGCGCTGGTCGATGCCATGAGCAACGCCTTGGTACGCGGCCATCGGATTGAGATTCGCGGGTTTGGCAGTTTTTCAGTGAGCTACCGCTCGCCTCGTATGGGACGTAATCCACGTTCTGGCGAAAGCGTGGCCATTCCTGAAAAAAGAGTTCCCCATTTCAAAACAGGCAAAGCCCTGCGCGAAGCAGTTGACGCGCGAACCAAAGAACTCGCAGCTTAGACAGGTAGAATCTAAGCTTGAAAACCAGCATAAACTCGTGATTCAAGTAGGAACAAATGAAAAAACTCATGTGGCTGCTTAAGTGGATACTTAAAGCGGCCATTTTTTTCGCACTTTTTGCATTTGCACTCAATAACCAACAAGATACAACGGTCCACTTTTTCTTTGACACGGAGTGGAAAACTTCTTTGGTGATTATTGTGTTGGTGGTATTCACCGCAGGTGTCGCTGTAGGCGTCTTGGGCATGGTACCGCGTTGGTGGAAGCACCGCCACGCAGCGACCAAGGCGAGCAAAGCCGCCTCCTTGAGCGTACCCGCGTCCGCTGACAACACGCCTGTGGAGAAACCCCTAGCTCGCGCGCCTCTCGCGCCTACTGACTATCCCCTATGAATTTTGACTTGAGTTGGGTTTTGCTAGGCTTACCACTGGCCTTTGTGTTCGGCTGGATCGCTTCACGCCTGGATTTACGTCAACTGCGCATGGAGAATCGCCAAGCGCCCAAAGCCTACTTCAAAGGCTTGAATTTTTTGCTGAACGAGCAACAGGACAAAGCCATTGACGCTTTTATTGAAGCCGTCCAGAGCGACCCCGACACCTCTGAACTCCATTTCGCGCTGGGTAACCTGTTTCGCAGGCGTGGCGAGTTTGACCGTGCCGTGCGCGTCCACGAGCACCTCCTCGCACGTGGCGATTTAAGCGGCTCCGACCGCGAACGTGCGCAGCACGCCCTGGCACTCGATTTTCTTAAGGCCGGCTTGCTAGACCGTGCCGAACATGCTCTGCGTAAATTAAACAACACCCCTTTCGAAGCACAATCATTGTTAGCGCTGTTGGCGATTTATGAACGCTCGCGTGATTGGCCACAAGCCTCTGAAATTGCTGAAAAACTCCAACAGTTAGGTCACGGCAGCTTCAGCAGCAGGCAGGCTCATTATTTATGTGAGCAAGCCACGGCCAAAGTCAGTTTGGGCGAGCTTCAAAAAGCTCAAGAACTGCTCAGGCAAGCGGTCAGTGCTGCGCCCCAGGCAGCACGTTCACATATAGAACTAGCGGCCGTCACGCAGCGCCTGGGTGATACGCACACAGCCTATGAGCTTTTAAGCGCGTTGATTGTGCAAGACAGCTTGCTGATCCCGCTAGTTGCTCATCAATTTGCAACGGTGGCAACAGCATGTCAGCGAACAGAGCAAGCCTTGGCCTTGCTACAAATGAGCTACAAAAAGAGCCCGTCACTCGACGTGTTAGAAGCCATCGTGCAGCTGGACGCACTCACGCCAGCGGGCACCTCAGCACGCGACTGGTACGTCAAGCATCTGGAGCGAGAGCCTTCCTTGATCGCTGCGGCGCAATGGATTTCTGGCGAAAAGCTGGAGCATGAGCAATTTCACCCGCAAGTCCAACGCGCCTTGGATCATGCGGTAACGCCACTACGCCGCTACCGCTGTGCGGCCTGCGGCTTTGAGGCGGCGCAGCATTACTGGAATTGCCCAGGCTGCCAGGCGTGGGACAGCTACCCAGCCCGCCGGATTGAAGAGTTATAGCCACAATTATTTTATGACCGTCTCTCAAGAAACCCTCTCTCAAGCCAAGGTCCTGGTGGTCGGTGATGCCATGCTCGATCGTTACTGGTATGGCGCAGTTGACCGCATCTCGCCCGAAGCGCCGGTGCCTGTCATGCGCGTGACGCGTGAAGAAGAACGCATTGGTGCCGCGGCCAATGTGGCCTACAACGTGGTCACATTGGGCGCGCAAGCCTCACTGCTCACCGTGGTGGGCAACGACGAAGCCAGCCATAAACTAGAAGCCTTGGTGGCGAAAACGGGCATCACGCCTTATTTTGGGCGGGATGCAGAATTGCAAACCACGGTTAAATTACGCGTCATTGGACGGCAGCAGCAGTTGTTGCGGATTGATTTCGAAAATTTGCCAAAAACTGAAGCCTTAGCCTCGCAAACGGCCTTGTTTTCGCAACTCTTGTCCAGCCACGACACGGTACTTTTCTCCGACTATGCCAAAGGCGGTTTGGCGCATGTGGTGGACATGATTGCACTTGCACGCGCGGCGAATAAGACGGTGTTGGTCGATCCCAAAGGCTCTGACTACACCCGCTATGCAGGTGCAACAGTCATCACGCCCAATAAAAGCGAGCTACAGGTCGCTATGGGCGGCTGGAAAGACGAAGCCGAATTGCAGGTGAAGGCACAAAATCTACGCGCCCAGCTGATGCTGGAAGCCGTCTTGCTCACCCGCAGCGACGAAGGCATGACTTTGTTTGATGCCCAGGGCACCCTGCATGTGTCAACCCAGGCGCTGGAGGTGTTTGACGTGACGGGCGCAGGCGATACCGTGATTGCCACCCTGGCCGCGCTGGTGGCAGCGGGCATGACACTGCGCCAAGCCCTGCCCTACGCTAACAAAGCGGGTGGCATTGTGGTGGGTAAGTTTGGCACCGCCACCGCATCCTATGAGGAATTATTTGCATGACCGCACCAGCCATTTTGGCCACTGCCTCACCCTCTGCCTGCTGCATTGTCACCGGTGCTGCCGGCTTCATTGGGGCCAACATCATCCAGGGTTTGAACGCACGTGGCATCGACCATATTATTGCGGTTGATGACCTGACCCAAGGCGACAAATTTCGCAACCTGGCTGACTTGAAAATTGCCGACTACGTCGACGCCAGCGTTTTTTACGCGCGTTTTGCACAGGGAAAATACGGCAAAATCGATGCCGTTTTTCATGAAGGCGCTTGCAGCGACACCATGGAGCCCAACGGCAAGTACATGATGGACAACAACTACCGTGTGTCCTGCGATCTGTTTGCGGCTTGCCAGGAGCAAGGTACGCGTCTGCTGTATGCCTCATCGGCAGCCACGTATGGCGGCAGCAGCACGTTCAAAGAATCAGCAGAATTTGAGCACCCGCTCAACGTTTATGGCTACTCCAAGCTGTTGTTTGACCAACGACTGCGGCGCGAGCTCGGTCCGCGGTTTGCGGGTGCTGCAGCTCAGGTCGCGGGATTTCGCTATTTCAACGTCTACGGCCCGCGCGAGCAGCACAAGGGCCGCATGGCCAGCGTCGCTTTTCATCAGTTTCATCAATTCCGGAAAGAAGGCCAGGTGAAACTGTTTGGTGACTATGGTGGTTATGCGCCTGGCATGCAACAACGCGACTTTGTTTATATCGACGATGTGGTCGCTGTGAACTTGTGGTTTTACGACCACCCCTCGATCTCGGGCATATTTAACTTGGGCTGCGGACGTGCCCAGCCTTTCAATGATGTCGCACTGTCGGTTGTGAATGCAATGCGCAAGTTGCAGCAAACGCCTGACGCGAATTCACCCCTCACATTGCAGCAAGCCGTGAACCAGCAACTCATCGCGTATGTGGCCTTCCCGGACGCCTTGGTAGGCAAGTACCAGTGCCACACCCAAGCGGATCTGGGCGCCTTGCGCGACGCGGGCTGTGAGCACGTGTTTGCCGATGTCGAGCAGGGGGTGACGGCCTATATCAACCATTTGGCAGGTGAAAGTAGCCGTTCTTTGGCCTAAAAGGGCAGACAGTGCGCCAACTGGAGAAACATTCTGAAGCTTTTCTGAAAATGTCAACCCGGCGATAGAAACACCCGTTATCCGTTATAGTTCAGCCCAGCCTGACTGACGTTAGATTTAACGTGGATGCTGATTTTCTTAACCATTTTTCCTTCTAGGAGTTTTTTTATGTTGAAAAAAATTCTGGCCGCACTGGTCATGATGTACGCAGCGGTCTCTTTTGCAGCAGTGGATGTCAACAAAGCTACTGCCGCAGAACTTGACGCTATCAAAGGCATCGGCCCAGCGATTTCTGCCAAAATTTTGGACGAAAAGAAAAAAGGCGGTAGCTTTAAAGACTGGGACGACTTGATCAAACGCGTGAAGGGCGTAGGCGAAGGCAATGCAGTCAAGTTCTCATCTGAAGGCCTGACCGTTGGCGGCGAATCCTACAAAGGTGTTGCTGCCAAACCTGCCGCCAAAAAAGCTGAGAAACCAACGGCATCCAAAGACGCAAAAGAGACCAAGCCTACAGCCACTGATGCCAAAACAGGCGCCAAGCCAGTGGCAAAAGATGCAGCCAAAACCGAAGTCCCCAAAGCGGCTGAGCCTGCTGCGAAGAAATAATGCACACACCTTGTCACTGGGACGGCCTGGTGATTAAAAAAACCCGCGTCAAGCGGGTTTTTTTATGCGCGTCCAAAACCACCATTTGACCGCTAAAATCGAAAATCTTGGCCACCAGCCCGGGTCATTCTAGCGGTAGCTCCCTCACAACCAAACAAAAGTTGAAGTCAACATGCTCTCCGTTGTTGCAATTTGCATAGGTGCCTCATTGGGCGCACTCGCCCGCTGGCGTTTGGGGCTGTGGCTCAATCTTGTCACTGTTACAGGCACAGCCCTGCCATGGGGAACCTTGGCGGCTAATTTGGCAGGGGGTTACTTGATCGGCATCTGCATCGCCGTGTTTGAAGCCCTGCCCGACATCGACCCCGTCTGGCGTGTGGCCCTGGTCACGGGTTTTTTGGGCGCACTGACCACATTTTCCAGCTTCTCGGCTGAGGTGGTAAGCATGCTGCAACAAGGTAGATATGCCCTAGCCCTCACGACAACTGCGTTGCACCTGGGCGGCTCGCTCCTATTGACACTGATGGGGATCAAGTCTGCCAGTTATTTTTTATCCTGACACGATGGTTTTAATAGCTACCAAGGCTAAGATCGATGGTATTTTCAATGCCCCTTCATCGCCAACAACAAACAAGTCACCATGCTACTGTGCAACACACGTCTGGACCACATTGAGCTTGCCCGCCGTACGGTGATCGAGCAAGGTGCCGCGTTGCAGTCGGGCCATCTTGAAGGCTGGATTGAGCGCTCTTGGCGGCGCTGCATCACGGCGGGCCATCAACCGCATACTGCCATTGAGTTTGCGCAGATCTCGACCCAAGCCATGCGCCGCATCGAGCTTGAGAACCACGATTTAATTCTCGCCGCCAAACCTGTTCTTGACAAGCTAGGGCGCGCTATTGCCAACACCCATTATTTTGCAATTCTGACCAACAGCGATGGTGTCGTGATTGATGTGAATGGCTCCATTGACCGCTCTGATCGCCGCGCCAGCTTGATTACCCGCATTGGTGTGGATTTGTCCGAGCAGTCTATTGGCACCAGCGCCATCAGCGCCGCCCTGAGCGAATTGCATCCGGTGTGGCTGCATCGCGGGGAACATTTTTTCAACGACAACGCCACCTTTAGCTGTGCGGGTTCACCTTTGTTTGGCCCGGATGGTCGCTGCATTGGCATGTTGGACCTGACCGGCATTCATGTGCCCGAACGCCCTGAACTTAAGCACCTGACCACCCTGTCTGCACGGACGATTGAAAATGCCTTGCTGCTGCAACAAAAGTACAAGCTGCTGCTGCGCATCAACTGGCCGGGTCAGCCTTTGGGAGAAGATACCGATGGTTTGATCACGCTGAATGCAGATGGCGAAGTGCTCGGCGCGAACCAACATGCACGCCTGATGGTGCCGCAATTGGTGCTGCTTGCGCACACCAGCATCCACTGTAACGACCTCTTTGCCATGCCCTTTGCCATGTTGTTTGACACCTCAAGGCGCACCCATGCTGTGATTGAAGCACCCTTGTGGTCAGGTCTGCGGCTCATCACGATGGTGCAGCTGCCCAAATATGAGGGAGCAACCAAACCCTTGCGCACCGATTCAATCGGTACTGGCCACGGACTGCGCGCTATGGAAGCTGAGGTGATCAACCAGGCCATCGTTCAAACGCGCGGCAACGTCGCCCAGGCCGCACGCGCCTTGGGTATCAGCCGTGCAACCATGTACCGCAAATTGCGCAACGGCAAGCCAAAGTCGTCGCTGAGCTAGCTGGCATTCGCGAATCACACCATTTGCTATAAAATTAATAGCTACAAAGTCAATAAACAAGCCGACTATATTCACATATAGCCCATCAAAGCCCTGCAAACTCTCCTTTTAAGAAGGCATCTGCCCGGGTTGACACAGCGCGTAAGCGCTCGGGGTCAAAAAATTCAGCCACTGGTAAATAGGCCATCAGTTGTCCATGCTCCAAATAAGCTACATGGGTAGCGAGTCGTTTGACTTGCCCCAAATTGTGACTGGCAAAAATCAGCGTCATGCCCAGCGGCGTGGCAAATTCGTGCATCAAGCTCTCCACCTCGCGTTTGGCGTGGGGGTCCATGCTGGCGGTGGGCTCGTCGAGCAGCCACACATTAGGCTGCATCACCATCGCCCGCGCTACAGCCAGGCGCTGTTGCTGCCCTTGCGACAAGGCTTTAGCTGGACGCTGCGCCTGATCTTGCAAACCCACGCGTTGCAAAGCGGCTAATGCCCCCGTTTTAGCGGTCTTCCAAGGCTGCCCGCCCAGGTACGCGGGCAGTGCCACATTGGCCTGCACGCTCATACGCAGCATGTGGGGACGTTGGAAGAGCATGGCTAGCCGCACTTCGGGGTGGACGGTGATGTCGCCTGTCAATTGACCAGATTGAGCTGAAATCAAGCCATGCAGCACCCGCAACAACGTGCTTTTACCGCTGCCATTGGCACCAATCAGGGCCAGCCGGTCGCCCTTGACAATCTGTAAATCAATCGCTTGAAGGGCATGGAGTTGTCCAAAGTGGACGCTGACCGATTGCAGGTCAAACTGGGCCGTCATACGCGCACACCATGTGGCGCAATGTCACCCCGCTGACGACCCAGCAGCGACCGGATCCCAGCCACCAATGCATTCAGCAACAACACCACAGCCATCAACACCAGTCCCAAACCCAGTGCCAGCGGCAAGTCGCCTTTGCTGGTCTCTAAGGCAATGGCGGTCGTCATCACGCGCGTGAAACCGTCGATGTTGCCGCCCACCACCATGACAGCACCAACCTCGGCGATGGCGCGGCCAAAGGCGGCCAGCAGCACCATCAGCATCGCAAAGCGTTCATCCCACACATGCAGCACCGCGCGCTGCAAGCTGCCCGCACCCAAGGATTGCAACTGCTCGCCATGCAGCTTGTCGGCGTCCTCCACCAACTGGCGCGTCAAGGCGGCCACAATCGGCAAAATCAGCAGCGCCTGCGCCAACACCATGGCTTTGACCGAGAACAACCAGCCCAAAGCCCCCAGCGGCCCAGAGCGGGACAACAGCAAATACACCAGCAGACCGACCACGACGGAGGGGATTGCCAACAGCGTATTGAGCGTCATCAATGCCACGCCTCGCCCGGCAAACCGCGCCACCGCCAGCCAGGCGCCCAGCAGCACGCCCGCGCCGCTGGCCAGCAGACAGGCCAGGCCACTCACCCACAGCGAGCGCGCCACGATGGACCACAAGGCAGCATCGAGTGACAAAATGAGCGCAAAAGCGGTTGAAAAACTTTGACTGATTGAGTTCATGGAATGCTATTTATTTGATAGCTACTAAAGCTTATCATACACTGGCTATAGACTGATTCAACCCTATTTTTGTAGCTCTTTAAGCCACCCGTGACATGCTCGCGGGTTTGAAGCCCAGATCTGCGGCTTTGCCTTTGCGTCCACGCGCGGCTCGGGCGTTGTTCAAGCTGCGGATTTCCAGCGTCTCTTCGCGTTCTTTGCCACCGCGGCCAATGCCTTCAATCTTCACGCTACGGGTATAAGCCGCTGCGCCAGCCAGGGTGTCCTTGGCTTCCAGATCAATCAACATCAGTCCGCGGCCGCCGTTGGTCATGACTTTGAGATCGGTGATGTCAAAGGTCAAAATCCGCCCACCGGTGGAGGCGCAGGCGACATGTGTCGCCGCGTTCCACGTACGGGGGCCAGCAGCTTCAGCCGCAGCATTCGCTGACCCAGTCAGCACAAAGCCATTCGTCACACTGGCAGACACCTGCGAGGGGCGGCAAATTTGCTCGCCTTCGTTGCAGGTGATGAAGGCTTTGCCCGCTTTGAGGCGCGAGGTCATGCTGTCGACCGTCGCCAAAAAGCCGTAGCCCGCCGAGCTGGACAGCAGCAAGGTAGCCGCACTTGGCCCCGCAAAGTAATGCACCAGCTGCGTGCCAGATTCCAGCTCAATCAGCGTCGTGACCGGTTGGCCATCGCCGCGTGCGCCAGGTAGCATGGCGACTGGCACGGAGTAAACACGGCCTTTGTTGCCAAAAGCCAAGAGAGTGTCCACCGTGCGGCATTCAAAGGTGCCATACAGCCCGTCGCCCGCCTTGAACGCAAAACTGGATGCCTCGTGACCATGCCCTGTGCGTGCGCGCACCCAGCCTTTGGCGCTAACCACCACGGTGACGGCTTCGTCGACGATTTTGACCTCAACCACCGCTTTTTTCTCGGTTTGGATCAAGGTGCGCCGCGCGTCGGCAAACTGCTTGGCATCCGTTTCGATTTCTTTGACCATCAAGCGGCGCAAACTGACCGGATTGGCCAAAATTTCTTCCAGCTTGCCTTGCTCGGTGCGCAGTTCGCTCAGTTCTTGCTCAATTTTGAGGGCTTCCAGACGGGCCAATTGGCGCAGGCGGATTTCCAGAATATCTTCGGCCTGGCGCTCGGAGAGCTTGAAGCGCTCCATCAGCGCCGCTTTGGGCTCGTCCGACTGACGGATGATGGCAATCACCTCATCGATATTGAGCAGCACCAGGGCGCGCCCTTCCAGGATGTGGATGCGGTCCAGCACCTTGTCCAGCTTGTGCTGTGAGCGCTTGCCAATCGTGCCGTGGCGGAACTCAATCCACTCGTTCAACATCTGTCGGAGCGATTTGAGCGTGGGCCGCCCGTCGATGCCGATCATGGTCAGGTTGATGGATGACGAGGTTTCCAATGAGGTGTGAGCCAACAGCGCGGTGATCAACTCCTGCTGCTCAATCTTGCTGGTTTTGGGCTCAAACACCAGCCGCACCATGGCGTCTTTGTTCGACTCGTCGCGCACGCCGTCCAGCACCGACAAGATACTGGCTTTGAGCTGGGTTTGGTCCAGGCTGAGCGCTTTTTTACCGGTTTTAACCTTGGGATTGGTGATTTCCTCAATCTCTTCCAGCACTTTTTGCGAGCTGACGCCAGGTGGCAATTCGTTCACCACCAACTGCCACTGGCCGCGAGCCAGCTCTTCAATTTTCCAGCGGGCACGTACTTTGAGTGAGCCACGACCGGTGCGATAAGCATCCGCAATATCGCCCGCGCTGCTGATGATTTGACCACCACCAGGAAAATCGGGGCCTGGAATCAGCGTATGGAGTTCTTCATCACTGAGCTTGGCGTTTTTGATCAAGGCGATGCAGGCATCGGCAATTTCGCGCAGGTTGTGGCTCGGAATTTCAGTCGCCAAACCCACCGCAATGCCGCTGGCACCGTTGAGCAGCGTGAAGGGCAGACGCGCCGGCAGTTGACTCGGCTCTTCGGTGCTGCCATCGTAGTTGGGGACAAAATCAACCGTACCCTGGTCGATTTCGTCCATCAACAGGCTGGTGATTCGGGCCAAACGCGCCTCGGTGTAACGCATGGCGGCGGCGCCGTCACCGTCTCGGGAGCCGAAGTTGCCCTGTCCGTCGATGAGCGGGTAGCGCTGCGAAAAGTCTTGCGCCATGCGCACCAGGGCGTCATACGCGGCCTGGTCGCCATGCGGGTGAAAGCGGCCCAGCACATCGCCCACCACGCGGGC
>JASJPN010000191.1:0-4699 GCA_031426635.1 Polaromonas sp.
TCAGGTCCACGCCGATGATCTTGTCGGCGCCCACCATCTTCGCGCCCTGGATCACATTCAGGCCGATGCCGCCCAGACCGAAGACGACCACATTGGCGCCGGCTTCGACCTTGGCGGTGAACAGCACCGCGCCGATGCCGGTGGTGACGCCGCAGCCGATGTAGCAAACCTTGTCAAAAGGCGCGTCCTTGCGGATCTTGGCCAGCGAAATCTCGGGGGCCACGGTGTAGTTGCTGAAGGTCGAGGTGCCCATGTAGTGAAAGATGGGTTTGCCGTCCAGGCTGAAGCGGCTGGTGGCGTCAGGCATCAAGCCCTTGCCCTGGGTGCCACGAATCAGCTGGCACAAATTCGTCTTGCGCGACAGGCAGAACTTGCACTGGCGGCACTCCGGCGTATAGAGCGGAATGACGTGGTCGCCTTTTTGCAGCGTGGTCACGCCGGGACCGACATCGACCACGATGCCCGCGCCTTCATGCCCCAGAATCGCCGGGAAGATGCCTTCCGGGTCGGCGCCCGACAGCGTGTAGTAGTCGGTGTGGCAGATGCCGGTGGCCTTGATTTCGACCAGCACTTCGCCAAACTTGGGCCCCTCCAGGTCGACAGTTTCAATGGTCAGGGGTTGGCCTGACTTCCAGGCGACGGCGGCTTTGGTTTTCATGGGTTTCTTTGAATGTTGGTTAGTGAATAGTTCAAGCCAAACGAGGTTGGACTTTGGATGCGGCCAGCTTGGCATGCGTCCGCGCCACATTCACATCGGCGTGGTGTGCCAGCGCCACGCCCATGCGGCGCTTGACGAAGCTCTCGGGTTTGCCAAACAGACGGATGTCGGTGCCTTCTACCTGTAGCGCCTCGGCCACGCCGTCAAACACGATGCCTTTGGCGTCCATGCCGCCGTAAATCACGGCACTGGCACCGGGGCTGCGCAGGGCGGTGTTGACGGGCAGACCCAAAATCGCGCGGGCGTGCAGCTCGCACTCATTTTGCCATTGGGTGGTGAAGGTCACCATGCCGGTGTCGTGCGGGCGTGGGCTGACCTCGCTGAACCAGACCATGTCGCCCTGGACGAACAGCTCGACGCCGAAGAGTCCCAAGCCAGTCGATGTGCCGTCCAGGCCGAGGCCCAAATTGTCCGTCACCGCTTTGGCAATCTCGCGCGAACGCTGCAAGGCCACGCTGGGCATCGGCTGCGGTTGCCAGCTTTCCACATAGTCGCCGCTGACCTGGATGTGGCCAATCGGCTCGCAAAAACTGGTTTCAATGTGGCCATCGGCACCCTTGGCGCGCACCGTCAGCAGGGTGATTTCGTAGTCAAAGTTGATCATGCCTTCGACAATCACGCGGCCATGGCTGACGCGGCCACCGGCCATGGCGACCTCCCACGCGGTTTTGACGTCGGCGGCAGAATCAATTTTGCTTTGGCCTTTGCCGGATGAGCTCATCACCGGCTTGACGATGCAGGGGTAGCCGATTTTGGAATCAATCGCGGCTTGCAGCTCTGCCAGTGAGTCGCAAAACACATAGGGACTGGTGGGCAGACCGAGTGTTTCGGCGGCGAGGCGGCGAATGCCTTCGCGGTCCATCGTCAGGCGCGCCGCGCGGGCGGTGGGGATGACGCGCACCGTGCCGGCGGCTTCCAGCTGTTCAAGCATCGGCGTGGCAATGGCCTCGATCTCGGGTACCACCAAATCAGGGCGCTCGGCTTCAATCAAGGCTTTGAGTTGTGCCGGGTCGCTCATGGTGATGGTGCGGGCGTGGTGCGCCACCTGCTGGCCGGGCGCGTTGTCGTAGCGGTCCACGGCCATGGTCTCCACCCCCAGGCGCTGTAGCGCAATGATGACTTCTTTGCCCAACTCGCCAGAGCCGAGCAGCATGACTTTGGTAGCGCGTGGGGAAAGAGGGGTGCCGAGGGTGGTCATGGGTAGGTTCCGTGAAAAAAAAGGGGAGGTAAAGGGAAGGAAGGAGGATGAAAACTATGGATTGGACAAATTTAACGCAAATTAGGTGCATTTCTCTGCCAGATTGATATTTTTGACCATAATCAATTCATGGAATCGACATTATTTTCAGCCCGGGGCTTGTTCAAACGCTATGGAGACAGCACCGTCGTCAGCGATTTGTCGTTTGAGATTGCACCCGGTGAGTGTCTGGGCGTGATTGGCCCCAACGGCGCGGGAAAAACCACCACCATCCGCATGTGTCTGGGGCTGACTGCGCCAGATGCGGGCACGATCACCGCTTTTGGCCTGCCCATGCCGCAAGAGGCTTTGGCGATCAAAGCCCAAATGGGGGTGGTCAGTCAAAGCGACACGCTGGATCCCGATTTCAGTTGCGCCGAGAATTTACTGGTTTATGGTCGCTACTTTGGCATGAAAACCGCGCAAATCCGCGCGCGTATTCCACAATTGCTCGAATTTGCATCACTCACCGGCAAGGCGGGCAGCAAGCCCGGCGAGCTGTCGGGTGGCATGAAGCGCCGCCTGAGCCTGGCGCGCGCCCTGGTCAACGACCCCAAACTGCTGCTGCTCGACGAACCCACCACCGGGCTGGATCCGCAGGCGCGGCATCTGATGTGGGAGCGTTTGCAATTGCTGTTGCAGCAAGGCAAATCCATTCTTTTGACGACGCATTTCATGGACGAGGCCGAGCGCCTGTGTTCGCGCCTGTTGGTGCTCGACCATGGCAAAAAAATTGCCGAAGGCAAGCCGCGTGACCTGATTGCCCAGCACCTGGAGCCCGATGTGGTCGAAGTTTACGGCGCCGGTGCTTTGGCGCTGCAAGATTCAGTCCTGGCCAAGCTGGCTGCGCGGGTCGAAGTCAGCGGCGAGACACTGTTTTTCTACACGCAGGACGCCAAGCCGCTGCTGGAGGCCCTGCAAGCGTACCCGCAACTGCGCACGCTGCATCGCCCCGCCAACCTGGAAGACTTGTTCCTCAAACTCACAGGCCGACAAATTCGGGAAGACGCATGAGTACGTCAATGAAAAATACAAGTATCTGGCGAGCCCCCAACTTATCTGGCCGCTGGTGGCCCGTCTTTTTACGTAACTTGCTGGTGTGGCGCAAGTTGGCCATCCCCAGTTTGGTCGGCAACATCGCCGAGCCGCTGATGTGGCTGGTGGCCTTTGGCTACGGCATGGGCGCTTTGGTGGGCGAGGTTGCGCCCAGCGCAGGGGGCGCCAAGGTGCCCTACATTTTGTTTCTGGCCAGCGGCAGCATCTGCATGAGCGCCATGCAGGCAGCGTCGTTCGAGGCGCTGTACTCGGCGTTCTCCCGCATGCATGTGCAAAAAACGTGGGACGGCATCATGAACGCACCCGTCAGCCTGGACAACATTGTGCTGGCCGAGATGCTGTGGGCGGCCTTCAAGTCGCTCTTCACCGTGACGGCTATTTTGGGGGTGATGCTGGCGCTGGGCATCAGCCACAGCCCCAAGCTGTTGCTGGCCTGGCCGATTTTGCTCGGCATCGGCATCACCTTCAGCTGCATCGCGCTGATTTTCAACGCGCTGGCCAATGGATATGACTTTTTCACCTACTACTTCACCCTGTTTTTGACGCCGATGATGTTTTTAAGCGGCATCTTCTTCCCGCGCGACCAGTTGCCGGCCGTGGTGCGGGTGATATCAGACTGGTTGCCGCTGACCAATGCCGTCGAGCTGGTGCGACCGCTCTTCATGGACCAGTGGCCCGCCCAGGCCTGGCAGCATGCAGCGGTGCTGGTTGCCTACACCGTGCTGGGTTTCTGGCTGGCATTGGCGCTGACGCGTCGGCGGTTTAGGGCTTGACCCATTAATTAGTATGCTATAAAAATAATAGCTAAACAGGAAATAAATATGTCCTTCCGTTTAGCAGCCGACGGTGTGCTCCTGCTCCACCTGGCATTCATCCTCTTTGCCCTTCTTGGCGCGGCACTGGCGGCGCGGTGGCGGTGGGTGCCTCTTGTTCACCTGCCAACCGCGGCGTGGGGCTTTTTTGTCGAATTCACCGGACGCATCTGCCCACTCACTGACCTGGAAAACCACCTCCGGCTCCAGGCCGGGCAAGCCGGTTATCAGGAAAGCTTCATCGAGCATTACCTTCTCAACATCATCTACCCGGCCGGTCTCACCCGAGACGTCCAGTTCACCCTGGCTGGTGCGGTACTTGTTGTCAACACGGCCATCTATGGCTGGCTGCTGCTACGTCGCCGTCACACGGCCCACAGGGATGCCTGACCCCCAGTCACCACTGCGGCATCACCGACGTGCTGCGTCCTCTGCGCGAGATCGACAAATGGGTGCGGCGGCGGTTACGATGCTGCTTGTGTCCGGTGGTGTGGGAGAGAGGAGCCGTGAGGCTTCTTCCTGTCCCGATTAGGTGTTGCCGAACGCGGATCGCCGCCATCCCCGCCGGGGAGGGGATGGCGCTGGATGGTTGGATTAAAAGGAGGAAGCCATGACTACAAGTGACAAACCGGTCGACGTGGCGCGCGTCGCATGCGAGGTATGTTTGAAGGAGGTGCCCATAACCGAAGCCACAGTTTCTGAAGCGACGGACTACTTTGTGCACTTTTGCGGCCTGGAGTGCTATGAAAAGTGGAAGAACCAGCGCGGGAAGCCCGATGATCAAGTCGAAAAATCTGGCTCATGATGGGGTTCTGCGATAACGCCATGCAGCTTGTCCGATATGATGACGCTGACCGTGCAGGTGCAAACGCTGCG
>JASJPN010000192.1:0-2596 GCA_031426635.1 Polaromonas sp.
ATCAAGAGCTTGATTGCTGTTGGTAGCCACATCGAAGGGAGCCTCACATTCACCGACGGCCTGCGTGTCGACGGTGAAATCACGGGCGACATCCGCTCCAATACCGAGCACCCCTGTATTTTGGTGATTTCCGAGTCGGCTACCGTGAAGGGCGATATTCATGCGGATCACGTCATCATCAATGGTCGCGTGAACGGCTCGGTGCATGCCAGGCAGATGTTGGAGCTGCAACCCAAAGCACAAATCGTGGGTGACGTGTACTACAAAGCACTTGAAATGCACCAGGGCGCTGTGATTACAGGCCTGCTGCAGCCCACCTTACTTCAAGCCATCGATGTGGACATGAAGGCCACACTCAAACTGGCGGCCAATAACGGATAAAACCGTGCGTGACGGGGAATAAGCATCTGCAATACACCTGAAGTACGCAGGGCATGGGAATTCCCGATAAAATCACTGTGTTATTTAAGTTCACTTGATAAATCGAAGCCGCAGCCCAAGGTTGAGGCTTTACTAGGAGATTGCCATGAGCGCACTTGCTGAAAACGTCCCATCCGAGATGCCCGCCCCGATTGTCTTTACCGACAATGCAGCGGCCAAAGTAGCTGACCTGATTGCCGAAGAAGGCAACCCGGATTTGAAACTGCGCGTGTTCGTTCAAGGTGGCGGCTGTTCTGGCTTTCAGTACGGCTTCACGTTTGATGAAATCACCAATGAAGACGATACCACCATGTCTAAAAATGGCGTATCCCTCTTGATTGACGCGATGAGCTACCAGTACTTGGTTGGCGCTGAAATAGACTACAAAGAAGACCTGCAGGGTGCTCAATTTGTCATCAAGAATCCCAACGCCACCACCACTTGCGGCTGCGGCTCCAGCTTTAGCGCTTAACAAACCCCGTCAGGCGGGGTAGATGGCGCCCAAAATACGGGCGCCACGGGCTCCCGTTACACTTTGAAGACTTGCCGTTTCACGCCATAACGTTTTGCGCGCCAACCAGGCAAAGGCCGCCGCCTCGACCTGAAGTGGTGGCAGGCCATGGTCGGCTGAACTTGCCACAACCACGCCGGACAGTGCCGCTTGCAGACGCTGCATCAGGTGTCTGTTGAGCGCACCACCACCGCAAACAATCAGTCTTTTGCTATTATTTGCATAGCCTTTCAGGCACATGGCAGAAGATTGAGCCGTGAATTCCGTCAAGGTTGCCTGCACATCTACGGGCAAAACATGGGGAAACTGTTGCAAATGTTGAAGCAACCAAGGGGCATTGAACAAATCGCGCCCCGTGCTTTTGGGTGGTGCTTTGCTTAAAAATGGTTCGGCCAATAAAACGCCAAGCAAAGCGTCCAGTACCTGTCCCTTAGCTGCCCAATGACCGTCCGCGTCATACATCTGGCCCGTGTGCTGCTGACACCAGTAGTCCATCAGCGCATTGCCTGGACCGCAATCAAAGCCCACCACCTGCGCATCAGCCACAACGGACTGCCCGCTCAGCACGCTGAGGTTTGAAATCCCCCCGATATTGAGCACCGCAACACGCTCATTGGGGCGCGCAAACATTTCTTGATGGAAGGTTGGCACCAAGGGCGCCCCCTGACCACCCGCAGCCACATCACGACTGCGAAAATCGGCAACCACATCGATGCCCGTCAACTCGGCCAGCAGCGCAGGGTTGTTGAGTTGCACGGTGTAGCCAGTCGCATCAAATTCGCCCGGTCGATGGCGTACCGTTTGCCCATGCGCACCTATCGCTTGAACATCTGAAGCGGTCAACGCCTTCTGCGTCATGAGCCGCGCTGCGACTTGTGCATAAACCCGCACCAATGCATTGGCCGCTAGGGCTGCGCGGTGCAACTCGTTTTCGCCAGCAGTATTGAGCGCCAGGAGCTCAGCTCGCAGTTCGGCCGACAACGGTGCACATGCATATGCCACGACGGCGGGCCTGGTGTTTGAACAATCAAGCACCACGCCATCCACACCGTCCATGGAGGTGCCAGACATCAGGCCAATGTACAGGTCTGACATGCAAAAAAGCCGTTTATTGTGCGCTGGCTTGCACCACTGAAGCTGCTTGTTGGAGCTGCACACGCATCAGGCTTGATACCCGGTCAAACTGCGCTTTAGCCGCTACTGATACAGGCAGCGTACCGCCTTCATTGGCAATGGTCAGCGGGTCGCGATGCTCGCCACCAACTCGAAATTCAAAATGCAGGTGTGGCCCCGTTGACCAACCCGTGGTGCCTACCGCACCCACCCTGTCACTCTGGCTAACCACCTGCCCTTTTTTCACATCTATGCGACTCAGGTGTGCATAGAGCGTGGTGTGATTGCTTCGATGCTTGATGATCACAACGTTACCAAAACCATTTTGAACGCCCGCAAAATCCACGACACCGTCGCCGACCGTGCGCACGGGTGTGCCCGTGGGCGCAGCATAATCGACCCCGTTATGAGCCCGCCACTTCTGCAAAATTGGGTGGAAACGCATCTTGAAACCACTGGTCATGCGCGAAAACTCCATCGGGGAAGCCAAGTAAGCACGGCGCAGACTGGTGCCATCGAGGGCATAGTACCCCCCCTTGCCGGCGCTGGCCG
>JASJPN010000192.1:2696-16904 GCA_031426635.1 Polaromonas sp.
CGCTGGCCGGCTCTTGAAACCACATGGCCTGGTAGGTTTTGTTGTTATTGACGAACTCAGCGCTCAGCACTCGGCCAGAACGCAACGGTTCATCATCGGCTTGCAAGGTTTCATACACCACAGAAAAACGATCACCCTTGCGCAAAGCACGGTGAAAGTCGATTTGCCCAGAGAATATTTCGACAATTTGCACGGCAACAGCATCGGGAATAGCCGCTTCATCGGTGGCTGCAAAAAGGGAGGACTGGATGGTGCCGCTGCTCAGCTGGCTGGTCGCGACCAGCGGCGCACGCTCTATGCGTGAGGCAAAACCAGTCGCTGCTTTGTCGATCACCAGCCGCTGGAAACTCTCGTCGCTGTCATTGCTGATCCAGCGTGCTGTCAATTTCAGCAAGCCATTGTCAGCCCCAACTTCCACGGTGATGACCCGTCCATTGCGTCCAAACAAAACTTGCTGCGCATCGATGCTGTGACGCAGGTACGCGGCGGCAGCAGCATCAAACACACCGACACGCTTTAACAAGGTGTCAGCCGTGTCGTTAGGTCGTGTGGTGGTGGTACGAAACAAGGTCAACGGCGGCGCTTGCAGTGCAGCAGTTTGTACGCCTATGTCTAGCGTAGGGATGCTTTCTGTTACTTCACGCACCACAACATCTTTGGCTGTGTTATCCAGGGACACCAGGGCGAAAGCACCACCGCCAACACTGAGTAAGAGCGCGGCTACGGCCGTGGCGAGGCGCTGGGGGTGACGATGCACACTGCGCACGAGACGCGTAAAAAGGGCGTCCACTTTACTGAGCATGTCAGTCGCCGTTGCGTTATTCCAATTCATCAAATTAAGAAACTCCGAAAATACTGGGCCATGAAGCTTTCGATAGAAGCGTTCGATAAATAGCGGGAGGCAGAAGGACAAAGATAAAATACTGTCCACGTAGGCAACATCCTACAGTATAGCGCCTTAACGTTTTTACACAAAATTACCATATGAATCAAGAGCCTAGCCAACAATCCGACCTGTTAAATGGCGTCTCAGACCAGGTACGCGATGCCTTGGCGGTCAGTTTACGGGGCTGCGATGAGTTGCTTCCCCAGAGCGATTGGGTGAAAAAATTGGTGCGCTCCGAAGCCACGCACACACCGCTGCGCATCAAGCTTGGGCTCGACCCCACCGCGCCAGACATCCACATCGGTCACACCGTGGTGCTGAACAAAATGCGCCAGTTGCAGGATTTGGGCCACACGGTGATTTTTTTGATTGGCGACTTCACCACCCTGATTGGTGACCCGTCGGGCCGCAACACCACCCGCCCACCACTGACCCGTGAGCAGATTGAGGTCAACGCCCAGACCTACTACCGCCAAGCTTCCATGGTGCTGGATTCGTCAAAAACCGAGATTCGCTACAACAGTGAATGGGGCGACACACTGGGCTCGCGCGGCATGATCGAGCTGGCTGCCAAGTACACCGTGGCGCGGATGATGGAGCGCAACGATTTTCATGATCGTTTCAAGTCCGGCACGCCGATCAGTGTGCATGAGTTTTTATACCCGCTGATGCAGGGCTATGACAGCGTGGTACTCAAGAGCGATCTGGAGCTGGGCGGAACCGACCAAAAATTCAACCTCTTGGTGGGGCGTCACTTACAACAGGAATATGGCCAGGAGCCGCAATGCATTTTGACCATGCCGCTACTGGAGGGACTCGACGGGGTGGAGAAAATGTCCAAAAGCAAAAACAACTACATCGGTATTTCAGAAGACGCCAACACCATGTTTGCCAAGGTGCTGAGCATTTCCGACGTGCTGATGTGGCGCTGGTACACCTTGCTGAGCTTCAAGAGCGAGGCCAACATCAAGGCACTGAAAGCCGAAGTGGCGGCTGGGCGCAACCCCAAAGATGCCAAAGTCGCGCTGGCCAAAGAAATCACCGCACGTTTTCACTCGCCGGCGGCGGCCGATGCGGCCGAGCAAGACTTCATCAACCGCAGCAAAGGCGGCGTCCCTGACGAGATTGCCGAGCTGAGTCTGCCATTGGCTGAAGGCGGCGCGGCGCTTGGGATTGGCGCGCTGCTGAAAATGGCCGGCTTGGCTGCCTCCAGTGGCGAAGGCAACCGCTTGATCGACGGCGGCGGTGTCCGCGTAGACTCCCATGTGGTCAGCGACAAGGGCTTGAAACTCGGTGCCGGTGTTTATGTGCTGCAAGTGGGTAAACGCAAGTTCGCCCAAGTCACTTTGAGTTGACCTGAAACCCGATAAAACGCCGCAACCTGTTTATGATTTGGGCAAAGTGTGTAGCGGAATGTCCTTTTCTATCGCCAAAGCATCTAGCTGTTTGCACGTTTTAGTTAACAACCATGTCGCAATGCTTTGGTGCGTTTGCGGTGCAAACAAGGTCTTGATGTTCACCACCGATACACCGACCAAGGCACACAGCGCGGCGGCAAAATGAAGCTCCAGCGCGGCCAGGGCTACGCGGCCATCTTTGCAGGGGTAGACCCGGTAACCGGCATGCCCACCACCGACGGCAGCACCCGGTTGTGTCAGTCCCCAGGTGCGCGGCAGGCCCATATAGGCAGCAGCACGCGACAACGCCACCTCGGCATAGACGCCCTTGCCTGTCATACGCTGAAGCAGCGTGGCCTGCAACACGGCTTCACTGGCCATGAGGGAGCCGCCCATGTCGGCGTACAAACTTGCGGGCAAGTCCAGGCCGGGCACCAGATTGTTTTCTGCCATGTAGGTCAAATCATGCCCCGGCTCCTCAGCGCGCACGCCGGGCGCACCGACGATGGCGACCATGCTGAGCTGCGGGTATTGTTTGTGCAGCGGCTTCCAGCTCAAACCAAGCTTGATCAACGCCGAAGGCCGAAACGAGGTCAGCAAAACATCGGCTTTAGCCAGCTCGCGGTGCAAGGCGCGTTGACCTGGCTCGGTTTTAAGGTCGGCTTGAGCCACCCGCACACCCCTGTGCAATTGGGCGTAGGCTGGTTGGTTGTACAGCGCCATGGGGTCGCCGCTGGGAGGCTCCAATTTGACGCACCTGGCACCCATCTGCTGACAGCGCATCAACGCGCCAGGGCCGGGCAAATTCAAACTGAGGCTGAGAACGCGCACGCCTTTGAGCGCTGGTAATGTCATCACGATAGGTCGTCAAAAATCACCCGAAATTTTACGCTGCTCCATGTTGCTAAATATACGGGTTTGCCATGCCCAGTCTGGCCAAAATCGCCACTTCTTTGGCCTCCATCGCCAGTGCATCCGCCTCGCTGGTTTCGTGGTCATAGCCTTGCGCATGCAGCGTGCCGTGAACCAGCAGGTGGGCGTAATGCGCTGCCAGCGTTTTGCCGTTGTCCTGGGCTTCCTTTTCAACCACGGGGGCGCACAGCACCAGGTCGGCTGTGACAAACGGCGCTTGCGTGTAGTCAAATGTCAGCACGTTGGTGGCGTAGTCTTTGTGGCGGTAATCCAGGTTGAGCGCCCGCCCCTCGGCGGCGTCGACGATGCGCACCGTGATTTCAGCCTCTATCGCATCTGCCTGCAGGGCATGTTTGATGCAGCGCGCAACAAAGTGCCTGGGCAAGGCTGCGCGATGGCGCGCGGCTTCCGGGAAACGTCCGAATTGCAGGGAAAGTGTCAAATTTTTAAGCATTTTTAGCCTCTAGACGGCGTATTATTTGCCTCTGTAGCTATTAAATTAATAGCAAACAAAAACGCGAACAGGGTCACAAGTGATATCCTCAACTCTTGCGTTTGGCGTCGTAGGCATCGACAATGCGTGCCACCAGCGGATGGCGCACCACATCCGCACTGGTAAAGCGGCTGATGGCGATGCCTGGCACGCGCTTGAGCACCCGCTCGGCGTCAATCAGCCCGCTGAGTTGTGTTTTGGGCAGGTCAATCTGGCTGACGTCGCCGGTGATCACCGCCTTGGCACCAAAACCGATCCGCGTTAAAAACATCTTCATCTGCTCGGGCGTGGTGTTTTGCGCTTCGTCCAGGATGATGAAGGCGTTGTTCAGCGTGCGCCCGCGCATGAAAGCCAGCGGTGCCACCTCCAGCGCTTGGCGCTCGAAGGCCTTTTGCACCTTCTCAAAGCCCATCAGCTCATACAAAGCGTCGTACAGCGGGCGCAGGTAGGGGTCGATCTTTTGCGTCAAATCACCGGGTAAAAAGCCCAAGCGCTCGCCCGCCTCGACCGCCGGACGCGTCAGCACAATGCGCTGCACCGCGCTGCGCTCCAGCGCATCGACCGCACAGGCTACCGCCAGATAGGTTTTTCCGGTGCCGGCCGGGCCAATGCCGAGGGTGATGTCGTGGCTCGCGATGTTGTCCAAATACAGTTGCTGATTCGGTGTGCGAGCGCGCAAGTCCTTGCTTCGGGTGACGAGGGTGACATCGCCCTGACCTGTGGCAACCAGGTCCGGGTCGCCGGCCAGCATGATCTGCACGATGTCGGGTGCTATGGGGCGATCCGCCATCTCGTACAGTGCTTGCAGCATCTCCAGCGCCTGGTTCGCCTTGGCTTTGGTGCCGTCAATCTTGAACTGCTCGTGGCGGTGCGCAATGCTCACCTTGAGTGCGGCCTCGATGCTACGCAAATGGACGTCTAACGGGCCGCACAAATGCCCCGTGCGGGTGTTGTTGGGCGGTGAAAAGGTGTGGCGCAGAATCAAGCTGATAATCCTTTGAGTGATCTATGCGGTGGCTTTGAATTAACTTTGAGGCGGCGCCTTCCGTTTATTCCGTTTATTCTCTCTAACATGTACGCTAATTTACACCAATGACCTTCATCTGCATACAAACCTTACCAGGCCAGCCATGATAGGTAAATTAACCGGCACCCTGTGCGACAAAAACCCGCCGCAAATCGTCATCGACTGCCACGGCGTGGGCTACGAGGTTGACGTGCCCATGAGCACGTTTTACAACCTGCCCGCACCAGGGGGCATGGTCACGCTGCTGACGCATTTTGTGGTGCGTGAAGATGCGCAAATTTTATTCGGCTTTGCCACACTGGAAGAGCGCGCAGCCTTTCGCCAGCTCATCAAAATCTCGGGCGTGGGCGCGCGCACCGCCCTGTCGGTGCTGTCGGGCATGAGCGTGAGCGAGCTGGCGCAAGCCATCACCCTGCAAGAAGCAGGCCGGTTGGTCAAAGTCCCCGGCATCGGCAAAAAGACCGCCGAGCGCCTGCTGCTGGAACTCAAGGGCAAGCTCGGTGCCGACATCGGCGTGCCGCACCATGCGAGCAGTGACGCACAAGTCGATATTTTGCAAGCCTTGGTCGCCTTGGGCTATAGCGACAAAGAAGCGGCGCTGGCACTTAAAGCGCTGCCGGGCGATGTGGGCGTGAGTGATGGCATCAAGCTGGCGCTGCGGGCGCTGGCGAAGTAAATCGACATCAAGCAACACCTGACAAAATCCGCGACAAAACACCCTCATGAGTATCCAAACCGACGATTTCGCCATGCCACCCGCCAAACGGGTCATCTCTAGCGAGCCTGCTTCGCCCAACGAGGAAGCGATTGAGCGTGCCTTGCGCCCCAAGCTGTTTGACGACTATGTGGGTCAATCCAAGGTGCGCGAGCAGCTGGAAATTTTCATTGGTGCGGCGAAGATGCGGCGCGAGGCGCTCGACCATGTGCTGCTGTTTGGCCCGCCAGGACTGGGGAAAACCACGCTATCGCACATCATTGCGCACGAATTGGGCGTTAACTTGCGCCAAACCAGCGGGCCGGTGCTGGAAAAGCCCAAGGATTTGGCGGCGCTGCTGACCAATCTGGAAAAGAACGACGTCTTGTTTATTGACGAAATCCACCGCCTCAGTCCCGTGGTGGAAGAGATTCTGTACCCCGCGCTGGAAGACTACCAAATCGACATCATGATTGGTGAAGGCCCGGCGGCGCGCTCCATCAAGCTCGATTTGCAGCCCTTCACCCTGGTGGGTGCCACCACGCGCGCGGGCATGCTGACCAACCCGCTGCGCGACCGTTTTGGCATTGTCTCGCGGCTGGAGTTTTATACGGCCGACGAATTGGCGCGCATCGTCAAACGCAGCGCCGGTTTGCTCAATGTACCCACCGATGAAGAGGGTGGCTTTGAGATTGCACGGCGCTCGCGTGGCACACCACGGATTGCGAATCGGCTGCTGCGCCGCGTGCGCGACTACGCGGACGTGAAGGGTAAAGGGCGTATTAACTTGGATATTGCCAACAAAGCCTTGTCCATGCTCGATGTCGATCCGCAAGGCCTGGACATCATGGATCGAAAAATGCTGGAGGCCGTCATTCACCGCTTCGACGGCGGCCCGGTGGGATTGGACAACATCGCCGCCAGCATTGGCGAAGAGCGCGACACGATTGAAGACGTGATTGAGCCGTATTTGATCCAGCAAGGCTATTTGCAGCGCACGCCGCGCGGACGCATTGCGACGCTGGCAGCGTATCGACATTTGGGGGTCATGCCACCCAAGGACAGCGCCGAGTTGTTTGCAGGCTAACTCAGCCGGTCAATCAAATTCAGTGCAAGACCCGTGCATTGGGTGTGTCAGCTTCAAGCACAAAGAGGTCCACCGGAACATCAAACCGCTCACCATCTTCGGCCACGCAAAAATAGCTGCCGTGCATGGTGCCGGTGGCGGTGCGCAGACGGCAACCGCTGCTGTACTGGAAGGACTCACCCGGTTTGAGCAGCGGTTGATGGCCGACCACGCCCAGCCCGTTGACTTCTTCGGTGTGGCCATTGGCATCCACGATGATCCAGTGGCGCGAAATCAGTTGTGCCGGGATCTGCCCCGTGTTGCTGATGGTGATGGTGTAGGCAAACGCATACACATCGTCTGGCGGGTCTGACTGCTCTGCGATGTATTGCGAGGTAACGGCAACTTCAAACTTGTATTTGGACATAGCGTCCTAGTTTATCCCTAACCTGTCTGATGCCGATTGGGCCCCTCTGTGACGACGCGTGGCAACATTGATCGGCCCGTCAGGCTTGTTTTTCCGCGCAAGTCGCGCAAATACACGCCAGATTGCGCTGATTCTGAGGCAGGCGTGCCAGCAACTCGGCATCAAAGTGCACGGTGGTGCACCAGCAAGGCGGTTGCGGCACGCCCGTAGCGCGTTCGATTTCCATGGCGCACAGGTTGGCACTGCCGCATACGGGGCACCGTGTGGCGTCCAGGGTTGGGAAGGTGTTGTCTAAAGCCTTGTCGCGGCCAGGAGGAAGGATGCTAACCGGCATGTTGAACCCTTTACTGCAATGAACGGGCTAAGCATGACAGAGGACCTAGTGCCTGGCAACAGCAACTCTTGAAACCTGTCCCTTTCGCCCATAATTGGGGGGTTCCCCACGCCACCTACCTTCTTGCTGGCGGGTTCTATTTGTTGTATTTTTTGAAATCTAACCATTCCCTATGACCAAGCAAACCCTCTCATTCCAGGCCGAAGTTGCCCAGTTACTGCATTTAGTGACGCACTCCTTGTACTCCAACAAAGAGATTTTCCTGCGCGAACTCATCTCCAACGCCTCGGACGCTTGCGACAAACTGCGCTTTGAGGCGCTGAATACGCCAGCGCTGTTTGAAGACGCACCCAACCTGGAAGTGCGCGTGAGCTTTGATAAAGACGCCAAAACCCTGACCATTTCTGACAACGGCATTGGCCTGTCCCAGCAGGAAGCGATTGACAATTTGGGCACCATCGCCAAAAGCGGCACCAAAGACTTTGTCTCCAAGCTCAGCGGCGACCAAAAGGCGGATTCGCAGTTGATTGGTCAATTTGGCGTGGGGTTTTACTCGGGTTTCATCGTGGCGGACAAAATCACGGTCGAATCGCGCCGTGCGGGGCTGCCAACATCCGAGGGCGTGCGCTGGGTCAGCGGCGGCTCGGGCGACTTTGAGGTGGAAAGCATGGACCGCCCGCAGCGCGGCACCAGCGTGACGCTGCACTTGCGCGACGACGCACTGGACTACACCAACAGCTGGAAGGTCAAGGGCATCATCAACAAGTACTCCGACCACATCAGCCTGCCCATTTTGATGGAAAAGGAAGCGTGGAAAGAGGGCGAGCCGATTGACAAAGACGACCCGTCCAAGGGAACGACCGGCGGCGGCATGGTCATGACCGGCGAGTGGGAGACTGTGAACCAGGCCAGCGCGCTGTGGACACGGCCCAAGAAAGACATCACGGCTGAGCAGTACCAGGACTTTTACAAACAGCTCAGCTACGACCCCGCGGACGCACTGGCCTACACCCACAACCGCGTGGAGGGCAGCTCCGAGTACACCCAGTTGCTCTACATCCCTGGCAAAGCGCCGATGGATTTGTATAACCGCGAGCGCAACTCGGGGTTGAAACTCTACGTCAAACGCGTCTTCATCATGGACGATGCGGAGGCCTTGCTCCCGAGCTACCTGCGCTTCGTTAAAGGCGTGGTCGATTCCAATGATTTACCGCTCAATGTCTCACGCGAACTGTTGCAAGAGAGCCGCGACGTGAAAGTTATCCGCGAAGGCTGCACCAAGCGCGTCCTGGGGATGCTGGAAGATTTGGCAAAACACAATGCGTTGCCCGTCGCTACCGAGGGGGCTATCCATGCAACCGAAGGCGCTGACAAATCGGCCGATGGCGTGACGGACGTGCTATCGGTTGAAGAAAAAGCCGAACAGGAAGCTGCCGTTGGCAAATACAGCCAGTTCTATGCCGAGTTTGGTGCGGTGCTGAAAGAAGGTCTGGGCGAAGACTTTGGCAACAAAGAGCGTCTGGCCAAGCTGCTCCGCTTCGCTTCCAGCACCACCGACTCGGTGAGTGTCAGCTTTGCCGATTACAAAGCCCGCATGAAGGACGGCCAGGAAGCCATTTACTACATCACTGCCGACAACCTGGCCGCGGCCAAAAACAGCCCGCAGCTGGAAGTGTTCAAGAAAAAAGGCATTGAAGTGCTCTTGATGACCGACCGCGTGGATGAGTGGGCGCTGAATTACCTGCAAGACTTTGATGGCACCCCGCTGCAAAGCGTGGCCAAAGGCGCGGTCGATTTGGGCAAACTGCAAGACGAGGACGAGAAAAAAGCGGCAGAAGTTGCCGCTGAAACCTTCAAACCGCTGCTCGCCAAACTCAAAGAAGCGCTGAAAGACAAGGCTGAAGACGTGCGGGTCACCACCCGCCTGGTCGATTCACCCGCTTGTCTGGTGGTGCAAGACCACGGTATGAGCACGCAACTGGCGCGCATGTTGAAGCAAGCGGGTCAAACCGCACCCGAAGTCAAACCCGTACTGGAAGTCAACGCCGAGCACCCGCTGGTCAAAAAGCTCGACGGCTCGGTGCATTTCAACGACCTGGCGCACATCCTGTTTGACCAAGCGCTGCTGGCCGAAGGCGGCATGCCTGCCGACCCAGCAGCGTACGTGCGACGGGTGAACGCGTTGTTGGTCTGAACTGTCAGCGGAACACCACGACGGGGATTTTGGAGTGGGTGAGCACTTTTTGGGTCTCGCTGCCCAAAATGACCCCGCCCACTCCGCGCCGACCATGTGAGGCCTGGAAGATCACATCGCACTGGCGGTCTTGCGCGGTTTTCACAATTTCCTCATACGGATGCTCGCTGCTGCGATGCACCAGTTCGCATGCCACCCCGGCTTTGCTCGCTTCTTCTTTGATGACGCTCAAATAACGATCGGCCATGGCCTTCACGTCGATGGCGTACTGCTCGGGCGTGTCGCTTACTTGCATCACATCGACTGCAAAGTAATGATAGGGCACCGTCACTGTTAAGCCGGTGATTTTGGCGTTGATTTCTTTGGCAAACCGCACACCATTTTTAATGGCGACCTTCGACAACTCAGAACCGTCAGTGGGAATCAGGATATGTTTGAACATGGCAATCTCTTTCGTAGTAAGTTGCAGAAGTCAACTGAGCACAACATGACACAAAGCAGTCACAGATCACACCACCCCAGACTCCAGAAATAGTGTCCGTCGAATCGCAAAGCGACAAACCATTCTAGAACGATCCAGATTCAGGTGCAAGCAACCTACCGTTCCATCACTTACACCATCAGCGGCGCTTCCTGCATCGCCTCGATCTGCTCCTCCAGCATGTGTACCTGAGATGTCCAGTAGTCGCTGGAGCCAAACCACGGAAAGTTGATCGGAAAGGTGGGGTCGTGCCATCGGCGCGCCAGCCACGCGCTGTAATGAATCAAGCGCAGGGTGCGTAGCGGTTCAATCAACGCCAGCTCGCGGCGATCAAACGGGCGAAATTGTTCGTAGCCGTCGATCAACGCGCTCAATTGCGTGGTGCGTTGGCGACGGTCGCCGGACAGCAACATCCACAGGTCTTGCACGGCAGGGCCACTTCTGGCGTCGTCCAAGTCAACGAAATGTGGGCCGCCGTGCGGTAAATCGGTCGGTGTCCACAAGATGTTTCCGGGGTGGCAGTCGCCGTGTAGGCGGATCGTCTGAATAGCCCCCGCGCTATCATTTTTATCTATATTTTCAGTCTCGTTTTTAGCTTTAGCCAGCGTGAAATATGCCTGTGATGCTACACTATCAATAGCATTTTGGCATGTTTTCTGCCACACCCCTTGCACGTCCAGCGGCACCATGTCGTGGCTGAGCAGCCAATCCATCGAGTCCTGACCAAAGCTTTGCACATCCAGGGCGGGGCGATGCACAAACGGTTTGGCTGCGCCCACGGTGTGGATGCGCGCCAAAAAGCGGCCAATCCACTCCAGCACCTCAAAGTCGTCCAGCTCAGGCGGGCGGCCACCGCGCCGGGGGCTGACGCTAAAGGAGAAGCCGGCATGGTGATGCAAATTTTCACCCTGCAAAACCAAGGGGCCAACGACAGGAATCTCGGCGGCCATCAGTTCAAAGCTGAAGCTGTGTTCCTCGCGTATCTGCGCGTCACTCCAGCGCTCGGGGCGGTAGAACTTGACCACCACTGAGCTGGGCGCCTTCGTGTCTCTGCCCAGCCCCTGCTCCAAATGCACTTGGTAGACCCGATTTTCATACGAGTTGAGCGCCGTCAAGCGGCCATCGCCATACAAACCCACGCTGGCCAGCGCATCAAGCACCACATCGGGCGTCAGGGACTCAAAGGCATGATGCAGGTTTTTAGCGGGTTCTGGGTGTGACAAATTCATCATGTCCTGATTGTCACTCCAATCATCCGTTTTGTAACATCAAGCATCCAGGCTCGCACTGGCGCTGACAAAGAACGGTTTCAAACGCGAGACGTAGCACCCTTAGAACGGCGCGTCCAGGTCCCGGTTCCAGGCCGGCTTCCATGTCGCCGCTTGTTCGACCAGTCGCTCAAATGGCAAGGCCTGTTTGACCAATATCACGGTGCATGGCGCCTCCATCGCCACCTTGATGGGCACGGTGGCGACAAAGCGTTGCGTCCTCAGACCGTGCGTTGCTGCGCCCATGACGATGACACTGACCCGGTTGCCTGCCGCGTAGCTCACCAGCGCCTGCGCCACATCACCCGCCTCCAGCACATGGTACGAGGTTTGGTGACCCAGCAGGCCCAGCGGCTGCGCCCACTGACGCAGGCGTGCAAGGTACTTGCGGTGCACGCTGGTCTCACTGGTCTCGTTGCTTGCTGCATTGGTTCGCCCGGGGGAGATGACGGTCACGCACGCCAACTGCGCGCCCGGGCGTGTGCCCAGGGAGCGTGCCACGGCTTGACGCAAGGAATACAGCGTGGCATCAGTCACATCATTGTGCGGAACGGCCACCATCACGATGGGCACTTCATCAATCTGTCGGGCCGGCAGCGGGCTGGGCTGATAGTGCATGCCAGCGGCTTTGAGCCAGCGTTTGAAATGGGTGCCAAAACCAGTGCCTGTGATATTGCGGCCCCGCTCGGTCACGCTGACCTGCGCGGGGTAACGCAGGTCAAACGCCAGGTGCGCCGCCGATGGATAGCGTTTGGCCGCCTCGGGCTCAAGACAGCGCAAGATGACCTCCTGCAGCCATTCGGGCAGCTGCGGCTGCAGCTTGCGCGGGGGCGTCGGATCCATCCACAGCCGCTGACGCATGCCGCCTTCGGTTTGGGGCTCACCAAACGGCAACACACCCGTGGCCAACTGGTACAGCATGATGCCAAGGGCAAAAATGTCGCTACGTGGATCACCCCGCACACCCACCACTTGTTCCGGTGAAATCCAGGTGGGAGAGCCCACTGCTTTGCGCAGCTGTTCGGCCAGCAAATCCGGGTAGGACGCATGCCAGGACAGGCCAAAGTCCAGCAACACCGCGCTGCCATCGGGCCGGACGAGCACATTGGCCGGCTTCAAGTCCAGATGGACCGTGTTCTGCTGATGCAGGCTGTGCGCCGCCAACGCCACGGCCGCACCCAGACGGGCCAGCTCATCCACACCCGGACGCTCTGGTGCATCCAGCCAATGTTGCAGGGTTTGACCGGGCACATACTCCATGACGAGATAGGGCACATTTTCCAGGTCACCAGCGGCCACAAAGCGCGGGACGTGAGGCCCCGTCAGGACCTGCATGATCTGGTGCTCCACCTCAAAACTGACAATATTTTCGGCACCGTCACCGGCCGTCATGCGTGGGATTTTCATGGCCATCGGGAAGCCCGGATCGCGGGCGCCCTCGGTATAGCGTACGCGGTAAATGTGAGCCATGCCGCCGGAGTGAATGCAGGCTTCGATCGTAAAACCGTCCAGTTGTGCACCGGACTCCAAAAGCTTCATCGGCCTGACTCCAACCTGTCTGCAAAGACGGCCGGCAACCCGGCGCGCCGAATAGCGGCAGCAGCGGCATAGTGGTCATAAGACACCCGCTGAAAGGTCAGCTTCGATGTCTCAAGGTCAAACAAGGCGTACATGGCCTGCTGGTTGCCATCCCGGGGCTGTCCCACCGAGCCGGTCGTGGCCAGCCAATGGCGATGCCTGGGAACCGGCACGGCCACACCGGGCGTGGGCGTGAACTTCATCAAGTCCGCTCCCGCGCCACGGTAATACAGGGTTTGCATATGCACGTGTCCGCCAAAAACATAGCGCACCTCCGGCATGGCCGCAGCAGCATCCAGACTGGCACACGCAGCGCGCTCGTCATAGACGTAGCGCCACAGATCTGGGCCGTCCACACTGGCGTGTACCAGCAATATCGCATTCTGCTGGATCGTCAGGGGGAGTTTGTCTAAAAAATCCCACTGGCTGCTGTCGAGTTGCGCGTGGGTCCAGGCGGCTGTGCTGTCACCCACGTTGTTGACCTGCGCCGGCGGCAGGACGGCCATGGCATCGTGATTGCCCTTGATGAGCCATGCGCCAGCGGCGGCCAGGGCCTGCGCGCGCTGAACCACGGCCACGGGATCGGCACCGTAGCCCACCAAATCGCCCAACAGCGCAAACTGCTGCGCGCCCTGATCGCGGGCATGCGCGAGACAAGCATCAAAGGCCTGAATGTTGGCGTGAATGTCTGACAGCAAAGCCAACTTCATGGAACTCCTTGTGTGCTTGACCCAACCTCATGCCAGTCAGGTTAATCAGGATTACCTGGCTTTGGGACGACTGTAAACACCGCGCAAAGTGGTTTTGGCCAAGCTGTTGGCGTTGATCATGTAACCCGCCAAAGAAGCCGTGGCACCCGTGGGCAATTCCAGCTTGTCGGTTTTCAAGGCGTGCAGCGTGAAAACATAGTTGTGCACACCGTGGCCCTGCGGCGGGCAGGGACCGCCCCAACCTTGCGCGCCAAAATCCGTGTTGGTTTGCAGTGCTCCCTTGGGTAACTTGGCACCGTCTGCGGTGCCCGCACCCTGGTCGATGGCTTTTGCATCCGCAGGAATGTTGTAGACCACCCAGTGCCACCAGCCGGCACCGCCCGTCGGCGCGTTCGCATCATGCACCAGCAGGGCAAAGCTCTTGGTGCCTGCCGGTGCTCCGCGCCAGGCTAGCGCTGGAGAGACATTGCCACCCTCGCAACCAAAGCCTTTGAACACGTGCTTGATGTCAATTTTTGCGTTGGGCTTGATGTCGGCACTGGTGAGTTTGAATGCCTCTTTGGCCAGAGTCGCTTGTGAACCCAAGGTCACTACGGCAGCGGTTAGAAGAGTGGAGATCAGTTTCATGGTTAAACGTCCTATCAAGTTAAAGGAATAAAGGCATCCATTCCGTCGTCAATCCTGACCGCAGCGTTTGCACCTGCACGGTCAGCGTCATCATATCGGACAAGCTGCATGGCG
>JASJPN010000193.1:0-3090 GCA_031426635.1 Polaromonas sp.
ACGGTGATGACCTTGGCGTCCTTGATCGGGTTGATGCCGTTGGCCGCCATCCAGTAATACAGCCACATGGCGTGGGTGCCGGTGGGGAAGGTCTGGGCGAAGGTGTATTCACGTTTCTCGGAAACCATCAGTTTGGCCAGACCGGCGCCGTCCACCGCGCCCTTGTCGGCGAGCTTTTTCGACAGCGTGATCGCCTGACCATTCTGGTTGAGCGTCATCAGCACCGCCATGTCTTTTTTTGCACCGCCCACGCCCAGGTGCACGCCATAGATCAGGCCGTACAGCACATGGGCAAAGTCGAGTTCGCCGGTGACCAGCTTGTCGCGTACACCGGCCCAGCTGGTTTCCTTGGTCGGGATGATCTTGACGCCGTATTTTTTGTCGATGCCCAGCACCGAAGCCATCACCACGCTGGCGCAGTCGGTCAGCGGAATGAAACCGATTTTGACTTCGGTTTTTTCAGGAGCGTCCGAGCCTGCGGCATAGACAGCGGCACGTAGCGCGGGGTTGATGCCAATGGCACCGACAGCGGCGGTCTGTAGCACAGCGCGGCGGCTCATACCCGTGTTAAATAGTTCGCTCATGAGATTTCTCCAATACATCAGTTAAAAAAGCACAAGGTAAAAAGCAAAAAAGCGTCCAAGCGCAGATGCAAGCTCAAAAAAAGCTGCATATACGTTTGGGACGCCTTTGTCTGTTGGTACTGGGCTCTACCCGTCATTAGGTCAACCCCAGTCGCTGACCGTCGTTGGTCATATGAAAGATAAAGCAATTACTATGCCAGTTTTATATCTTCTTTCGCTATATTTTTAATAGCAATATGGAGTTATAAATAGCCGGCTAGGTTGCTAGGTTGCTATGTATGCATGGGTTGGTGATGCACCGTGTTTGTGCAAAGCAGCAAGTTGGGTGCGTGTCATGCACCGCTTTTGATGCGTATGCATGGAGCAACTGCTCAGGCCAGGAGATCCGCCACTTGCAGTATGCGCTGAGCGACTTCGGCCAGTTTGAGGTTGTTGTCCATCGCTGATTTGCGCAGTTTGTCATAGGCTGCGGACTCGCTCAAGTTTTGCCGCTGCATCAAGAGACCTTTGGCGCGGTCAATCACTTTGCGATCTTGCAGTTCGGTTTTGGCCTCGGCCAGTTCTTGACGCAAAGACTGTTCATGCTCAAAGCGCGCCAAGGCCACTTCCAACACCGGGCGAATGCGGTCTGACGACAAGCCCGCCACCACGTAAGCGGATACCCCAGCTGCAAAAGCGTCTTTCAGGTGGCTGGTATCCGCGTCGTCGGTGAACAGCACAATCGGTCGGCGTGCGTCGCGCGTGGCCAGTACCACATGCTCCAGGGAGTCACGTGCCTCGCTTTGTGCATCTACGATGATCATGTCGGGCTGTATTTGCGCTAAACGCTCTGCCAAAAATGCATCGGCAGGGATGGTGGCAATCAGGTTGAACCCATTCTCCAGCAGTCCAATGCGTAAACTGCGCGAGCGCTGCGCGAGCGCTAACTCCCGCTCGTCCCCAGGATCGGGGTAGAGCGAGTCAGGCACGATCACGACCAGGCGCAGATGTTGTGAGGGATTCATGACATAAAGACAAGCATGTTTCGCGCCAACTTACTGTTTCAAAGCCAGGATGAGTAAAGTATTTTCATGATGTGAAATAATGTACGTTACAAAATGGTGCATGTACAACATGGTGATAGATAAATCCCATATTTGGCGCGAAAATTGCATATAAATCGTGCATTTTTAGAAAATTATCATAAAACGCACCGAATGAAGTCATAAAAAGCAGTTTTTCAAAAAAGGACAATGATGGAAGCACTGAAACAGGGCGCAGATGCGCTCTTTATTTTGTTAGGCGCAATCATGGTGCTGGCCATGCACGCTGGTTTTGCGTTTTTGGAGCTCGGCACCGTGCGCAAAAAGAACCAAGTGAATGCACTGGTCAAAATTTTGGTCGACTTCTCAGTCTCCACCGTGGTCTATTTTGTGCTCGGTTACGCCGTGGCCTACGGCACCAGCTTTTTTGTTGGCGCCGAGCAGTTGGCTGCCAAAAATGGCTACGAGCTGGTCAAGTTTTTCTTTTTGTTGACTTTCGCTGCGGCCATTCCTGCGATTATTTCGGGCGGCATTGCCGAGCGCGCCAAGTTTTGGCCGCAACTCATCGCGACGGCGGTCATCGTCGGCGTGGTCTACCCGTTGTTTGAAGGGGTGGTCTGGGGTCAAAAGTTCGGCATTCAAAGCTGGATCAAAGCGTTGACGGGTGCGGAGTTCCATGACTTTGCTGGCAGCATCGTCGTCCACGCCGTCGGTGGCTGGATCGCCCTGCCCGCCGTCATCTTGCTGGGCGCACGCGCCAACCGCTACCGCAAGGATGGTTCCATCAGCGCACATCCGCCCTCAAGCATCCCCTTTTTGGCACTGGGCGCATGGGTGCTGTGCGTGGGTTGGTTCGGCTTTAACGTCATGAGCGCGCAAAGCATCGACAAACTCTCGGGCTTGGTCGCAGTCAACTCCCTCATGGCGATGGTCGGCGGCACGCTGGTGGCGCTGGCTTTGGGTAAAAACGACCCTGGTTTTGTTTACAACGGCCCCTTGGCGGGTTTGGTCGCCGTTTGCGCTGGCTCCGACTTGATGCACCCGCTGGGCGCGCTGGTGGTGGGCGGTATAGCAGGCGGTATTTTTGTGGTGATGTTCACCTGGACGCAAAACAAATGGAAGATTGACGATGTGCTGGGCGTTTGGCCACTGCACGGGCTGTGTGGCACCTGGGGCGGCATCGCAGCCGGCATCTTCGGTGCCAAGGCACTGGGCGGCATGGGCGGCGTTAGCTTGCAGGCGCAGCTCATCGGCACCGCGATGGGCGTGGTTTGGGCGCTTTTGGGTGGTTTGGTGGTTTACGGCGTGCTGAAGGCGACGATGGGCTTGCGTTTGACGGCTGAGGAAGAATTTGAGGGGGCGGATTTGACGATTCACCGAATTGGGTCTACGCCGGATCGGGAAGTCAATTGGTAAAACCGACTTTACTCTATGAAGACAAAGCAGTCGTATCACCCTCAGCCGACCAAACCAGCCCGCGGTGG
>JASJPN010000194.1:0-4010 GCA_031426635.1 Polaromonas sp.
AAATTGCGGCGCGCAATGAATTTATTGCCAGAGGCGCTCCAAGAACCCGCAGGGGCATGCACCCCGCCAGCCTCGGCGACCGGGCCTTTGAACACCCACTCCGGCAGCGGTTCTTTGCACAGTGCTTTGCCAGCATCAATGTCTTCTTTGATCAAGTTGGCAACGGCCAACCAACCCGCCTCTTGCCACAGCTCAAACGGGCCCTGCTTCATGCCAAACCCCCAGCGCAGGGCGAGGTCAATGTCGCGCGCTGTTTCAGCCACGGTGTGCAAATGCACAGCCGCATAATGCAATTGGTCGCGGAGGATGGCCCACAAAAAGCGCGGCTCTGCGCCTTCTGCATTGCGAAGCAGGTTCAATCGTTCGGCAGCGGGCTTTTTGAGCATGCGCCCAACCACCTCATCGGCTTTTTTGCCACTCGGTACGTAATCTTGCTCATCTGCGTCAAAACGCAGGATGTCGCGGCCTGCTTTTTTGTAAAAGCCCGCCCCTGTTTTTTGACCCAGGTTGCCCAGTTCAAGCAACCTGGCCAATACCGTTGGTGTCGCAAAGTTGTCGTAAAACGGGTCACTCTCAATGGTCAAATTGTCTTGCAGCGTTTTAATCACATGCGTCATGGTGTCCAGGCCCACCACATCCGCCGTGCGGAAGGTGCCCGAACTGGCGCGGCCCAGCTTTTTGCCGGTCAAATCGTCCACCACGTCATACGGCAGGCCAAAATTCTCCACCTGCTTCATGGTCGCCAACATGCCGGCAATGCCAACTCGGTTGGCAATAAAGTTGGGCGTATCATGCGCGCGTACCACGCCTTTGCCCAAGCCGCTGGTGACGAATGTTTCCAGGTCGTCCAAAATTTTCGGCTGGGTGGTGGGCGTGTTGATCAACTCCACCAGGTACATATAGCGCGGTGGGTTGAAGAAGTGAATGCCGCAAAAGCGCGGTTTGATCGCCTCGGGCAAGGCTTCGCTCAACCTGGTGATGGAGAGGCCTGAGGTGTTGCTGGCTACAATCGCGTGCGCTGCCAGGTGCGGCGCAATCCGGGTGTACAGGTTCAGCTTCCAGTCCATGCGCTCGGCGATGGCTTCGATCACCAGGTCGCACTCGGCCAGCAAGCCCAGGTGCTCCTCGTAATTGGCCGGGGTGATGAGCGCGGCATCTTCCGGCACGCCCAGCGGTGCGGGTTTGAGTTTTTTCAAACCCTCGACGGCCTTGGTGACGATGCCGTTCTTGGGGCCTTCTTTGGCGGCCAAGTCAAACAAAATGACCGGCACTTTGCAGTTCACCAAATGGGCGGCAATTTGCGCGCCCATCACGCCTGCGCCTAACACGGCGACTTTTTTAATTTGGAATGTGGACACGATTGACGGTCTCCTTGAATTGAGGCAAAACTTAAGCGAACCAACTCAAGCGAGCGCAGCGTCGGTATCCATCAACACCTTGCTGCCAGCGCGCGCGGTCAACATCAACGATGCCGTCTCTGGAAACAGTTTGGCAAAGTAAAACCGCGCGGTTTGCAGCTTGGCGACATAGAACGGGTCGGTATTGCCGGCGGCGATCTCACGCAGTGCCACCTGCGCCATCCGGGCCCAGAAGTAGCCAAACACCATATGTCCCACCACGCGCAGGTAGTCCACCGCCGCAGCGCCCACTTCGTCGGGGTTTTGAAAACCCTTGAAGCCAATTTCAGTGGTGAACTTGGTCACCTTGTCGCCCAGGTAGGCCATGGGGTTGATGAACTCGGCCATTTTCTCGTTGACGCCTTCTTCTTCGACCAAGGCGGCGATGCGTTTGCCAAACTTCTTCAGCGTCGCGCCGTTGTTGCCCAAAATCTTGCGGCCCAGCAAGTCGAGTGACTGGATGGTGTTGGTGCCCTCGTAAATCATGTTGATGCGGGCATCTCGCACAAACTGCTCCATGCCCCATTCCTTGATGTAGCCGTGGCCGCCAAACACCTGCTGACAGCCCGAGGTGGCAATCCAGCCGTTGTCGGTGATGAAGGCTTTGACGATGGGCGTCAGCAAGGACAGCATCTCGCCGCTGTCCTTGCGGGTTTTTTCGTCAGGGTGATGGTGCTCCTTGTCGAGCAGCACAGCGCAATAGGTAGCCAGCGCACGGCCACCTTCAGCGTAGGCTTTGGCGGTCAGCAGCATTTTGCGCACATCGGGGTGGACGATGATCGGGTCGGCCGGTTTGTCTTTGGCTTTGGGGCCAGACAGCGAGCGCATCTGGATGCGGTCTTTGGCGTAGGCCAGGGCGTTTTGATACGCCACTTCGGTCAAGCCCAGCGACTGGTTGCCCACGCCCAGGCGCGCGGCGTTCATCATCACAAACATCGCCGCCATGCCTTTGTTGGGCTGACCCACCAGCGTGCCATAGGCGCCGTCGATGACGATTTGTGCGGTCGCATTGCCGTGGATGCCCATTTTGTGCTCCAGGCCACCGCAGTAAATGCCGTTGCGCTCGCCTAAAGACCCATCGGCGTTGACCAAAAACTTCGGCACGATGAACAAGCTCACGCCTTTGATGCCGGCAGGCGCATCGGGCAGACGGGCCAACACGAGGTGAATGATGTTGGGGGTGATGTCCTGCTCACCTGCGCTGATGAAAATTTTGTTGCCGGTTAGCCGAAAGCTGCCGTCGGGCTGGGGCTCGGCTTTGGTCCGCATCAAGCCGAGGTCAGTGCCGCAATGCGGTTCGGTCAGGCACATGGTGCCGGTCCACTCGCCGCTGGTCATCTTAAATAAATACGTCTGCTTTTGTTCTTCTGTTCCGTGCGCTTCCAGGGCGGCATAGGCACCGTGGGTCAGGCCAGGGTACATGGTCCAGGCCTGGTTGGCCGAGTTCATCATCTCGTAAAAGCATTGGTTCACCACGAAGGGCAGGCCCTGGCCGCCAAACGCGGGGTCGCAACTCAGCGCCGCCCAGCCGCCTTCCACAAATTTGGCATAGGCTTCTTTAAACCCGGTCGGCGTGGCGACGGCATGCGTCACTTTGTCGTGCGTGCAGCCCTCGGTGTCGCCGCTGATGTTGAGCGGGAAAATCACCTCAGAGGCAAATTTTCCGCCTTCTTCAAGCACGGCATTGATGGTGTCCACATCCATATCGGCGTGACGCGGCATGGCTTGCAGGTCGTCGGTGACCTTGAGCAGCTCGTGCATGACAAATTGCATGTCACGTAGCGGGGGCGTGTAGGTTGGCATGTTGGAAGCTCCTTGGGGTTCTAAGTAGAGGGGTGACGGTGTGAAATGCGCAGTGCGGCCATGTCCAGAGGGCGCCAGCTTGTCAAGCCGTCTGCCGGGGGCTCACGGTGTAGCGCGTGAGCATGTTGTTGAACCCGATCCTGGCGCGCTCAGACGAGCTTGGGTTTTCCAAAAAACGCGCCTCGTAGTGCAGCGCCAAAATCAGGCCGTGTAGTTCAAATGCCATTTGCTGTTCGTCGGCGTCAGCGCGCAAATGGCCTTCTTCCTTGGCCTGCATCACCGCCCGATGCACCGCGGCCAGCCAGGTTTTGACCGAGCCTGCCAGTGCATCCCGCACCGGCCCTGGCCGGTCGTCAAACTCGGCCGCGCCGCTGATGAAGATGCAACCGGCCTGGACTTCGCCCGCTACCAGCCGCATCCAGTTTTCAAACAGCACCCGTACCCGGGGCAATCCGCGTGGAACGGCCAGTGCAGGGTAAAACACCGCGTGTTCAAACTGTTTGAAATACTCGCGAATCACGGAGATTTGCAACTCCTCACGCGAGCCAAAGTGGGCAAATACGCCCGATTTGCTCATCTGCGCCACCTCGGCCACCACGCCGATGCTCAGGCCTTCCAGGCCAAGATGGGTGGCCAGGCCCATGGCCGCCTCGACAATCGTGGCCTTGGTTTGCTGGCCTTTGAGCATCGCGCGGCTGTCCGAACCCGAGTCGGCGGTTGGCACCGGCGTCGGGGCCGTTTTGCGAAGCGACTGTTTGGCAACGGATGTCATGGCATCTCCCTCAAGTCGTTGTGAAAATAAAAAGAACG
>JASJPN010000194.1:4110-13479 GCA_031426635.1 Polaromonas sp.
CAATTTCGTGACGATTTCCGAGGCCGGCAGCGGCTTGCTGAAATAACTGCCCTGGTATCGGTCGCAGCCTTGCCGTGCCAAAATGGCGAACTGCTCCGCCGTTCCCACGCCTAAAGCGACGACTTTCATCCGCAGACTGTGGGCCAAACCAATGATGCCCGCAACTATCAAGGCATCGTTCGGATCGATGACAATGTCCTGCACGAAGGAGCGGTCGATCTTCAGCGTGTCTATCGGAAAACGTTTCAGGTAATTCAGGCTGGAGTAGCCGGTACCAAAATCGTCAAGGCTCAGCTTCAGCCCCATATCGTGCAGCGTGAGCAGCGCTTCGACCATCTCATCAGAGTTGTCCAGCAGGATGCTTTCGGTCACCTCCATCTCCACGAAGCGCGCCGCCACGCCGGTCTCACTCAGAATGCGTGCAATGGTTGGCACCAGCGCTTTTTGCCGGAACTGCTTGACGGAGAGATCGATAGACAGTTGCGGCACGTCATACCCCTGGTCCTGCCATGCTTTTAACTGCGTGCAGGCTGTTCGCAGCACCCATTCGCCGATAGGCGCGATCAGCCCGGTCTCCTCAGCCAGCGGGATAAACTTGCTCGACGGGATCCAGCCCTGCTCAGAGTGCAGCCAGCGCAGCACGACCTCCAGACCCGTCAGTTGGCCGCTGGCCATGTCAACCACCGGCTGATAATGCAGCAGCAGCTCATGGCGGTCCAGGGCATGGTGCAAGTGTGCCCCCAGCATCTGTTTTTCCGTCGCCAGCTGATTCATCTGCTGCGCAAAAAACTGGTAGTTGTTGCGTCCGGCTCCCTTGGCCTGGTACATCGCGATATCGCTGTGTTTGAGCAGCGCCTCCGCGTCGGCCCCATCGTTCGGGAACACGGCGATGCCGATACTGGCGCTGATGTACAGCTCCTGCTTCTTGAGCTGGTAAGGCAACAGCAAGGCGTCCAGCAGCTTCTGCGCCATCGTTCCGGCATCCTGGGCGCTGGCGATGCGGTGCAATAGCACGATAAACTCATCCCCGCCCTGGCGCGCCACCGTGTCCTGGCTGCGCAGGCTCGATACGAGCCGTTGCGCAACCTCTTTCAGCAGCAGATCGCCGATATCGTGGCCCATCGAATCGTTGATGGCTTTGAACTGGTCCAGATCAATAAACAGCACCGCGCCCTGATTGCCATTGCGCTGCGCCTGTAGCAGCGCTTGCTGGATGCGATCCTGTAGAAGATGGCGATTGGGTAGGTTGGTCAGCGCATCATGGTTCGCCAAGTGCGCAATACGCTGTTCCACTTGCTTGCGCTCACTGATGTCGCGCAGGAATACGGTGAAGACCTGCTTTCCATTTTCCATCGCTTGCGAGATACTGGCCTCGGCGAAGAACTCACTGCCGTCCTTGCGCCGCCCGAAAATATCCGGCCGCCTGTTCATGTGCCGGGTGGCTTGCGGCTCCGCGCCGAACTGACGAATATGCCTGCGATGGGCCTCGACGAAGCGCTCCGGCAGCAGTCTGTCCAGCGGTTGCCCCAGCATCTCTGCTGCCGTGTAACCGAAAATTCGTTCCGAGCCCTGGTTGAAGATGAGAATGCGTTGATCCTCGTCTACGCTGATGATGGCATCCGTCGCCATGTTGACGATGTTGGTGAAGCGCGTTTCGCTGTCGCGCAGCAGGGCATTCGCATCACGCGCTGCCTGCTCCGAATCGACCAGTTTGCGCACCAGCGGCCCCACCAGAAAATTCAGCAGCAACATGCCAACCAGCACCAGCGCCGCCAGCAGCGGCACGATGAACTTCAACTGCTCGGTCACCGGGTTATACAGCTCCGCCTGGTCGATCTTGATCACCAGGCCGAGCCCAAACAAGCCCACGGGCGCATAGGCCGCGACCACCGGCTCCCGCCGGTAATCCTTGGTAAAGAGAATGCCGGCTTTGCCATCCAGGGCATAGTTCGCCGGCAGCGGTTGACCCTCGATGACCCGGGCAAGACGCTTGAACTCTTTTCCGGAAAGATTGCTCAGAAAACAGTCCATCTTCTTTTCGTCGTCTGTCCGTGGCGCGCACACGGCGAATTCGCCGGTTTTCCCGATCGACGCTATATCGGCAAAGGCGCTGCTCATCAGCGGCAGGCTGACCTCCGTCATGACCGTGCCGACGCGGTGCCCCTGTTCATCAAGGATATCCCTGCTGGCATGCAGAATGAATTGCCCATCCCACAACAGGAATGCGCGGTGTTTGGTGTTCAGGGGAACGCGCAGATCATGCTTCTGGGAAAAATGTCCGGCACGCGCCACTTCATGACCACGCGCGTCGTTAATGGACAAACCTGCGAAGCCGGTCAGCAGAAATGATTGGGCGGCCCGTTGCAACTCGGCCGACCCTTCGGCATGGTTGGGTTCTGGTCCAAGCAATTTCAGGGTTTGAATCAGATGAGGGCGGGTAGCCACTGTCTGCGTGTTGCTCAGTGCCTGATCCATCTGGTTTTCAAACAAACGCCCGTTGCTCTGTAGCAATGACACCAGGCTTTTGCTGAGTATGGATTCCGCCTGCCGCTGCATCACGACATAAACGGACAGACCCACTGCCAGCGTTCCCATCAAAAAAAGAAGCCCGCCGAGGAGGCTGATTTTGTGGTCTTGACGTTTTAGAAACATATCACTTCCCCGGTTTTTGTTATGGATCCCGCGACGGACCTGCGTGCCTGAAATAGCGCGTTCCTCATGGGGGTTGAAGTTGCCGTATAAACGCTTCAAGCTGCGCTGGCAGCAAGGGTTGGCTATAAAAATAACCCTGCACTTCGTCACAGCCCTGTTCACGCAGAAAGTCCAGCTGGCCCTGCGTCTCCACCCCTTCGGCGATGGTCTGAAACCCCAGACTGCGTGCCATGGCGATGATGGCGACGACGATGGCCTTGTCGTCTGGGTCGTCGGTGATGTCGCGGACAAAAGACTGGTCAATTTTGAGTCTGTAGACAGAGAATCGCTTGAGGTAGCTGAGTGACGAGTAGCCGGTACCGAAGTCGTCAATCGACATGCGCACGCCGCGCTGGCGCAGCTGGTTCATGACCGCGATGGCACTCAAGGGGTCGTCCATGGCCACCCCTTCCGTCAGCTCAAGTTCCAGGTAGTGCGGCGGCAGGCCGGCATCGGCCAACACCTGGGTCACCAGCTCCGGCAGATTGGCGTGGCGAAATTGCACGGCCGAGAGATTGACCGACATCAGTTGCAGCGGCAGGTCGGCATCGAGCCAGGATCGCAACTGTCGGGTTGCGGTCCTGAGTACCCATTCGCCGATCGGCAAAATCAGCCCGCTGTCTTCTGCAACCGGGATGAATTCAGCCGGTGACACGGTGCCCAGGGTCGGGTGTTCCCAGCGCAGAAGGGCTTCCACGCCGACCACACGGCCATCATGAAGCGACACCTGCGGCTGATACACCAGATGCAACTGCTGCAACTCCAATGCGCGGCGCAAACCGTTTTCCAGCTGCAAGGTGCGGGTAGATTCCGTCTGCATCTGCGCCGTGAAGAAGCGGTAGGTGTTACGGCCACCCTGCTTGGCACGGTACATGGCGGTGTTGGCACGCATCGACAGTGTCTCAAAAGAATCACCGTCCGTTGGATAAAGGGCAATGCCGATGGAGAAGGTGATGGCCAGTTCCTGTTGCGCGATGAGGTAGTGCTGCGCATTGATCTCCAGCATCTTGTTCGCCATATGCGCCGCGTACGTCGCGTCCAGGCCCGGGCACAGCAATACAAACTCATTCCCGCTCAGGCGATACACCGTATCCTTCTCGCGCAGCGCCGATTTGAGGCGCTGTGCCACCTGAATCAGCAACGCGTCGCCGACGTGATGGCCCAGTGAATCGTTCACATTTTTGAACCGGTCCAGATCCAGGAACATCAAGGCTATGGGCTCCCCATGACGCTGCGCAAAGCTCAGGGCGCTGACGACCCGGTTCCGCAGCAAGCGGCGATTGGGCAGCCCGGTCAGCGGGTCAAAATCGACCAGTAGCCGGATATGCTCTTCATCGTCTTTGTGCTTGCTGATGTCGGTGGCAATGGCGACATAGTTCGCCACCGCCCCGCTGCTGTCGCGCAGCAGGCTGATGGAGAGTCGCTCCGGGTAAACCGAGCCGTCTTTGCGCCGGTTCCAGATTTCGCCCCGCCATTGCCCTTGGGCGTGGACGGACGCCCACAGGGCCCGGTAAAAATCCGGGCCATGCCGCCCGGAGGCCAGCAGGCTCGGATTGCGGCCGAGCGCTTCGGCCTCGCTGTAGCCGGTGATCAGGCTGAAGGCACGGTTGACCCGCACGATGCGATTCTCGCTGTCCGTGATGATGATGGCCTCACTGCCATGCTCAAACACCTTGGCCGCGAGTTGTAGTTGCCTCTCGGTTTGCTCGCGCTGTGCCCGATTCAGTGCACGCGCCGCCTCGCGATCAAAGTTTTTGAGCGCGTAATCAATGTCCGATGCCATTTCAACCAGCAAGTTTCGAGACTTCTCATCAAAGGCGTTGACCTCTCCGGCATAGATAATGAAGGCTCCGATGACCGCGCCATCGCGGTGCAGCGGCAGTACGCCAGAGGCGGCCCAACCAAGCCGGGCACCCAGCGCATGCCATGGCGCCGTGCGTGGTTCGCCCTGGTAGTCCTGGCACCAGAACGGCATGTCATTACGAACCGTGATGCCAGTCGGCCCCTGGCCTGCAGGGTCGTCGGCATCCACCGAAACAAGAAGGTCCTTGAGATGCTCAATGCCCGTGCCATACGCGGCGACCGGTTTGATCCTGCGGCTTTGCACATCAACTCCACCAATCCACGCCATTTTCATGCCGCCCTGATCCACTACAGCCCGGCAGACTTGCTCAAACAGGTCCTGCTCGTTGGTGCACCGCACAATGGCCTGATTGCAATCACTGAGCGTCGCGTAGAGCTGGGCCAGACGCTTGAGTTTGGCATCCGACACCTGGCGCGCTTGTTCCATCTCCTTGAGCTGGCGCTGCGTCTGGGCCAGCCAGCCCAGCACACTGTTGCCCATGCCCGGTGCAACGGCAATGGCCTGCGTGAAGTTACCCTGACCGATGCGGGCGATCTGTCCGTGTACCTCGTCCACCGACCCGCCCAGCGTGGTACGCAGGGTGTTAAAAGTACGCCAAAGGGACAGCAGCAGGCCCAGCCCCACAACGATAAACAGCCAGCGCAGCAACGTGGCCCTTCTCTCGGCTTCCTGAACGGAACGCAGGGTACGCGAATCGACCAGCTCACGGAACTCCTTGATGGGCCGCATGATGTCAGCCTTGAACTGGTGGTAATCATCGTCATGCAGCATCTGGATGGCCCGCAGGCGGCGGGCGTCCAGATTGGGGGCCGTAGATTCAACCAGCGCCATGGCCGCAAATTCAATGGCCGTCATCGTATCTGAATCAGCCTTGGCTTGCGCCAATTTGCGGAACTCGTCTTCCGCAAATCCGACCTGCTGCATCGCCTCCAGCAGCGCCACCCTGGTGCCGGTGTCAGGCCGCGCCTTCCTGCCGTCGCGGATGTCCAGAATGTCAAGATATAGTTGTTTGTAGACGGGGTTGCCGGTGAGCACGTAGGTGCGCACCGTGCGGGTCAGATCGCTGGAAGACTGGCGCAACTCGTCTGCGAGAACGCGTGACTGGTAGCGCCGCTCGTTGGTCCGGTCATGCTGCTTTTCCGAGTAAACATAAACAGAAAACACCGCGATCAGGGTGCATGCCAAGGTCACGGCCATCCGCAGGCTGCGTGAAAACGGCGATGTCGTGGCGTGAGGCTTCATGAAGGTGTGGCGATCAGATAAGTGAAGTGCTAACTTATTATCCACCGTCCTTGCATCACTTGTGGGCCTCGGATGCAGAGACCCCTGACCGCGCCGACCGGGCGTTCGTGATCGGTCATGGCGGCGAGGGCCATGACAGCGGGCGCAAGCCGCGTCATTTACACTATGGTTTTTTGTAGCTTAAGGAATGGCCCATGAACATGGCAGCAGCAGCCTCTTCCGCTCAGACCAATCCGCCGCCTGCGCCAGGCCGGCCTGAAAAACTGCGACTCGGTGACGTGCTGGTACAGCAGCGTCTTATTTCGCAGGAGCAGTTGCAGCAAACCCTTGAGTTACAGCGACAGACCGGCAAGAAGATCGGACGCCTGCTGATCGAAACCGGCATCATCACCGAAGAACTGCTGGCCAATGGTCTGGCGCGGCAGTTGCGCATTCCGTTTGTCAATCTCAAAACTTTCCCCTTTCGTGCCGATGTGGTGCGGTTGTTGCCAGAGTCGGCGGCGCGACGTTTTCGTGCGCTGGCGCTGGAAGACAGGGGTGACACGTTGCTGGTGGCCCTGGGCGACCCGCTGGATTTATTTGCCTTTGATGAGCTGACCCGCCTGCTCAAGCGCACGATTGCCATTGCGGCGGTGCCTGAGAGCCAGTTGGCACTGGCGTTTGACCGTCTGTATCGCCGCACCGAAGAGATCAGTAGTCACGCCCGGGCGCTGGAGAAAGACCTGGGCGACGTGGTTGACTTCGGTGAACTCACGGCCACGGCCGGCATCGAGGGCGCGCCCGTGGTGCGGCTGCTGCAATCGCTATTTGAAGATGCCATGCAGGTCGGCGCGTCGGACGTGCATATTGAGCCGCAAGAAGCCGGGCTGCAAATACGGGTGCGGGTCGATGGGGTCTTGCAGACCCAGACCCAGGCTGACAAACGCATTGGCGGCGCGCTGGCACAGCGCCTCAAGCTGATGGCGGGGCTGGATATTTCTGAAAAACGCCTGCCGCAGGATGGTCGCTTCAGCGTGCGCCTGAAAGAGCAGACCATCGATGTGCGGCTGTCCACTTTGCCCGCCACCTATGGCGAATCCGCCGTGATGCGTCTGCTCAACCAGGGTGCGGGCATGCGCCGCCTGGACAGCATTGGCATGCCGGACGCCATGCTCAAGCGCTTTCGCGAGGTGTTGGGGCGCAGCTCGGGGCTGGTGCTGGTCACCGGGCCGACCGGTTCCGGCAAAACCACCACCTTGTACGCCGCACTGGCCGAGATCAATGCCGCCGAACTCAAGATCATCACCGTGGAAGACCCGGTCGAATATCGCCTGCCAGGCATCACCCAGGTGCAGGTCAACGAGAAGATCGAGCTCACCTTTGCCCGTGTCCTGCGTTCCACGCTGCGGCAAGACCCCGACGTGATTCTGGTGGGCGAAATGCGCGACGCCGAAACCGCTGAAATCGGCCTGCGTGCCGCCATCACCGGGCACCTGGTGCTGTCCTCCCTGCACACGCGCGATGCCATCAGCACGCCGTTTCGCCTGCTTGACATGGGGGTGCCGCCGTTCATGGTGGCGACCTCGCTACAGGCCGTCATCGCCCAGCGGCTGGTGCGTCTCAATTGCGTTGAATGCGCCGAGCCGCATGCGCCCAGCCCGCAAGAGCAGGCCTGGCTAAGCACCATGATTGAAACCGGGGCGCCCGTGTCACCCATGCGGGGCCGGGGTTGCTCGGCCTGCAACGGCACCGGTTATTCGGGTCGGCAAGGCGTCTACGAGTTGCTTGAAATGGACGCTGTCCTGACCCAGGCCGCCTCGCGCTCTGATCCGGCTGCGTTCATGAAGTCGGCACGCGAGCGCATGAAGGGGCACACGCTGGCCCACCATGCGCTGGCGCTCGTGCGCCAGGGGCGCACCTCGCTGGCCGAGGCGCTGCGCATTGGTTTTGACGTGGACGAACAGGCATAACCCCGATGGCTATCTATGCATGGCGTGGGCGCAACCCGCGTGGGGAAGCCGTTCAGGGTCAACTCGAAGCCCTGAGCGAAGGGGGCGTGGCCGACCAGCTGTTATCGATGGGCGTGGCCCCTGTTCACATTGCGGTCGCGGTTGCGCCGACTGAATCGAGCGCCGACAACTGGCTGGCGAGTTTGAGTCGCCAGCCCGTTGTGGTGGAAGATATTTTGGTGTTCTCGCGCCAGATGTACACCCTCAACAAAGCGGGAGTGCCCATTCTGCGGGCCTTTGCCGGGCTGCAGGCCTCGGCCACCAAGCCGGCCATGGTGGACATGCTCAAAGACATCCGCGCCAGCCTGGACCAGGGCCGCGAGTTGTCGGCGGCCATGGCGCGCCATATGAAAGAGTTCGGCGCCTTCTATATTTCCATGATCAAGGTCGGAGAAATGACTGGCCGGCTGACCGAGGTTTTTTTGCGCCTGAACGAGCACCTGGAGTTTGAGCGCGATGTGCGTGAGCGCATCAAGCACGCCCTGCGCTACCCCATGTTTGTGATGATCGCCATGGCGATGGCGGTGGTGATCCTCAATATTTTCGTGATCCCCGTGTTCGCCAAAGTATTTGCCGGTTTCCATGCCGAGCTGCCCCTCATTACCCGTGGCCTGCTGGCGTTCTCGGGCTGGATGCTGGCCTGGTGGCCCCTGCTGCTGGCTGGTGCCTTGGGTGCTGCGGTGCTGATACGCGGCTACTTGCGCACGCCAGAGGGCCGTTACCGCTGGGATGCCCGCAAACTCAAGCTGCCGATCGTGGGCGATATTATTTTGAAAGCCACCCTGGCCCGCTTTGCCCGCAGCTTTGCCCTGTCCAGCCAAAGCGGTGTGCCGCTGGTGCAGGCGCTGACGGTGGTCTCGCAAACCGTCGATAACGCCTTTATTGGCAGTCGCATCGAGCAAATGCGTGATGGCATTGAACGCGGCGAGAGCATCTCGCGCTGCGCTGCCGCCACCGGCGTCTTCACGCCCGTGGTGATGCAGATGATCTCGGTGGGGGAAGAAACCGGCGAGCTCGATTCGCTGCTGTTTGAAATCGCCGACATGTATGAGCGCGAAACCGACTACAACATCAAGGGTCTGTCCGCCGCCATCGAGCCGATTTTGCTGGCGGTCATCGCCGTGCTGGTGCTGCTGCTGGCACTGGGGGTTTTCCTGCCGTTGTGGAACCTGGGCTCGGCCGCCATGGGCAAAGGTGGCGGCTAGCCGTGGCCAAAGACCGGCAATACCCCTGGAAAAGGCCACTGCTGAGCCTGCGCATGGTGGAGTGGTCGCTGCTGGCGGGGCTGATTTTGGTGCTGACACTCGTCTTTGTTCACCAAATGCGGGTGCTACAGGGGCAGGCCGAGCTGTCGACCATCAAAACGACCTTGGGTGCCTTGCGCACCACCTTCGTGCTGGACCATTTGCGTAAAAACGTAGCGTCGGGAAATTCATCTGGTGCATTAACGCAACACAATCCGTTCGAGTTGCTCCAGCGCCACCCGGTCAATTATCGCGGCGAGATGACACCCGCCGAAGCGGCGGCAGCGCCGGCGGGCAGCTGGGTGTTCGACCCGGTTTGTGCCTGCGTCGGCTACCTGCC
>JASJPN010000194.1:13579-15078 GCA_031426635.1 Polaromonas sp.
GGGAGGCCGAAGCCCCCCCTGTTTTGTTTACCACTACGTCATAAATACCATGGTCTGTCCCCTATGACCTTGCCATGACGGGGAAGACAGTATCTACGCGGGCTTAATTAATACCAGTTGCAGAAAATGTTGTGTTAGCTATAGTACCAACGCTGGTTGGAGTCAGCACGCAGGCAGAGTCGGTCACTCCCGGCGCAACCGCTGCGGAGGTAATCGTATATCCGGCAGGCATGCTTTCCATGGCATTTGCTACACTGGTGCAGTTTGTAATGGCTACGCCTTTGGCTGCATTAGCGCTACGCGCAGCATAATTAATAGCATTCGCCGAGTTGAGCCCGCCTGCCACCCCTTTCAACGCTGAATCCTTGGCGTCAGCTGACAAGTTAACAAACTTCGGTATCGCAACTGCTGCCAGGATACCCAGAATCACGATGACCATGACGAGTTCAATCAAGGTAAAACCAGCTTGTTTTTTCATATTCATATTCATTTCCTTTAACTTAACTTAATTTAATTTAATTTAATTTAATTTAATTTAATTTAATCGAGGCCGCAGCCTCATCCAACAGGACATTTCTTGCATTCACGCAAGCATCTACGGCTAAGGTCTACCACATTGCGCAGCTGTCTTGCCCGTGATCTTCATGCATGCAGCGTAGATCGCATTATCTTCAGCAGTAGCCCCGGTCGTGTAGGCATTCTTAGCGGCAGTCGCGTCGCCGCTCAAATCAATAAATTTCGGAATCGCGACCGCAGCCAAGATACCCAGAATCACGATCACCATGACCAGTTCAATCAAGGTGAAACCAGCTTGTTTTTTCATTCTTAATTTCTTTATAAAGTTACGGGGCCGCAGCCCCATTGATCAAAATGCTTCACTAAAGTCTCGGAACCGCAGCTTCAATATTTAGAAAACTTCACTTTACCTGCCAAGTCCTTGTCGCAACAAGCATCTGGCAGGCAGAGCTCATTACATCATAATACAAAAGTGACTTGCGTGCAACCTAGCCGCATCCGGGTCTCCTGGATAGGTTTATACTGGTTAAATACGTCTCTAGTCAGCGTATCTATTATGTAGGCAGCTATCAAAATAGTAGCAAGCCGGTGTTCGCCGTCGCCCGCGCCGACATGGCCTCAGCTACACCAACAAGCGGAACATCACGACAAACAGGTAGATGCTGCCCACCAGCAACAACCAGCCCACCCGCTGTGCATGGCGCTCGACGAAAAGGTCCACCTGGTCATGGGGCACATCCAGCACTTTGGTGGCGCGGCGTAAAGACACCCACTGATTTGATTCTTTTTCCAAACCGCGCAACAGGCTGGGGCGCAGCCAGATCACCAGGCCAACGAGCAGCGCAAAAGCGCCACCGATCCATGCGAAAAGCACCAGGGCCTGCAGCAACCCGTCCAGTAGCAGCTTGTTCGGCACAAGGCTGGAGAGGCTGTGCAGGGCGATGGTCTTGTCGAATCGCCAGCCAAAATACACCAGGATGTAG
>JASJPN010000195.1:0-1851 GCA_031426635.1 Polaromonas sp.
CTGGCGGCAAGGCAACGTACCCGTCCAGCGTGCTGATGAACGCGATTCCGGCGCATGTGGCCGGTGTCAGCGAGATCATCATGGTCGTGCCCACACCGCGTGGCGAAAAGAACCTGATGGTCCTGGCCGCCGCGTACATTGCTGGCGTCAGCCGCGCTTTTACCATCGGTGGCGCGCAAGCGGTGGCGGCGCTGGCCTACGGCACAGCCACCATCCCAAAGGTCGACAAAATCACCGGTCCCGGCAACGCCTATGTGGCCGCGGCCAAGCGCCGCGTGTTTGGCACGGTGGGCATTGACATGATTGCCGGTCCGAGCGAGATTTTGGTATTGGCCGACGGCACCACCCCGCCCGACTGGGTGGCGATGGACCTGTTCAGCCAAGCCGAGCACGACGAACTGGCGCAAAGTATTCTGCTTTGCCCGGATGCTGGTTACATTGCCCAGGTGCAGGAGGCGATCAACCGCTTGCTGCCCGAGATGCCGCGCGCCGCCATCATTGCCAAGTCACTCAATGACCGTGGCGCGCTGATTTTGACGCGCAGCATGGAAGAGGCCTGCGCCATCAGCAACCGCATCGCCCCCGAACACCTGGAAGTCTCCAGCCGTGACCCGCACCGCTGGGAGCCGCTGCTCAAACACGCTGGCGCTATCTTTTTGGGCGCTTACACCAGCGAGTCCCTGGGCGACTACTGCGCGGGTCCCAATCACGTGTTGCCCACCTCGGGCACCGCTCGCTTTTCCAGTCCACTGGGGGTCTACGACTTCCAAAAACGCAGCAGCCTGATTGAAGTCAGCGAGGCCGGGGCGCAGGAATTGGGGAAAATCGCCTCGGTGTTGGCGCATGGCGAGGGTTTGCAGGCGCACGCGCGGGCGGCTGAGATGCGGTTGAAATAGATTTTTTCTATGAAATCTACGAAATCTACGAATCTGCTGGCGGCATTGACATGACTATTTATTGTAGCTACAATAAAAAAGTCGATGCACATTGAATTCGATTCAACCAAGCGTAACAAGACCATGGACGAGCGCAGTTTGGACTTTGCCAAAGCTGGCTTGGTTTTTGCGGCCAAGCACCTGACGCGTGAGGATATTCGGGAAGACTACGACGAACAGCGGTTTCAAACAGCGGGCTGGTTAGAAGGTAGAAGGCAGGATGGTGATTCTGGTTTGGACGCCACGCGGCGAGGCTCGCCGTATTATTTCAATGAGGAAAGCAAATGAGCGCGAAATTACCAAAAGCCGCCCCGTCTTGGGTTGACCCAGACGATGCGCCAGAAATCACCACCGCTTGGGTGGCAGAGGCCGATTTGTATGCGGGAGACAAATTGGTTCGCCGTGGCCGCCCCCCAAAAGACAGCACCAAAGTGCTAACCACCCTGCGCCTAGACCCAGACGTGGTCGCTGGCCTGCGCGCCACAGGCAGCGGCTGGCAAACGCGAGTGAATGATGCGATGCGGGAATGGTTGAAGACACATTCGGCGGCGTAGATTGCAATATGCCACGTCAATCAATGACTTATACGCCAATTGTCCATGCTGAATTAAACGCCCGACAAAAGGAAAACTACAATTTTCACAAAGTAGCGGCAGTGCTTGCAGAGAATTCCGAAACTTACTCATGAGTGAACAAATTTCTAAACTTATCCAAACCCGCATTCGCCAAGACATCGTCTCTATGCACGCCTATGCCATCCAGGACTCGGCCGGCATGATCAAGCTGGACGCGATGGAAAATCCACACCGTTTGCCGCTGGATTTTCAAAAACAGCTGGGCGAGCGACTCGGCAAACTGGCGCTGAACCGCTACCCCGATGGCCGCGTCAACGACCTTAGGGCCGCGCTGGCAGCCT
>JASJPN010000196.1:0-1632 GCA_031426635.1 Polaromonas sp.
GGATTCGGCGCCAAGACCCCCGGTTCTCAAAAGAGATGAAGGATTATTTGTTCACCGACAAACCGATTGCCCACAAGTGACGGCGGCCAAGCGGTCGCCGTCAGCACTTGTGGACTGCCTGGCCAAGTCAAACCTTGTGGCTTAAACTTCTCGTCTCAGCGCCGGGAACAAAATCACATCCCGAATGCTGGGGCTGTCAGTCAGCAGCATCATCAGGCGGTCAATGCCAATACCGCAGCCACCGGTGGGGGGCATGCCGTACTCCAGGGCGCGCACAAAGTCATGGTCATAGAACATGGCTTCGTCGTCGCCTTCGTCTTTCGCCGCCACTTGGGCGTGAAAACGAGCCGCCTGATCTTCGGCATCGTTCAACTCGCTAAAGCCGTTGCCAAACTCGCGGCCGGTGATGTAGAGCTCAAAGCGCTCGGTCACTTCGGGGCGCTCATCGTTGGCGCGCGCCAGCGGTGAAATCTCGGTGGGATGCTCCATGATGAAGGTCGGCTGCCAGAGCTTGTCTTCCACGGTTTCCTCAAAGTACATCACTTGCAGGCTGGCCAATGAGCGGGTGGAGAGCTTGTGTTTTTCCTCTGTCAGGCCGATTTTGCGCAGTGCATTGGTCAGCCACAGGGCATCATCCACGCGCAGGCCCGAGCCATCATCCATGGCGGCAGCAGCTTCGGTGTGTTTGATGATCGCCTCGCGAATGGTCAGGCGCTCAAATGGCTCGCTCAGATCGACGGGTATGCCGCCGTAAGTCAGGTGCAGCGACCCAGTGGTTTTGAGCGCCACGTCGCGGATGATGGCCTCCGTATAAGTCATCAAATCCTGGTAATTCCAGTACGCCGCGTAGAACTCCATCATGGTGAACTCGGGGTTGTGGCGCACGCTGATGCCCTCGTTTCGGTAGCTGCGGTTGATCTCAAACACGCGCTCAAAGCCGCCCACAATCAGGCGCTTGAGGTACAGCTCAGGCGCGATACGCAGGTACATTTCCTGATCCAGCGCGTTGTGGTGCGTTTTGAAGGGTTTGGCGTTGGCCCCACCCGGAATCGGGTGCAGCATCGGGGTTTCAACTTCCAGGAACTCGTTGGCGACCATGAATTCACGGATTGCGCTCACGGCCTTGCTGCGCGCGGTGAAGCGTTTGCGAGCGGATTCGTCGGTGATCAGGTCTACATAGCGCTGGCGGTACTTGGTTTCCTGGTCGGCCATGCCGTGAAATTTGTCGGGCAGGGGGCGCAGGCTTTTGGTCAGCAGGCGCACCTCGGTGGCATGAATCGACAACTCACCCGTTTTGGTTTTGAACAGCGTGCCGACGCAGGCCACGATGTCACCCAGATCCCAGTGTTTGAAGCTGGCGTGCAGTTCCTCGCCCACCGCATCGTTGGTGACGTAAATTTGAATCTGCCCGGTGCTGTCTTGCAGTGTGGCAAAACTGGCCTTGCCCATCACGCGCTTGAGCATCATGCGGCCAGCGACGCTGGCGACTATTTTTTGCGGCTCCAGCGCTTCCTTGCTTTTCGCATCATGCGCAGCAAACAGAGCTAGCGCGCGGTCAGCGGGCTTGAAGTCGTTGGGGAACGCCACGCCTTTGCCTTCTGCCTGCGCTTGGCGGATGGCTTTGAGCTTCTC
>JASJPN010000196.1:1732-3887 GCA_031426635.1 Polaromonas sp.
AATTTACTGCGTTTGTTGATTCAGCAGTCCAATTGTTTTGTGGTGGTCGAGCGCAGCGCCGCCGGCATGGCTGCCATGGGTCGCGAGCGTGCCCTGCAAAGCTCGGGCGAAATGCGTGCTGGCAGCAACTTTGGCAAAGGTCAAGTGGTGTCGTCCGATTTTGGCTTGACGCCTGAAGTGATCTTCAGCGAAGGTAATACGGCTGGCCTCGGCGGGGCTTTGGGTGGGTTGATCGGTGGTGGTGCGGGTCGCAGCGTTGCGGCTATCGGGGCAGCGACCAAAATCCGTGAAGCCAGCGTGTTGCTGACGATGATTGACAACCGCTCCAGCGTCCAAATTGCAGCGTCTGAAGGCAGCGCGTCCAAAACTGACTTTGGCGGTTTTGGTGCGCTGGCTGGCATGGGTGGCGCGGCTGCCTTGGGTGGCTACACCAACACGCCACAGGGCAAAGTGATTGCGGCAGCTTTCATGGACGCCTATAACGGCATGGTGGTGTCGCTGCGCCAATACCGAGCACAGGAAGTCAAAGGCGGCCTGGGCAAAGGCGGTCAGTTGCCGGTGGGTCGATAATGCTATTAATTTAATAGCTGCTTAGGTATGTAATACGCCGGCTACAGCTATTTTTGGCTCGAATTTTGCGCGTTTGATGCTAAAAAAGGCCTTCACGTTACGGACATTGGCATCGCTGGTGAACAAACGCTGTGCCAGCGCCAGATAAGCGGGCATGTCGGCGGTGTACACCACCAGACAAAAATCGGGCCCAGGCGAGACCCGGTAGCACTGCTGCACGGCGTCATCCAGACCCACGCGTGCCTCAAAAGCGTCTTGCTGCTCTGCGCCTTGTCGGTCAAGGGTGATTTCTACCAGGGCGGTCAGGCCGTGGCCCAGGGTGGCGGCCAGTTTGTCAGGGTTCAAAATCGCAATCTGCCGCTCAATCAAACCGCTGTCACGCAGCATTTTGATGCGCCGCAGGCAGGTCGGGGGCGACACGCGCACGAGCGAGGCCAGGGCTTGGTTGCTCAGGCTGGCATCGGTTTGCAAGAGGTCGAGCAATTTCAAGTCAATCGCATCTGGGCTGATTTGTTTCATGAATAATTATATTTTGAAATTTAATATCAAATTAATTAAAGAGAGAAATTAAATTTCATAAATATACATTAATTTTCCATTAATTATATTCAACCCGTTCTAATATCGCTCTCATCAAGTTAACTGGTTTAACCATCATTCGATAGGGGTGTTCTATGTGCGGTATTGTTGCTGCGGTGTCTGACCGCAATGTGGTTCCTGTGTTGGTGCAAGGTTTGGCCCGGCTCGAATACCGTGGTTACGACTCTTGTGGTGTGGCGGTGCACGCTGGCGGTTTGCAGCGCGCCCGCAGCACCGCGCGCGTGACCGAACTGCAAGCGCAGGTGACGGCTGACAAGCTGGAAGGCAACACCGGCATTGCGCACACCCGCTGGGCCACCCACGGCGCACCTGCCGAGCACAACGCCCACCCGCATTTCAGCTTTGGGTCGGGCGACGCAACAGGCAAACCTGGAAAAATGGCCCTGGTTCACAACGGCATCATTGAAAACCACGACGCCTTGCGCGCTGCGTTGCGCGCCAAAGGCTATGTATTTCTCAGTCAAACAGATACGGAAGTGATCGCCCATTTGATCGACAGCCTCTACAGTGGCGACTTGTTGGAAGCCGTTCTGGCCGCGCTGCCACAGTTGCATGGTGCGTATGCGATTGCCGTGTTTTGCAAAGACGAGCCACACCGCGTGGTTGGTGCGCGCGCTGGCTCCCCCTTGATTTTGGGTGTGGGTAAAGAGCACAGTGAAAACTTTTTAGCCAGCGACGCCATGGCCTTGGCGGGCGTGACCGATCAAATTGTCTACCTCGAAGAAGGCGATGTGGTGGACATGCAGCTGGGCAAGTATTGGATCCTGGGCAAAGCTGATGCATGGTCTAAAGCCTTAACCACAGCGCAGCGTCCGGTCAAAACCGTGTTGGCGCACAGCGGCGCGGCCGAACTGGGGCCGTATCGCCACTACATGCAAAAAGAAATTTTCGAGCAGCCACGCGCCATTGCCGACACCTTGGAAGGCGTCGAAGCCATCGTCCCCGAACTGTTTGATGCCTTGATGACGCACGAAGCCGGTGCCAG
>JASJPN010000197.1:0-929 GCA_031426635.1 Polaromonas sp.
TGTGCGCAGCCTTCGAGGTCGAGAAGCAATACGCTCTGCTGCGCCGCGCCCAGCAATACACCGTGAATGTATTCCCGCATCAACTTGTCAAGCTGCAAGAAGCGGGCGCCGTGCATCCGGTGCAGGAAGGCACGCGGATTCTGCATCTCGACCCGCGTTATTACAGCCCCGAATTCGGCCTCGTCACCGAACCCATCGGCATCATGGAGAACCTGACACCGTGAATGACACCCGTCCCAAAGGAATCGCCTTCAAGGTCTGGGCGCGCCACGCCCTGTTCACCGACCCGCTGACCCGTGTCGGCGGAGAGAAATGCTCCTATCACGTCCCCACTTACGAGGCACTGAAGGGCATTGCCAAGTCGATCTACTGGAAGCCGACTTTCATATGGGTCATCGACCAAGTGCGGATCATGAAGCGCATCCGCACCCAAACCAAGGGCACCAAGCCGCTGGTATTCAGCGGCGGCAACGACCTGGCGATCTACACCTTCCTTGCCGATGTCGAATATCAGGTGAAGGCGCACTTTGAATGGAATGAGCATCGACCGGAGTTGAAGCGCGACCAAAATCCCGGCAAGCATTTCGCCGTTGCCCAGCGCACGCTCGAACGCGGCGGCAGGCAGGACATTTTTCTGGGCACCCGCGATTGCCAGGGCTATGTCGAACCTTGCGAGTTTGGCAGTGGCACCGGCGCTTACGACGGCGCGGGCGAGTTGGCATACGGCCTGATGTTCCATGGCTTTGACTATCCCGACGAAACCGGAGACGACATGCTGCATGCGCGTTTCTGGCGACCGACGATGAAGGATGGCGTGATCCGTTTCCCGCGACCGGAAGACGACTGCATCGTCCGCAAGTTCGTGCGTGACATGACGGCCAAACAGTTCGTTCAAGACAAGAACCTGCGAGGCGTCGAAGCAGAAGCCT
>JASJPN010000197.1:939-1666 GCA_031426635.1 Polaromonas sp.
CGGAGAGGGCGATGCCCTGGACGAGCTCTTCAACGGCGGGCAGCTTTCCAAGAGCCTCGATCCAGGGGGGCAGCGGCATGAACTTACTCCCGGGACCGGGCCGACTGGAGGCGAGCGATGGCCTGGATTGAGAAGCTCCACGCCACTTACGGGGCGTGCAAGGGGCACGAGCCACCAGGCGCCGAATCGTTGATGCCGGTGAGTCACGCAGCCCAACAAGCGCACATTGAGATCACCATAGACGCCGCAGGCAACTTCAAAGGGGCGCGGGTTATACCCAAAGTAGAAACTGTGATTCCAGCCACGGAGCAGTCAGCAGGGCGCGTGGGCATACGACCACCTCCACATCCCCTGTGTGACAAGGTTCAGTACTGTGCCAAGGACTATCAATCCAGTGGTGGCACAAAACCACCATTCTTCAACGAGTACACGCAACTGCTTGCGTCTTGGTGCGAGTCGGAGCATAGCCACCCGAAAGCCCGAGCTGTACTTGCGTATGTAAGCAAGGGAACAGTCGTTGCCGATCTGGTGGCGCACAAGGTGCTTCATGTCGACGAATACGGGAAGCTGTTGGCGCAATGGTCTGGTGACAGCGAAGCTCCTGAACTCTTCCGCTTACTTACCCCAAAGGATGGCAAGCGTGACCAAGGCGATGGGTTCATCCGTTGGTCCGTCTGGGACAACAACGATTTGTGTCCGGAGGTGTGGAAAGACACCTCCTTACAGG
>JASJPN010000198.1:0-2500 GCA_031426635.1 Polaromonas sp.
CACTAATGTTCCGCCTCTGGCAGCCAATGCCCTGCTGGCAGCTGTACGCGCAGTAGCACAAGGACCACTGAAACAACGGGTAGAGGCGATCGACAGAGAGGGCCACTACCCACGCGCCGTGCTGCAACAGCTCGCCGAGCTGGGCGCCATGAGCGCACACCTGGATGCACCCACCGGGTCCGGTAACTATGGCTTGACAATTGGTGCCATGGCCGAGGTCTCACGCGTGTGCGGCGCCACCGGCTTCATGATGTGGTGCCAGTCGGTGTGCGGCCTGTACATGCAGCAGTCTGGCAACTCCGAGCTCATGGGTGCCGCACTGCTGCAACACGCCAGTGGAGCCAGACTGGGCGGCACCGCACTATCCAACCCGATGAAGAGCTACGCGCAGATTGAAAGCCTGCTGCTCAAGGCCACGCCGACGCAAGGCGGCTATCTCATCAACGGCACGCTGCCGTGGGTCAGCAACCTGGGGTCAGACCATTACTTCGGCGCGATTGCGGCGGTGATGGAGGGTGGTTCGCCAGCCGCTGCACCAGGAAGCGCCGCATCCGCGTCGCGAGAGGTGATGTTCTTGCTGCGCTGCGACGCCCCTGGCGTCGAGCTGCGCGAGTGCCCGAGCTTCTCGGCCATGGAAGGCACCGGCACTTATGGGGTGCGCATCAAAGATCATTTCATTGGCGCGAACGAGATCATGGCCGATCCGGCCAAGCCCTACATCGCGCGCATTCGAGCCGCTTTTGTAATGCTGCAATGTGGCATGGCGGTAGGTATCACCCAGGGTGCGATCGATTCGATGTGGGACGTGGAGCCCCAGCTCGGCCACGTCAACCAGTTTCTGGAAGACCGGCCCAACACCTTGCAGATCGAGCTGGACGAGCTGACACGGCGCGTGATGACACTGGCTGAAACACCATTCGATGCGTCCACCGAATTTTTCATTGACGTGCTCGATGCCCGTGCCCACGGCGCCGAACTGTGCCTGCGCGCCGCCCAGTCCGCCCTGATGCACCAAGGCGCGCGCGGCTACCTGATGAGCTCGGACGTGCAGCGCCGCGTGCGCGAGTCGCATTTTGTCGCCATCGTCACACCGGCCATCAAACACCTGCGCAAAGAGATCGCGCGGCTCAGCGCAGAGGAGATGCCCGCATGAATCAGCTCTCCGCCGTCGCCCAAGCCATGCAGGCTCTGGCCCCGTATCAACAATACATCTGCCACGCCTGCGGCTATATTTACAATGAGGCCGATGGCGATCCCGACGGCGGCCTGGCGCCCGGCACCCGCTTCTGTGATATTCCAGACGACTGGTCCTGCCCGCTGTGCGGCGTGAACAAGTCTGATTTCGAACTTTATGCGCCCCCCTGCCTAGACCTCCGGAACACGTTGACCAGTGGCTGCGCGCCAACCCATTCCACTGGACAACGCCACAGGCCCGGCGTAGTCATCGTCGCGCGGGGCGGGCGGGCTGGCAGCTGGCTGAAACCCTGCGCGCCACTGACGCTCAATTGCCCATCACCATCGTCACCGCCTGCGCCGGCGATGTGTACGACAAGCCGCTGCTCTCGGTGGCCATGGCGCGCCAACTCACCTGGAAAAAACTCGTCCGAGAAACGGGTGCCAACGCAGCCCGGCGTCTGAACCTGCACCTGCTATCTCACACGCACGCGATCCGCATTTGCCAGGACACAAAGCAGTTACGCACGACGCGTGGCAACCTCCGATACGAGCACTTGGTGCTGGCGCATGGCGCACAAGCTGCCCTGCCAGCGGCACTGCCGCCATCCCTGTGCTGGCGCATCAACCACTTGGGCGCCTACCTGCAACTACGGGTCGCGCTGGGCCATGTTGACGAATCCGGCGCGAAAGACGTGCTAATTGTCGGCGCCGGTCTGATTGGCAGCGAACTGGCCAACGACCTGGCGCTGGGCAGCCACCGCATCACGCTGCTGGATGTGCAGTCCGAACCGTTGGCACGCTGGCACGCCGAGCAGGCTGGCCAGCAAGTGCTACAGGCCTGGCAAGACCTGCCGATCCGCTTTGTGGGTGGGGTGAAGGTCGCCGATGTCAAGAAAATCGGCGAGCGCATTCGCGTCACCACCGAATGCGGTCAGCATTTTGATGCCGACCAAGTGATTGCGGCGACCGGTCTGCAAACCCCAAGCCGGCTCGCACAGAGCGCCAGCCTGGCTTGGCAAAATGGCATTGCAGTGGACCCGCAGACCCTGTGCACCAGCAGCCCGGACATTCACGCCATGGGTGACTGCATCACTATTAATGGACAGGCCAGCCGGTTTATCGAGCCCATCTCACGACAGGCCAAAACGATTGCGGCGGCTATTGCGGGCCATGAACCGGCACCTTACGAACAACGCCCGATGGTCGTGCGCGTGAAGACGACATCCATGCCGCTTACGCTACATTGAAGCCTATAACTACACAATCAGCGTCCCAAGTCGCTCAATGATGGATGATCGTCGGGGCGTCGACCCAGTGCCCAGTG
>JASJPN010000199.1:0-986 GCA_031426635.1 Polaromonas sp.
ACGTTATATTCTATAGATCGCGTTTTTCGTTGTCAACTTTAAAAATTAAAATGTCAGCAATAAATGAATTGTCCGGTTTCTAACAAGTAATCTGTCCGGTTTATGGAGGCGTGATGCAAGACACCCCCATCAGCCGGGCCCGCTACATGCAGGAGAACCGCAAGATGAGATTTGAAGAGGCCTATGATGGCTGGACACAGGGACGATTAACCCAAACAGAGGCTGCTGTTTTACTGGGGCAGTGCGAACGCAGTTTTAGGCGTCATATTGAACGCTATGAGGCCGATGGCCTCGATGGATTGCTGGACAAACGCCTCAGTCAGATATCCAGGCGCCGTGCCAGCAGCGTTGAAGTCGATCACGTTGTACACCTTTACAAGAGCGGCTGTGATGGCTGGAGCGTGGCGCACTTTCACAGCAAATACAAATCTGAGTTACCAGGAGTTGGTGGGGTTGGCGGTGCGCGCAGCGGTTTTGTCGCGTTAGCCACTGATGGGCGTGATTCTGGTGGTGACAAATGCCAGTCCCTCAAACTTGACGGATTTGCCCTGCCAGCGCATAAAATTGGTCGGCAAAAGACATCTTGTTTCAAGCCTTTTCAGTTAAGGAAACTCTGCATAACTCCCGCCCCTGTGTGCTTGAAGTAAGCCAGGTCTGAGAAAATATCGTCCATGAAGCAAGCCAGTCTGAAGCTCAATCTGAACGTCAAGAAGACGCGCAAGCAAGTGTTCCTGGAGCAGATGGAGCAGGTGGTGCCGTGGGCAGCGTTGGTCGAACTCATTGCGCCGTATTACCCGGAAGGAAAAACCGGGCGGCCACCGTTTTCTCTGCAAACCATGCTGCGCGTTCACTTCATGCAGCAGTGGTTCACGCTGTCCGATCCGGGCATGGAAGAGGCCTTCTTTGACACACCTGTGTACCGGGAGTTTGCCCAGCTTGAAGAGTTTGGTCGCCTGCCTGATGAGAGCACTATCATGCGCTTTCGT
>JASJPN010000199.1:996-3517 GCA_031426635.1 Polaromonas sp.
AAAAATCTTGGGGGTTGTCAATGACCTCCTGATTGAGCGCGGGTTGATGCTCAAGACCGGAACAGTGGTGGACGCCACGTTGATTGCAGCGCCCTCATCGACCAAGAACAAGGATCACAAACGCGACCCCGACATGCATTCGAGCAAGAAGGGCCAGCAGATGTACTTTGGCATGAAGGCCCACATTGGCGCGGACGCAGAGTCGGGCTTGGTGCACACGGTTCGTGGCACCTCGGGCAATGTGAGTGACGTGACTGAGGGCAACAGTTTGTTGCATGGTCAAGAGGTTGTGGCATTCGGGGATGCGGGCTACCAGGGGATTAAAAAGCGCCCAGATGCGAACGCAGATGTCACCTGGCATGTGGCCATGGGCCCGGGAAAACGCAAGGCGCTGAACAAAGGCAACGCAGCGGATGTATTGATCGACAAAGCAGAGAAGATCAAGGCCGGTATTCGCGCAAAGGTGGAGCATCCGTTCCGGGTGATCAAGCGCCAGTTCGGATTTGTGAAAGTGCGCTATCGGGGCTTGAAGAAGAACACCGCCCAACTCGTCACACTGTTTGCACTCTCGAATTTGTGGATGGTGCGCGGCAAACTGATGGGAGCGCAGGGATGAGTGCGCCCGAAAGCCGGGAAAAAGCCCTGCAAGGGCTAAAAAGCAGCCCAATGGGTGCAAGAAACGGCGCCATTTTGAAAGATTGCGCGTGAAATCCCGCCAGTTGAAAACCACCGACTCGCTACGCCAATTGGTTGCGAGTTATTCAGATGGCATGGACGTCTCCACCTACACCGCCACGGCATTCGAGGCCTATGTGACTACCAACGCGTGGAGCTTCGCGGCAACGGCATCTTTGTGCCAAAGTGGAGGTTTGTTGCAACCACTTAACCGGAGGTCCCATCATGAAATCTACCGCAACTCTGCCAGTAATTGGAATGGATATTGCCAAGAACGTGTTTCAGCTTCATGTTGTTGATGCAGAAACAGGAGAGATTCAACGGCACAAGCTCAAACGCGACCACGTTGCCGATTTCTTTGCGAACCGACAAAGTTCACTCGTTGCCTTGGAGGCATGTGGGGGTGCTCACCACTGGGCCAGAGTGTTGCAAGCGCAAGGGCATGAGGTCAAATTGTTGCCTGCCAAACATGTCCGTCCCTTTGTTCTTCGAGACAAGACCGATGCCCGTGATGCCCAGGCCATTTGGGTGGCCGCCCAGCAGTTCCATATCAAGTCTGTGCCAGTCAAGAGTGAGCAGCAACAGGCCTGTCTGGCCTTGCACCGGATTCGAGCTCAGTTGATGAAGATGCGAATCATGCAAACAAACGCCCTGCGTGGCATTCTCTATGAATTCGGAATCGTTCTGCCAGAGGGCCATCGAGTCTTGCTGCAACGCATTCAGGGTGAGTTAGCCAAGGCACAGGAGCATGATCGACTGCCCGGCGTGGTGGTCGCCAGCGTGCAGGAGCAATTAACGCGCATCGAAAGCCTGCAAAATGATATCGACCAACTCGACAAACGCCTTGCCTCTTTGGGTAAGCAAAACCAGCAAATGCTGGCTTTGCAAACTATACCGGGCATTGGCCCATTGATCGCGACGGCGTTGGTGGCCACGGCCACTGACTTATCGAGCTTTGAGTCGGGCCGACAATTTGCGGCGTGGCTTGGGTTGACACCACGACAAACAGGAACCGGTGGAAAAACCAGACAGTTGGGACTATCCAAACGGGGAGATGCCTATGTTCGTACCATGCTGATGCACGGTGCCCGAGCGGTTATCGCCCGGAGCACCCGAAGCAGTTGGCTAGAGCGGCTATTGCAGCGACGACCCTACAGCGTTGTGGTGGCTGCGCTGGCCAACAAATTGGCACGCACGGCGTGGGCAGTCCTGGCCAAAGGCAAAGCCTTTGACCAGGCTAGATGGAATCCGACGGAAATGGCCGCAGTCTGATGTCATCAAGCGAAGATTGAATAACCCAGGAAGAGAAAATCGTTTTGAGGGAGAGCATGCAAGAAGCGAAGTGATGGGTCAACAGGTCAAACCGGGGTGGGGGAAATCCGATAAGGATGATGGGCATCAAGCCCGATATTCAGACTGGAGCCTCACCCGCGAATGCCATCAGGGCCAGCAGGAATACAAACCTGCATCTTTAACAGGCCGTATGTAAGACTGCAAACCCTTTGAAACTTCACGCCGCCAAATCTTGCTTTCCTGGAGACGTCCATGTAAGACCATCCTTAAAGCGCTCAGCATAGACCAGCGGGCTGATTGACCGTCAACACGACACCCCCTCATACTATCGCCTCGCAATCCCAGTGCTGGTAATGATTTGCAATGCCAGCCCATGGGTCAGAGAAATCCCGGCGCATGGGTCAATTCTCGACCGGACGCAACACTCACACACAAAATTCTGGATAGGCTCAGCTCAATGGGAAATTGCAACGGCGGTTTAATTGCATCTCCACCCACACCGCCGCATCAAGCAAGCGGTGGTCCTCACCCCAGCGGCCAATCATTTGGACAC
>JASJPN010000200.1:0-9521 GCA_031426635.1 Polaromonas sp.
TCAACGTCTTTGCTGCCTTTTTTGGGTGCATTGGCTTTGGGCACAATGGCCACGCTAAAGCCCAGTTTGGCGGCTTCTTTGAGGCGTTCCTGGCCGCGCGGTGCGGGGCGCACTTCACCTGCCAAACCGACCTCACCGAAGGCAATAAAACCCTTGGGCAAGGGCTTGCCGCGCAAGCTCGACGTGATGGCCAGCATCACCGCCAAGTCTGCCGCGGGCTCGCTGATGCGCACGCCGCCCACCGCGTTGACAAACACATCTTGATCCATGCAGGCGATGCCGGCGTGGCGGTGCAGCACGGCCAGCAGCATCGCCAAGCGGTCTTTGTCCAGCCCGACGCTGAGGCGACGCGGGCTGGGGCCGCCACTGTCGACCAAAGCCTGGATTTCGACCAACATCGGGCGCGTGCCCTCCAGCGTCACCATCACGCAACTGCCGGGCACCGGTTCGCTGTGTTGGCTCAAAAAGATGGCGCTGGGGTTGCTGACGCCTTTCAAACCGCGCTCGGTCATGGCAAAGACGCCAATCTCGTTGACCGCGCCAAAGCGATTTTTGATGGCACGCACCAGCCGGAAGCTGCTGTGCGTGTCGCCCTCAAAGTACAGCACGGTATCGACCATGTGCTCCAGCACGCGCGGGCCGGCCAGTGCCCCCTCTTTGGTGACGTGCCCCACCAACACAATGGTGGTACCGCTACTTTTTGCATAGCGCGTCAGATGCGCCGCACACTCGCGTACCTGCGCCACCGAGCCAGGCGCGGAGGTGAGCTGGTCAGAGTACACCGTCTGGATCGAGTCAATCACCGCCATATCGGGCTGCTGCGCCTCCAAGGTGGCGAGTATTTTCTCCAGGCCAATTTCAGCCAAAACTTTGACTTGTGAGTTGTCCAGCCCCAAGCGACGCGAGCGTAGCGCCACTTGCGCCCCGCTCTCCTCACCCGTCACATACAGCGTTTTTTGGCCGCTGCGTTGCAAGGAGTCCAGCGCCTGCAGCAACAGCGTTGATTTGCCAATGCCGGGGTCGCCGCCGATCAGCACCACGCCGCCCTCAACGATGCCGCCGCCCAGCACGCGGTCCAACTCATCGTGGCCGGTGGGGGTGCGCTGCATGTCAACCGCATCAATGTCGCCCAAGGTAGCGACCTCTGCGGTTTTTGCCAGTGAGGCGAATCTGTTTTTAGTCGGCAGCGCACTCTCTGCAACGGACTCAATCAGTGTGTTCCAGGCGTTGCAGCTTGGACACTTGCCCAGCCACTTGGGGGCCGTGCCGCCGCATTCGGTGCAGACAAATACAGTTTTTTCTTTAGCCATACCCTGATGATACTGTATGAAACATCAGGTTCGGGAGGGTGGTTTGCCTCAGGCCTCCGAGGTCCACTTGATGGAGCAGCCCATGCTGGGAGTTTGCGCTGCAGGGCCTTGTTGTGTGATGGCGACTTCCTTCATCGCCTCAAACAGGTCGCGGCGCACGCCCGCTGGTGCTGTTTCTTTGCGTGACTCATCGAAACGACCGCGGTATTGCAACTCAAGTTGCCGGTTGAAGCCGAAAAAATCTGGTGTACAGACTGCCCCATACGCCTTGGCGACAGCCTGCGTCTCGTCCCACAGATACGCAAAAGAGAAGTTCATTGCGCTGGCCACTTTTTTCATGTTGTCAAACGAATCTTCTGCATAGTCTGATGGATCATTACTCATGATGGCGACGGCATGGATGCCGTGCTTTTCTTTGAGTTCCGCCAAGTCTGCCACCAAGCGCGGGAGGATGGATTTCACATAAGGACAATGGTTGCAAATAAACATCACCAACAGGCCGTTGGGGCCCATCGCGCTGTGCAGGCTGTGCTGCTGCTCGTCCGTGCCGCGCAGCTTGAAATCCCGCGCTGGCCAACCAAAGTCACAAACCGGTGTAGTGAGAGATGCCATGCGTGAAAAAAACCTCGTCAAAAATGGGTGGGGATAAACGCCTATTTTATGCCGCTTGCTCCAACGCCGTGATAAACAAGGCAGCGACATCACAGCCCATCTGATCGGTGATTTCCTGGAAACAGGTCGGGCTGGTGACGTTGATTTCGGTCAGCGAGTCGCCAATCACATCCAGACCGACCAGCAATAAGCCACGTCTGGCCAAGATCGGGCCGAGTGCGTTGGCAATCTCGAAGTCGCGCTCACTCAAGGCTTGCGCCACGCCTTTGCCGCCCACGGCTAGGTTGCCGCGCACTTCGCCGCCCTGCGGGATGCGCGCCAGGCAGTAAGGCACGGGTTGGCCGCCGATCACCAAAATACGTTTGTCGCCCGCTGAAATAGCGGGCAAAAACTTTTGCACCATCACCGTCTGGGCGCCCTCTTTGTTGAGGGTTTCAATGATCGCACCCAAATTCAAGCCATCGGTTTTGACGCGAAAAATGCCCATCCCGCCCATGCCGTCGAGCGGCTTCAAGATGATGTCCTGGTGCTCGGCGTGAAAGCGTTTGATGTCGCCCGCGTCTCGCGTCACCAGCGTGGGGCCAATGAATTGCGGGAATTCCAAAATCGCCAGCTTTTCGGGGTGGTCACGCAGGGCGCGTGGTTTGTTGAAGACTTTGGCGCCCTCGCGCTCGGCTTGCTCCAACAAATGGGTCGCGTAAAAAAACTCAGCGTCAAACGGCGGGTCTTTGCGCATGAGCACGGCGTCGAAATCTTTGATGGCCTGGCGGCGCCCATCAGGGTGCTGCTGCTCTGCGGTGAACCAAACTTCAGCATCGCCCGTCAGGCCAATGTCTCGGACACAAGCCGTGACCGAACCGCCGCGCTGCCACATGATGTCTTGGGGCTCACAAACCGAGAGTGTGTGACCCCGTTGTTGCGCCTCACGCATCATGGCGAAGGTGCTGTCCTTGTAGATTTTGAAGGACGCCAGCGGATCAGTGATGAAGAGGATGTGCATGTCTGGATGATAAGGCCTGGCTGTCAAATAGCCATCTTAAATCTCTATTTTCGAACCCAGTTCCACCACTGAATTGTTGGGTAAATTCAAGAAATCTGCGGCCCCGCTGGCATTGTGGTGCATCTGCGCAAAAAGCTTTTCACGCCAGCTGGCCATGCCGCCACCGAGCGTTGGCACCACCGTATCACGCGATAAAAAGTAGCTTGTCGTCATGGTATCGAGCTCACACCCGCGGCTTTTCATTTGCTCCAGCGCTTTGGGCAAATCGGGGTCGTTTTTGAATCCGTAGTTAAGCACCACTTGCCAGCAGTGGCGCCCCAGAGATTCGACTTCCAGGCGCTTGCTCAAACCAATCCAGGGCACTTCATGGTTACGCACCGTGATAAAGAGGTTTTTCTCATGCAGCACTTTGTTATGTTTGAGGTTGTGCAGCAAAGCGTTGGGCACGCTGCCTGGCTCCGGCGTCAAAAACACCGCTGCGCCCTCCACGCGGGTCGGCGGGTTGATGAATACGGCTTCTAGAAAGCTTTTCAGGTCGATCGCATCGACCCGTTGCTTCTGCGACAGCAGCTGCCGGCCTTGCTTCCAAGTCAGCATCAGCATAAAAATGGCCCCGCCGATGGCCAATGGGAACCAGCCACCGGCAAAGAATTTGAGCAAATTCGAGGCGAAAAAGGCGAAATCGACCACGAAAAAGCCACCCGTGGCCGCGATGCACAGCCACAGCGGGTAGTTCCAGGCATGACGAATCACGAAGAAGGTCAGCACGGTGGTGATCAGCATGTCGGTGGTCACCGCGATGCCGTAGGCGGCTGCCAGGTTGCCCGAGGTTCTGAACATCACCACCGCCAACACAATGGCGACAAACAAGCCCCAATTGACGAAGGAGATGTAGATTTGTCCCGCTTCACGCGCACTGGTGTGCACGATGTTCAGGCGCGGCAAATAGCCCAGCTGGATGACTTGCTTGGTGACACTGAAAGCGCCGGTGATCAAGGCTTGCGACGCAATCACTGCCGCCATCGTAGCCAACACCAGCAGTGGAATCAGGGCCCAATCAGGTGCCATCATGTAAAACGGATTTTTGACTGCGGCTGGGTTTTTTAAAAGCAGCGCGCCTTGGCCAAAATAATTCAGCACCAATGCCGGCATGACGACCGAAAACCAGGCCAGGCGAATCGGCTTTTTGCCAAAATGACCCAAGTCGGCATACAAGGCCTCGGCACCGGTGACGCACAGCACCACCGCGCCTAAAATAATAAAAGTGGTACCCGGATTGGCCCACATGAAGTCCAGCGCGTAGTGCGGGCTGACAGCCCACAAAATATCCGGGTTGGTGGCAATGTGCATCACCCCGAGCAGCGCCAAAACCGCAAACCACAACAAGGTGATGGGGCCAAAAAACTTGCCAATGCCTGCTGTGCCGCGCTTTTGCACAAAAAACAGGCAAAACAAAATCACCAAGGTCAGCGGCACCACGTATTTGGTGAAAGCGGGGGAAATCACCTCCAAACCCTCCATCGCCCCAAGTACCGAGATGGCAGGGGTGATGACGCCGTCGCCATAAAACAAACACGTGCCAAAAATACCGACCATCAACAGCACGTTGCGCAATTGCGGTTTGTCTTTAACGGCCTGCGATGCCAAAGCCAGCATGGCCACCAAGCCGCCCTCACCGTGGTTGTCTGCGCGCAGCACCAACACCACGTATTTGAGCGACACAATGACCGTCAGCGTCCAAAAGAAAATCGACAAAATGCCATACACATTGTCGGGCGTAAAGGGGACGTGGCCGGAGCCAAAGACCTCCTTCATCGCATACAGGACACTGGTTCCGATGTCGCCGTAGACCACACCGATGGCGCTCAGGGTGAGCGCTGCGAGAGAAGATTTTGATGTTTGCACTAAAACTTAGCCGTCTTGAGGGCCGATCCAGATAGCGTTGCCATGATGACTGACGTGACCTATACCAACCTGCGGGATTCCGTTATTCAGGGAAACGTATTGTGCGCTTTAGAAACCGGTTTACCGTCCAGGGACCAACCCCTGCGCACAATAAAGTTGCATTTTGTTGCACTGCAACAACTTAAACACCCGCCTTGCTTGAAGTCTGTCGAAAGTTGGACTAATAGTTCAAGGCCTTTCTGAGCATACTGGGACCCACGTCTTGCAGGGGGCCCAGCGGGTTACGGCTCTCCTCGATCTCATCAATCACCGGCTGGCCACCCCAGGCGCGGTACACCACCACATCGTTGGCCAGCAAAATCTGGGCGTTGAAGCGCCAGCCGGTGATGTGGGTGCGACGCGAATAATTCATGAAATCGGCTAGAAAACCACCCGTTCTGGCTCGAAAAATACGCGCAGCGTTGATGTCCCAACCCCGGCAAGCCTCACGCGCTTCCAGGCACGTCACGATGCCGGGGTCCAAATCTTCACGCCGAACCACACTACCCAAAACAAAGCGTCGCATGATGTCGGCGTAGGTCAAAATCACCGTGTTTTGCTGTTTTTCAGGCGTGATGCCTCTGGCTGTTAGCGTGGCCAAATCGGTTTTTGTGGGCTCCAGTGCCGAAATCGCCTGTTTGGCATCCTCAAATGTCGCAAACGAGGTGGTCACCGTTTGCGAGTTAGGCAACAGGGTGGTGCAGCCAGCCAAGCCGACGCAAAGCGATGCAATGAACAAGCGACAAACATTGAAATTCATGAACCCATTCTATTCATACACTTCGGCGTTCGGGTCGGTGACTTCCAGCTCGTAGCTGGCCGCCACCATCGCCAAGCGACCAATCACGCCATACATATAGAAGCGATTCGGGGCGCTGGCACCGGGTTTCATGCCAGGTTGTGGCAACTCGGTGCCATCGGCAAAGGCCAGGGGCACATAACTGGCGCCGGGCGCGCACAGGTTCTCGTCCATCCCACGGTTGGCATGCACGCGGTAAAAACCGCCCACCACATAGCGGTCCATCATGTACACCACCGGCTCGGCGACGGCATCGTTCATGCGCTCCTTGGTGAGCACGCCTTCTTGAACGATGATCTCCCGAAATAACTGCCCCGACTTGTCACCCGGGCGCTGGCGGCTGGCAGCCGCGACAAAAGAGGGCATGTCTTTGTGGTCTTGCAGGTCTTTGGCATGTCGCACCATCATGATGCCGGTCCCTTTGCCCGTCACGCTGGCGTTACCGCCTTTGACCACGACAAAGGGCTTCTCGTTGATACCGTACTCCTTGTATTTCTTCTTGATTTTGGCCAGCAGCACATCAACATTGTGGGTCAAACAATCCATGCCCGCCTCTTGTGACAGATCCACATCGTCGCATCTGTTGAACATCGGGTTGATGAGCCAGGGGTCGATGCCCAACAGCTTGCCAAAACGTTTGGACACTTCTTCGTAGCATTGAAAATGGGTGCTTTTGCGCCGCACCGAGCCACTCGCGTGCAGGGGCGGCAGCACATATTGCTCGTACAGATCTTCCAAAATACCCGGTACGCCCGTTGATAGCTCGTTGTTGAGCAAAATCGTGCAAGGGTCAAAGTTTTTCAATCCAATACGTTTGGCGCTGCGAATCACCGGCTCCAGCACCAGCGATTCTCCGTTGGGCAGCTCAATCGTGGTGTTCTCCTTGATCTCGGGGTCGATCGAGCCAATCCGCACATTCAAACCCGCCATATGGAAAATACGGCGCAACTGCGCGATGTTGCTCAAATAAAACGTGTTTTGCGTGTTGCTTTCAGGAATCAGCAGCAGGTTTTTCGCCTCAGGGCAGATTTTGTCAATCGACACCATCGCCGCCTGCACCGCCAAAGGCAGCATCGCGTGGGTGAGGTTGTTCCAATCGCTGGGGAATAAACTGGTGTCTACCGGTGCCAGCTTGAAACCGGCGTTGCGCACATCGACCGCACTGTAAAACGGCGGTGTGTGCTCCATCCACTCCAGCCGAAACCAGCGCTCAATCGCTGGCATCGAGTCCAAAATCCGTTGCTCAAGTTCGTTGATCGGGCCATTTAGTGCGGTGATGAGATGGGGAACCATGCGGCCCTCTTTTTAGAAATAGCAGACAGATTCCAGGATTTGAGGCCAATTTTGCCTCATTCAAGTTCAATACCTTGTCGGCCAAGGCTCTGGCGGTCACATCAAGCCGTGCCTCAAGGGTGTCACGCTATGAGCGACGCGCCAGCGGAAGATTCAGCAACAAGTTCTGGGGTTTGAGCTTGAGCTGGTTATTTGCGTCCATCGCCATGGCGAGGTACACAGGCCGCCCCGCCACCTCAGCCAACATGTCGGCAGGGTTGACGAACTCCAGGCGGAACAGGCACATCAAGCGGCGCATGCGGTCTTCACCGACATCCACACCGCTGTACAGGTCGTTCAAAATACTGCTGGCCTGCGCATCCAGCCCCACGTGCCAAACCCAATGCTCATCGACGATCTCACGATCGGTCTGTATGCGCACCTCCACGCGAAGAAAATGCGCGACCCAGCGCTCCAGCACGCGGCACAGGGCATCCAGCGCCAGCTGGCCGTGATTCAGACTGATCACCAGGTCGAAGTGCTCACTGCGCGGCCAATAAGCATCCGCGTTGTCGGCACCGAGTACATCCAGGTCCACGCTGCGCAGCGGCACGCCGCCCTGCTTGAGCAGTTCACCCAGGCTACCAAAACTGCCCGAGATGGCATGGCGCTCCACAGTGTCGTTATCGGCGGCCATGACAGCGCCGTCTTCAAGGATGGAGATTTTCTGGGTACGGAACAGCATCTCGGCAGCGCGGGCGTGCATGGCGTTCGCCCCCGCGCCCGACATATCAGCCAGCACATGGCGCAGCAAAATCTGGGTGAGTTGCTGCACCAAAACCGGTGCCACATCCACCCCCTCGCCCTGAAACAGCGCCGCATAGCTGGCCTCCAGCGTGGGCGCTGCGAGCAGGCGCGCCCGAAAGCGCAACCAGACGGTGTAATTATCGGCAGCATCCCGGTCTTGAATCGCCGCCATGTCCGAGGGATCCACCTCACGGCGCGGCGCTTGCAGCAACTGCTCGTGCAGCGCGATCTCGGCCGCACAGGAAGCGGGTACGGGCGCGACCTCCGGCCGCATCAGCAGACTGCGCAGGAAGTCGTCGGTAACCAGCAGGTGACCTTCTTCATTCACGCCCAGCAGGCGATGGCCAGATGACGGCCAGAAATCGTGGGTAAAGGACGTCATTGGCGTATCCGGCAAGTTAAGAATGGGAGCCCCCTCAGACACGAACTTCGCCATCGCCCAGGACCACGTACTTCAGCGAGGTCAATCCCTCAATCCCGACCGGGCCACGGGCATGGAATTTGTCGGTACTGATGCCGATTTCAGCCCCCAGGCCGTACTCAAAGCCGTCGGCAAAGCGGGTGCTGGTGTTGACCATGACACTGGCGGAGTCGACTTCGCGCAGAAAACGCTGGGCGTGCATGTGGTTGGTCGTGATGATGGCATCCGTGTGGTGGCTGCTGTATGTGTTGATGTGGGCAATCGCCTCATCCAAGCTGGAGACGACCTTGATGCTGATGATGGGCGCCAGGTATTCTTCGTACCAATCCTGCTCAGTTGCCATGGTGATATTTGCTATTGATTTAATAGCAACACATGCATTTAATATAACGGCTGCAACCGAATCACACCGCATTTCCACGCCTTTTTCAGCATAGATGGCGCCGATTTTTGGTAAAAACTCTGCGGCGACACCTTGCGCCACAAGCAAGCCCTCTGCGGCGTTGCAGGGGCTGTATTTGCTGGTTTTGGCGTTATCGGCAATCTTGACGGCCATGGCGATGTCGCACGGATCGTCGACATAAACATGGCAATTGCCATCCAGATGCTTGATGACGGGCACCTTGGCTTCCCGGCTGACGCGCTCGATCAAGCCCTTGCCGCCACGTGGAATGATGACGTCCACGTACTCGGGCATGGTGATCAGGGCGCTGACGGCGGCGCGGTCGGTGGTGGGGACGAGTTGCACGGCATCCTCGGGTAGCCCGCTCTCACGCAGGGCCTGGCGCACCAGCGCGGCCAAGGCCTGGTTCGACGCAATCGCCTCCGAGCCACCACGCAAAATGCAGGCGTTGCCGCTTTTGATCGCAAGACTAGCGGCTTCGATGGTGACGTTGGGGCGAGATTCGTAAATCATGCCAAACACGCCAATCGGCACGCGCATTTGCCCGACGCGGATGCCGCTGGGCTGCTGCTTCATGCCGATGATCTCGCCAATGATGTCGGGCATGGCGGCGAGCTGCTCGCAGCCTTGGGCAACGGTCTCAATCGTCTCGGCACTGAGTTTGAGCCGGTCGACCATCGGTGCAGACAAACCAGCGGCCACGGCGCGGGCCAGGTCTTTGGCGTTGTCGGCCTGCAAGGTCGGCAGGTTGCTGCGCAGCAACTCGGCCAGTCTCAAAAGCGCTATTTTTTTAGTAGCTGCCGAGGCAATAGCCATGCCGGCGGATGCTGCTTTTGCCTGTTTACCCAGGGTTTGCAGCAGTTCAGCGATGTTGAGGGTGGTTGGGACAATGGTCTGGGCATTCATGCTGCCATTTTCGCCGATTTTTGATCAAAACCCAGCATCCATCATCA
>JASJPN010000201.1:0-26318 GCA_031426635.1 Polaromonas sp.
GCCCACCATCGTGTCGCCCGTCACCACAGCTGCCACACCTTCAGGCGTACCTGTATAAATCAAATCACCCGCCTGTAACTCCCAAGCAGCAGAGATGTGCTCGATCACTTCGCCAATGCTCCAAATCAGTTTGGACACATTGCTGCGCTGGCGGTCTGTCCCGTTGACTTGTACGGAAATGTCAGCGTTTTCAATATCCCCGGCTAAGGGTGCTGGTGTGATGGGGCCAATGGGCGAGGCGTGGTCAAACGATTTGCCGATGCACCAGGGGCGGCCCAGCTTTTTTTGCTCGTTTTGCAAATCGCGGCGCGTCATGTCCAAGCCGACGGCGTAGCCAAAAATGTGTTTTTTAGCATCGGCAGCTTTGATGTTTTTGCCGCCCGTGCCAATACAAGCCACCAGTTCAATTTCGTGGTGAAAGTTACTCGTCATGCTGGGGTAGGGCACCGTACCCGTGGTGCCTGCATCTACAGCGACGATGGTGTTGGCGGGTTTGATGAAGAAAAAGGGCGGTTCACGGCCTGTAAAACCCATTTCCTTGGCGTGCTCTTCGTAATTGCGGCCAACACAGTAAATGCGCTGCACGGGGAAGCGCGCTGTGGTGCCAACAACGGGCACGGATACCTGGGGTGCAGGCGCGAAAACGTACGCTGATTGTGGAGCGTTAGACATGGGAGAGCCTTTCTTCTTAGGCAGATTTTGCGACCAGGTTGAAGTGCTCCACGTTGGGCGGGCTAGCAAAAAAAGGTCCGACGATAGCGCGCCATTCGGTAAATAAGTTGGATTCACGAAAACCCACGGTATGGTCTTCCAACGTGGCCCAAAAGATTTGCAAAATATAGCGCTCAGGGCTTTCAATGCCCTGGTTGACTTTGAAACCTTGAAAGCCTTTGGCACGTGAAATAACCGTGGTCAAACCGTGCTCAATGGCGGCGTCAAAAGCGGCTTGCTGGCCGGGGTGGATGCGGATGTCGGCGAGTTCTAGGATCATGTGGGTCTCGTTGGTAAAGATTTTTACGGGGAATAATGTAGCAACAGGATTTTAAGTTTATGCTTGCTGCCATGATTTTGCACAACTACTTTCGCTCTTCCGCCTCATTTCGGGTGCGTATCGCCCTGGCGCTCAAGGGCTTGCCTTTTGAGTACGCGTCTGTCCACTTGCCCAAAGGTGAGCACAAGCTGCCAGCCTACGCCAGTTTAGCAGCCGATGGGCTGATACCCATGCTACAGATTGATGACGAAGCCTTGTCGCAGTCCATGGCCATCATTGAGTATTTGGACGAAACGCACCCCACACCTGCGTTGATGCCGCTTGATGCCTTGGGGCGCGCCAAGGTGCGGGCTTTGGCCCAGTGCATTGCCTGCGAAATCCACCCGCTGAACAATTTGCGGGTGTTGAAATACCTGGTCAAAGAACTTAAAACCGACGAGGACACCAAAAACACCTGGTACCGCCACTGGTGCCGCGAGGGGCTGGTGTCGTTTGAGCGCCAACTCGCCACACTGGCTAACGCCCGGCTAGCGCATAACCTGTCAGCCTCGACCTACTGCTACGGCAGCACACCCACACTGGCCGACTGCTGTTTGGTGCCGCAAATCTTCAACGCCCAGCGCTTTGACGTGAACTTGGACGGCTTGCCACTCACCATGGCCGCTTTCGATGCTTGCATGAAGTTAGAGGCGTTCAAAGCAGCCCAACCGTCGAATTGCCCCGATTTTGAACCCTGACTGGCTCATCCCCGATTGGCCAGCGCCGCAGGGTGTCAAAGCGCTGTTCACTACACGTGCGGGCGGCGTGAGCTGGGCCCCTTTTGAGAGCAACAATTTGGGTGACCACGTGGGTGACAACCCTGTCGATGTAGCGACCAACCGACGCAAGCTACAGTCGGTTTTGGGTGTCAAACCTGTTTTTTTGCAGCAAGTCCACGGCACGCAAGTTGCCCATTTGACGCCGCAAACCCCCGATGGCACGGTGGCCGATGCCTGTATGACGACGCAAGGCGGCGTTGCCTGCACCATCATGGTGGCAGACTGTTTGCCGGTGCTTTTTACCGATCTTGAGGGCCGGGCCGTGGCCGCTGCTCATGCGGGTTGGCGCGGACTGGCAAATGGTGTTTTAACTCAAACCCATACCCAATTAATGGCCCTGTCCGGTGTGAATAATGGTCATTCAGCTATGGAAATAATAGCGTGGCTGGGGCCGTGTATTGGGCCAAGCGCCTTCGAGGTGGGGGCCGAGGTGAAGGCGGCCTTTGAATCTCTAGGGCCTCAATCTGCCGCGATGTTTGAGCCTATCGGTGATGGCAGTTCAGCCAAATGGCTGGCTAATCTACCCGGTTTGGCGAGATTGCAGTTGCAGCAGTTGGGTGTTACAAATGTTTACGGTAACGACGGCAGTCTGGGTTGGTGTACGGTCAGCCAGCCGTCAAGGTTCTTTTCGCACCGGCGCGATACGGCTGTCTTGGGCGGCAGTGGGCGTTTGGCTGCTTGTATCTGGAAGGTTTAACTCTGCCGCCTCACGTGCTTTGATGGCTTTGCGTCTGGCTGGCGACCGCATCAGGTAAACCGCTAGAGCGACTGGGCCGACACCATACAAAAAGAAGGTCACAATAGCGCCTAGGACGGTACCATTGGTATGCGTGGCTTCGGCCACAGCCATCATGAGAGCGACGTAAATCCAGGCAATGGCAACGAGGTACATAGTCAGTATTTGATGTTAATTCGGAAGTGTAGCAATGAAGTCAACCCCATCAGACACAGTGCTGCCGCAAATCAGCTTTGAGAGCGACAAGTTACTAGCGCTGCAAAAGCAGTATCTGGAAGACGCCGCCAAACTCTGGCAACAGAGTATGCAATCAGCTTCACAAATTGCTGATAAACGTTTTTCTGCCTCCGCGTGGACCCATAATCCTTTTTCATCCTATGCCGCAGAAGCTTATTTGCTCAATGCGCGCACGTTACAAGGTCTCGCCGATGCGGTTCAGGCTGATAGCAAAACCAAAGCGCGTATTCGATTTGTAGTGGATCAAATAACGGCCGCCAGCGCACCCAGTAATTTTCTAGCCTTGAATGCTGAAGCGCAGCAAAAAGCGATTGATACCAAAGGTGAAAGCATCGCCAGGGGCATGCAAAATCTGCTCCACGACATGCAGCAAGGCCACATCAGCATGACCGATGAGTCGCTGTTCAAGGTGGGTGAGAACGTCGCTACGACCGAAGGTGCAGTGGTGTTTGAGAACGATTTCTTTCAATTGATTGAATACAAACCGCTCACCGCCCAAGTCTATGAGCGGCCCTTTTTGCTGGTTCCACCGTGCATCAACAAGTTCTACATCCTGGACCTGCAGCCTGAAAACTCCTTGATCCGCTACGCCGTAGCGCAAGGACACCGCACCTTTGTGTTGAGCTGGCGCAATCCAGACCAGTCGATGGCTGGCAAAACGTGGGACGATTACATTGAACACGCGGCGATCAAAGCGATCACCGTGGTCCAAGAGATATCCGGTGCAAAGACGATCAATGCGCTGGGATTTTGCGTAGGTGGGACGATTTTGTCGACCGCGCTGGCGGTGATGGCTGCGCGCGGCCAAGCCGTCAAGGGGCGTTCGGAGTCTTTGCCAGTTGCCTCTCTCACGCTGCTCGCCTCGATGCTCGATTTCCGTGATACGGGCATTCTGGATGTGTTTATTGACGAGAAGTTTGTTCAAAAACGTGAAAAAGAGTTGGCGACGCCAGGCTCGCCAGCGCTGCTAAAAGGTCAGGAGTTAGCCAGTACTTTCAGCTTTCTACGGCCTAATGATTTGGTGTGGAATTATGTGGTCGGCAATTACCTCAAGGGCGAAACCCCACCCGCATTTGATTTGCTGTACTGGAACTCGGATTCGACCAATTTACCGGGCCCGATGTACACCTGGTACCTGCGCAACACCTACCACGAGAACAACCTCATCAAACCCGGTAAAGCCGTGGTTGGTGGTGTACCGGTTGACCTGCGACGGTTGGATATGCCGGTATACATCTACGGCTCGCGTGAAGATCACATCGTACCGGTTGGCGGGGCGTATGCATCAACCCATGTGCTGCCCGGTAAAAAACGCTTTGTCATGGGCGCTTCGGGCCATATTGCGGGGGTGATCAATGCGCCGACCAAAAACAAACGCAGTTACTGGACGAACGAGAAAGTCAAAGAAAAATTCCCGGCTCATCACGATGCATGGCTAGCGGGCAGCACCGAACATCCAGGCAGCTGGTGGACCGACTGGTCTGGCTGGCTGGCAGGGCACGGCGGCAAGCAAATAGCTGCGCCCAAAGCCTATGGCAAAGGTAAATACAAGACCATAGAGCCAGCGCCTGGCCGGTACGTCAAGGCGAAGGCTTAACTAATTTTCATCTCTCGTTTCCAAAATATTGAAGGAGTCATCATGCAAGACATTGTTATCGTAGCTGCCACCCGTACCGCCGTAGGGAAATTCGGTGGTGCTTTAGCCAAAACACCTGCGACCGAATTAGGCGCAGCGGTCATTGCCGAAGTTTTACGGCGCAGCGGCTTGTCGGCTGACCAGGTGGGCGAGGTCATCATGGGCCAAGTGCTCGCAGCGGGCGCGGGTCAAAACCCAGCGCGCCAAGCGGTCATCAAAAGTGGTTTGAACCAAGCCACACCCGGTTTGACCATCAACGCCGTCTGCGGCTCCGGTCTTAAAGCTGTCATGCTGGCCGCCCAAGCCGTGGCCTATGGCGACTCTGAAATTGTGATTGCGGGTGGGCAGGAGAACATGAGCGCATCGCCTCATGTGTTGATGGGCTCACGTGATGGACAGCGCATGGGTGACTGGAAAATGACCGACACCATGATTGTGGACGGCCTGTGGGACGTGTACAACCAATACCACATGGGCATCACCGCTGAAAACGTGGCTAAAAAATATGGTATTACTCGCGACATGCAAGATGCATTGGCCTTGGCCAGTCAGACCAAAGCCGCTGCGGCGCAAGATGCGGGCCGTTTCAAAGACGAAATCATGCCGTTCAGCATTGCGCAGAAAAAAGGCGACCCGGTTGTTTTTGCTGCGGATGAGTTCATTAACCGCAAATCCAGCGCAGAAGGCCTGGCTGGTCTGCGCCCTGCATTTGACAAAGCCGGTGGCGTGACAGCCGGCAACGCATCGGGCATCAACGACGGCGCTGCCGCTGTGATGGTCATGACCGCTGCCAAAGCTGCTGCGCTGGGCTTGACGCCACTGGGCCGCATTGCCAGCTTTGCCACCTCAGGTTTAGATCCGGCGCTGATGGGCATGGGTCCGGTGTCGGCATCACAAAAAGCCTTGCAACGTGCGGGCTGGAAGGCGCAAGACCTGGATTTGCTTGAGATCAACGAAGCTTTTGCCGCTCAAGCCTGCGCTGTCAACCAAGAGATGGGTTGGGATACCAGCAAAGTCAATGTCAACGGTGGTGCGATTGCCATTGGTCACCCGATTGGCGCGTCTGGTTGCCGTATTTTGGTGACGCTGCTGCACGAGATGCAAAAGCGCGATGCCAAAAAAGGCATTGCCTCGCTGTGCATTGGCGGCGGTATGGGCGTGGCGCTGACGATTGAGCGCCAAGCCTCGGCTGGCCGTGTGAAAATGAGTTAAATATAGAGATAGCCAGCAATTTAATTGACTTTATTGCTATAAAATTTATAGTATTTTGTAGTTGAATCCGCCATTAATATCCACAACAGGAGCATCACCATGAGTCAAAAAGTAGCTTACGTCACCGGCGGGATGGGCGGCATCGGGACCGCCATTTGCCAGCGCCTGCACAAAGAGGGCTTCAAAGTCATCGCTGGCTGCGGCCCCACACGTGACCACGCCAAATGGATTGGTGAGCAAGCCGCTTTGGGCTACACTTTTTATGCATCTTCAGGCAATGTGGGCGATTGGGAGTCCACGGTGATGGCTTTCACCAAGACCAAGGCCGAGCACGGCACGATTGATGTCTTGATCAACAACGCAGGCATTACCAAAGACCGCATGTTTTTGAAAATGACCCGCGAAGACTGGGATGCTGTCATTGAAACCAACCTCAACAGCATGTTCAACGTGACCAAGCAAGTGGTGGAGGGCATGGTGGACAAAGGCTGGGGCCGAATCATTAATATTTCGTCAGTGAATGGCGAAAAAGGGCAAGCTGGGCAAACCAATTACTCCGCTGCCAAGGCGGGTATGCACGGCTTTTCGATGGCGCTGGCGCAAGAACTGGCCGCCAAGGGCGTGACGGTCAACACCGTGAGTCCAGGCTACATTGGCACCGATATGGTGAACGCAATACGTGAAGACGTGCTCGCCAAGATCGTCGCCACCATTCCCCTCAAGCGCTTGGGCAAACCAAGTGAGATCGCCTCCATCATCGCCTGGCTGGCATCGGAAGAAGGCGGCTACACCACAGGCGCTGACTTCTCGGTCAATGGTGGTTTGCATATGGGCTAAATGGGGTCAATAGGGCTGATGCCCTGAATCACCTCAGAGCGTTTGCAGAAATTCAAGCTCTGCCGCCGTAAAGCCCGCCTGTAGCCTGGCTGGGTGGTTTAGCGGCGGTTTGAGCTTGGGTGCTGCATGGCGCGCGTGCAGCACCCCGTAGTGCGCCATCGGGTCCAGGCCGCCCTGTTGACACAGCCAACGGTACCAGCGGTTGCCAATGGTGACATGGCCGATTTCATCGTTCAAAATAATGTCCAGGATGGCCACGGCTTCTTTGGCGTAGGGCGTGTTCACCTTGCGCAGCTTGGTTTGAATCAAGGGTGTGGCATCTAAGCCGCGTGCCTCCAGAGTGCGGGGCACCAGAGCCATGCGCGCCACGATGTCGTCTTTGGTTGTCTCGCACATCGCCCACAAGCCGCCATGGGCTGGGAAGTCGCCATAGTCGTAGCCAAGTCCTTGCAGGTGCCCACGCAGCAGGCTGAAGTGATAGGCTTCCTCTTTAGCGACCTTGGCCCAGTCAATGTAGTAAGCATCTGGCATGTGGGGAAAGCGCCAGATAGCGTCTAATGCCAAATTGATGGCATTGAACTCGATATGACATATCGCATGCATCAAAGCAGCGTGCCCCTCCAGGGTGAAAGGCGAGCGTTTGTTTACCTGAAGGGGATTCAGCACCAAGGGCTTGGCGGGTATGCCCGGCTCTGTATGCGTTGCATTGATTGCAATAGCGGCATCTTTTGCTATTAAAAGTGTAGCTATACGGGCATGTAATTCGCTGGCTGCTCTGGCTTTTTCAGCAGCATTTTGCATAATAAAGGCATTGAAGGCGGCAAGGCGGAGTTCCATTCGTACAATTCTAGTAAATTCCAGCTTGATTCGGTACAAGCGACAACACAACTTACCCAAGGGGACGCTGACATGGCTATTTATGAATTAGAGGCGCAAGCACCGCAAGTCGCGCCCGGCGCTTGGGTGGCAGACAGCGCGCAAGTGCTGGGCGATGTGGTGCTGGGCGAGGATGCCAGTGTGTGGTTTGGCGCGGTGGTTCGCGGCGATACAGCGACGATTCGCATCGGGCGCGGCACCAACATCCAGGATGCCAGTGTCTTACATGCCGACACTGGCAAGCCGCTCACCATTGGCGACCATGTAACAGTGGGGCATCAAGTCATGCTGCATGGTTGCACCATTGGCGATGAGAGCTTGATCGGCATTGGTGCGATTGTGCTCAACGGTGCGAAAATTGGCAAAAACTGCTTGGTCGGCGCGGGTGCTTTGGTGACTGAAGGAAAAGAGTTTCCAGATGGCTCGATGATCATCGGCAGCCCCGCCAAAGCGGTGCGCCAGCTCACGCCGGAGCAAATTGAGGGCCTCAAATTGAGCGCCCAGCACTATATTGCAAATGCAAAGCGATTCAAAGCGGGCTTGAAAAAGATCGCCTGAAGCGCCATATGATGGTCACCGGGCGACAAATTTACGGTTTCATTTTCAATCGCTTTTTACCCACATTTAATGTCAGAACTTCACAAATTCCTCTTTGATGGCCTGCCTGTGCGCGGCACGCTGGTGCGTTTGACTGGCGCTTGGCAAGAAATTTTGCAACGTCGCCGTGCAAACTCCAGCACCGGCTCCTACCCCCAGCCCGTCAGTGATCTGCTGGGTGAGTTAACGGCGGCAGCCGTGTTGATGCAGTCCAGCATCAAGTTCAACGGCACCTTGATTTTGCAGATTGCAGGCGACGGCCCCGTCAAACTCGCTGTGGCAGAGGTGCAGTCAGATTTGAGTCTGCGAGCCACGGCCACCGTGATGGGTGAGGTGCCGGTGGATGGCAGCCTGCCGATGATGGTCAATCTCAACAACCAGGGTCGTTGCGCGGTGATTTTGGATCCGAAAGACAAGTTACCCGGCCAGCAACCCTACCAAGGCGTGGTGCCTTTGTTTGACGATCAGCGACGGCCGATTGAAAAAATAAGCAGCGTGATTGAGCACTACATGCTGCAAAGCGAGCAGCTAGACACCACCCTGGTGCTGGCCGCCAATGACACGGTAGCGGCGGGGCTGCTGATTCAGCGCTTGCCCGTGCAAGGTGAGGGTAATTTGGCAGGCAGCTTCGGGAGTCGCGAGCGTCAAAGAAGTCATGAAGACGAGATCGGCCTGAACGAGCATTACAACCGCCTGGCGCTTTTTGCTGCGAGCTTGAAACGCGACGAATTGCTCAATTTGGATGCTGATGAGATTTTGCATCGCTTGTTTTGGGATGAACCCGTTATTCGCTACGAACCGCTCACGCCACAGTTTGCTTGTAGTTGCAGCCGTCAGCGCGTCAGCAACATGATTTTGAGCCTGGGGCAGGATGAAGTGGCCGATATTTTGGCCGAGCGTGGTGATGTGGAGGTGAGCTGCGAGTTTTGCGGCCAGCAGGAGCGATTTGACCCTGTGGATGCGGCGCAAATTTTCATGGCGGCGGACACGCAAGCGCCTACTGGCTCACATCTTATTCAATAAAGCCGTAAATAGACGGTGTTCGCAGTCTGCGTCGGAACAGCGTTCGCAGACCCACATTGTCTCGGCGGTGACCGCACGCGCTAGCTTCTGTAAGGGGAGATTTTCGGCACTTCGCGCATGGCGTTCAACACATTTCAAAGCATTTTCAGTGCGCAGAGTATTTGTCCCATACACCACGTGGTACGGGATGTTGCCTTGGACGAGGGCCGTGCGCAAGAGTCCATCAACGGATTCGCGCATTTGGGGGCTGTCGCACTGTAGTCCGTTCGCCATCCAAGGCAAGTCTAAACCCGTGACCAAGGTCACATCAAAACTGCGCTGATGCGCTAGGGCCATGCCGTACAAAGACGGGTCATCAAACAGCAGGTCGCTGTAAATGGCAATCATCAAGGGTGTGGTGTCGGCAATCACCAGATCGCCGTGCGGCGCTTGGCTCACACGTCTTGCCTGCTCTTGGGCAAGGCACAGTTGCTCGCCTTGGCGTGGTGTGTGTGACTGGATGAGGCAAACGCTTTGTCCGTTAGCCTCAAAGTGCCCCGCCAAACGAAGCGTCAACTCGGTTTTTCCGGTGCCCTGCGCACCTAGGATGGCAATTTTCAACCTAATCGGACCTTGGCAAAAAAGGTTTCTTATTTGATAACCTGAACGTAAATTTCGTTGGGCTTGACCATGCCTAGCTCAGCGCGTGCTTTCTCTTCGATCATTTCCATGCCATCTTTCAGGTCTTCCACTTCAGCTTTTAACTGGCTGTTTTCTAGCTGTAATCGCGAGGTGTTTGATTTCATATCAGTGAGCTGCTTTTTCATCTGCGCAACATTGCTCAAGCTGCCACGCCCAAACCACAGTTGCGCTTGAAATATCAGCAGCAAACTGATAAGAATGACCATCACGATACGCTTGGGCATAGATGCAAGATCAAATGAACTAATCTGGCAGCGGCTGATTTTTTAATTTAGCGAATACTATAAAACGCTGCACGGCCAGGGTAGGTAGCCACGTCTCCCAAGTCTTCTTCGATGCGCAGCAATTGGTTATATTTGGCAACGCGGTCAGAGCGGCTCAAACTGCCAGTTTTGATTTGCCCCGCATTGGTGCCTACCGCAATGTCTGCAATGGTGGAGTCTTCGGTTTCGCCTGAGCGGTGGCTGATCACAGCCGTGTAACCCGCACGTTTAGCCATTTCGATAGCGGCAAATGTCTCGGTCAGCGTGCCGATTTGGTTAATTTTGATCAAGATTGAGTTGGCAATTTTTTTGTCAATGCCTTCTTTGAAAATTTTGGTGTTGGTGACAAACAAATCGTCACCTACCAGTTGCACTTTGCTACCCAGTTTTTCAGTCAAATGCTTCCAGCCATCCCAATCGCCTTCAGCCATGGCGTCTTCAATGCTGATGATGGGGTATTTATCCACCCAGGTACTCAGCATGTCTGTCCACTGCTCAGCGGTGAGCGACAAGCCCTCGGCTTTTAATTCGTATTTACCGTCTTTATAAAACTCGCTGGCCGCGCAGTCCAAACCCAATACGATTTGCTCGCCAGCCACAAAACCGGCTTTTTCAATCGCTTCCAAAATCATCAAAATAGCGGCTTCGTGGTTAGGTACGTTAGGCGCAAAACCACCTTCGTCACCCACGGCGACGCTCATGCCTTTGTCGTGCAAAATTGATTTCAAAGCGTGGAACACTTCAGCGCCGTAACGCACGGCTTCGCGAAAGCTCGGTGCGCCTACAGGGATGATCATCAACTCCTGCAAATCCAGATTGTTGTTGGCGTGCGCGCCGCCGTTGACCACATTCATCATCGGTACGGGCATTTGCATGGCGCCGCTGCCACCAAAGTAGCGGTACAGCGGCAGGCCAGCTTCTTCGGCGGCTGCGCGCGCCACGGCCATGCTGACTGCCAGCGTGGCATTCGCTCCCAGGCGCGATTTGTTGTCGGTGCCATCCAGGTCAATCAGCGTGCGGTCCAAAAAGGCTTGTTCGCTGGCATCCAGTCCCAAAATCGCTTCAGAAATTTCGGTGTTGATGTGCTCGACGGCTTTCAATACCCCTTTGCCCAAATAGCGGCTTTTGTCGCCATCGCGCAGCTCAATGGCCTCGCGCGAACCGGTGGATGCGCCGCTTGGCACGGCCGCGCGGCCCATGGTGCCGCTCTCTAGCAACACATCACATTCAACAGTAGGGTTGCCACGAGAGTCTAAAATTTCACGGGCGACGATGTCAACAATTGCACTCATTTTTAGCTTTCAAAAAAATATAAAAATATTGAATAAAACACTGAATTATTAGCTGTCAAAACGATGCTCTAAAAACCCATTCTTTTTGGTCACGCGGTCCAGCTCCAGCAAGGTCTCAAGCAGCGCTTTCATGTGTTTGAGCGGCACGGCATTGGGACCATCACTCATCGCTTTGGATGGGTCCGGGTGTGTTTCCATGAACAAACCCGCCACACCGACAGCCACGGCTGCACGCGCCAGCACCGGCACCATTTCGCGTTGACCGCCCGAGCTGGTCCCCTGCCCACCGGGCAACTGCACCGAGTGCGTTGCATCAAACACCACGGGAGCCCGCGTCTCACGCATGATGGCCAGGCTGCGCATGTCGCTGACTAAATTGTTGTAGCCAAAACTGACGCCTCGTTCGCACGCCATGAAGTTGTCTGGCTCCAAACCCGCCTCCATCGCGGCGGCACGGGCTTTGTCGATCACGTTTTTCATATCATGGGGCGCTAAAAACTGCCCCTTTTTGATATTCACCGGCTTGCCCGACTGCGCCACCGCGCGAATAAAGTCGGTTTGGCGGCATAAAAAAGCCGGTGTTTGCAGTACGTCGACGACGCTAGCTACTTGTGTAATTTGGTCTTCAGAATGAATGTCAGTCAGCACCGGCAGATTCAACTCACGTTTGACCTTGGCCAAAATCTCCAGACCCGCGTCGATACCTGGCCCCCGAAAGGTGCTGCCGGATGAGCGGTTGGCTTTGTCAAAACTGCTTTTGAAAATGAACGGAATGCCCAGGCTGGTCGTGATTTCTTTGAGCGTCCCAGCCGTGTCCATCTGGAGCTGCTCAGACTCAATCACGCACGGGCCGGCAATCAAGAAAAACGGCTTGTCTAAACCAATGTCAAACCCGCAGAGTTTCATGCGACTGCCTTCAATGTTGTGCCTGCTGATTTACCCAACGCTTGATGATCCAACGCCGCTTTGATAAACGCGTTGAACAGCGGATGACCGTCCCACGGTGTCGATTTGAACTCGGGGTGAAACTGAACGCCGACAAACCAAGGGTGAACGGCGCGGGGCAACTCGACAATTTCTGTCAATTGCTCACGCTGCGTCAAGGCAGAAATGACCAAACCAGCTTGGCGCAAGGTGTCCAGGTAGTTGACGTTGGCCTCGTAGCGGTGGCGATGGCGTTCGGTGACCAGGTCGCCGTAAATGCTGTGCGCCAAGGTGTCGTTGGCCACATCAGAGCTTTGTGCGCCCAGACGCATGGTGCCGCCCAGGTTGGAGTTGGCATCGCGGGTTTTGATGGTGCCGTCCGCGTCTTTCCACTCGGTGATCAAGGCGATCACCGGGTTGGGCGTGGCGGGGTCAAACTCGGTGCTGTTGGCGTTTTTGAGGCCAGCCACATTGCGCGCAAATTCGATGGTCGCCACCTGCATTCCGAGGCAAATACCGAGGTACGGGATTTTGTTTTCGCGGGCAAAACGGGCCGTGCTGATTTTGCCTTCAACCCCGCGCACACCAAAGCCGCCCGGCACCAAAATAGCGTCAAACTTGGCCAGTTGGGAGGCATTATCCGTCGTGATGGTCTCGGAATCGATGTAGGCAATGACCACTTTGACATGGTTTTTCATACCCGCGTGGCGCAGTGCTTCGTTGAGTGATTTGTAGCTGTCGCTCAAATCGACGTATTTGCCGACCATGGCGATGCGGACTTCGCCTTTGGGGTGTTCGGTTTCATAAACCAAATCGTCCCAGCGTTTGAGATTGGCGGGTTGCGTATTGAGGCGCAGCTTGTCGCAAATCAGCCCATCCAAGCCTTGTTCGTGCAACATGCGCGGCACTTTGTAGATGGTGTCTACATCCCACATGCTGATGACGGCGGGCTCGGAAATGTTGCAAAACAACGAGATTTTGGAGCGCTCTTCCTGCGGAATCGGCCGGTCAGCGCGGCACAGCAGGGCGTCGGCCTGGATACCAATTTCGCGCAACTGCTTGGCGGTGTGCTGGGTCGGTTTGGTTTTGAGCTCGCCGGCGGCAGCGATCCAAGGCACGTAGCTTAAGTGCACAAAAGCGGTGCTGTGAGGCGGCAGTTTGAGACTCATTTGCCGCACGGCTTCCAGGAACGGCAGCGATTCAATGTCACCCACGGTGCCACCGATTTCAACAATCGCGACATCCACGGCATCGGCTTCGCCAAAACGCGCACCACGCTTCACAAACTCCTGGATTTCATTGGTTACATGCGGAATCACTTGGACGGTTTTGCCCAAATAGTCGCCACGGCGCTCTTTGTCGAGCACGCTTTTGTAAATTTGCCCGGTGGTGAAATTGTTCGACTTGCGCATCCGCGTTTCGATGAAACGCTCGTAATGACCCAAGTCCAGGTCAGTTTCAGCACCATCGTCGGTGACGAATACCTCGCCATGCTGCAGCGGCGACATGGTGCCCGGATCGACGTTGAGGTAGGGGTCCAACTTGATGAGAGTGACTGTGAGGCCGCGCGACTCAAGGAGCGCGGCTAAAGATGCGGAGGCGATTCCCTTGCCAAGGGAAGACACCACACCGCCGGTAACGAATACGAATTTGGTCATGCCAGAGTGAGCCCAGAGTGAAACTTAGGCCCAAGGAGGTGGAAACGCAGATTATAAAGGTCTGCTACATTGCGAATTTACTAAAACGCATTTTTTAACGTATTAATATGGACGCACTTCATCGAGTTGACAGGAAACATGACTTCAAATTCTCTTGAATCCGGTGACGAGCTCAGCGGCGAACTGGCAGGAAAGCACATCGTGCTGGGCCTTTCGGGTGGCATTGCTTGTTACAAAGCGGCCGAATTCTGTCGTGCGCTGATCAAGGAAGGCGCGACGGTGCAGGTGGTGATGACCGACGCCGCCGAGCATTTTATGACCAAGGTCACGATGCAAGCGCTGTCTGGCCGCACGGTGTTTGGCTCACAGTGGGATGACCGCCCGATAGGTGATTTAGCCAACAACATGCCCCACATCAACCTGTCCAGAGAGGCTGACGCTATTATTATTGCCCCCTGTAGCGCCGATTTCATGGCCAAACTGCTGCATGGCCGGGCCGATGATCTGCTGAGTTTGCTGTGCTTGGCGCGCCCGATTGACCAGGTACCACTGATTTTGGCACCCGCCATGAACCGCGAAATGTGGGCGAATCCGGCCACGCAGCGCAATGTGGCGCAGTTGAAAGCGGACGGCATCATCGTCTTGGACGTGGGGCAGGGCGACCAGGCCTGCGGCGAGGTAGGCGATGGCCGCATGCTGGAAGTGGATGAGTTGCTGGCTGATTTGATTGCCTTTTTCCAACCCAAAGCCCTGCTCGGTCAAAAAGTGCTGATCACCGCCGGCCCCACCTACGAAGCCATCGACCCCGTGCGCGGCATCACCAACCTGTCCAGCGGGAAGATGGGTTTTGCTATGGCACGGGCGGCGCATGAAGCGGGGGCGGAGGTCACGCTGATTGCCGGCCCTGTGCGTTTGCCAACCCCGCGCGGGGTGACGCGCGTTGACGTGAAGTCAGCTCAAAATATGCTGCTAGCCAGCGTAAAACATGCCGATGAAGCTACTATTTTTATAGCGATTGCAGCCGTTGCAGACTGGCGACCCGCAGCGCCTGCTGAGCATAAGCTGAAAAAAGACGCGAACAACGGATTGGGCACCGTACCCCAAATCAGTTTTGTCGAAAACCCAGACATTTTGGCCACCATCGCCCAGTCGCCCCGTGGCAAAAAAGGCTTGGCGGGTGAGCCAGACGGCCTGTTTTGCGTCGGTTTTGCCGCGGAAAGCCAGGATTTACTCGCCAACACACAGGCCAAGCGCATCCGTAAGGGCGTACCGTTGCTGGTGGGTAACATCGGTCCGGCAACCTTTGGTCAAGACGACAATGCGCTCTTGCTGGTCGACGCAAAGGGTGTCAAAGAACTGCCCCAAGCTTCCAAACGACTGCTGGCGCGGCAGTTAATTGCAGATATTGCCAGCCGATTAGGTCAGGCTGCGTAAAAATTTATTAAAAATCAACAGCTTATGAAAATAGATGTCAAAATCCTCGACCCTCGTATGGTCGAACAACTCCCCGCTTACGCCACCCCCGGCAGCGCCGGCCTGGACCTGCGCGCCTGCCTGGACGCACCCGTTACCCTGCAACCCAACGCATGGCAACTCATCCCCACCGGCATCGCCATTTATTTGGCCGACCCCAATTTCGCCGCCATGATCTTGCCGCGCTCAGGTTTAGGGCATAAACACGGCATCGTGTTGGGCAATTTGGTGGGATTGATCGACAGCGACTACCAAGGCCCACTCATGGTCAGCGCCTGGAACCGCAGCGGCGTGTCCTTCACCATTGAGCCGATGGAGCGCATTGCCCAGTTGGTGATCGTGCCGGTGGTGCAAGCGCAGTTCAATGTGGTGAGCGAGTTTCCCGTTGCGAGCGCGCGGGGGGTGGGGGGGTATGGGTCGACCGGGAAGGGCTAGACTCGCGCAGTGATAAAAGAAATCACCGGAAGGGTTTTAATCGCTTGCTACCAAGCAACGTAGGCGTAGCCCTGCTCCTGAAGCTCCATCAGGGTGGCGACCCCCACCTCTTCGACGCGGGCGAAGTCTACGATGTCTTGCGCACTCCATCCGAGGGTCTTCATGGTGTTGCCGCAAGCCACAAACTTAACGCCGTAGTCTCGCGCCTGGCTCTGGGTGCGTTGGAGAAGCAGCGCCGGAATGGGCCGCTTTGGGGCTTTCGCCAGCAAGTGAATACCCGGACCAAACGCGACCACCACGACGCTGATATTGTCCTCGTACTTGCCGATCATCGCGCCCACCGAGTTGAGGATGTGCTCGATGTATTCGGCATCCGCGTGGTTCAATTGGTACACGATCTTGTGCTCGGGTGGGTCGCCGGGAAAGCGTTCTGCCTTGCGGGGTGCCGGCTTTGGGGTCTGCGTCGCTGCGACTCCAAAGGTCGCACCGATCAGAGGCAGGCTGGTGAGCAATTGGCGTCGACGTGTCATGGGGTGTGGGCTCCTAGTTTTTGGTTAATGGGGCGGCGCTGTCGTGCTTCCAATTCGGCGGCAACGCAACGCCATTGCCGCGTCAATGCAGCCTATCGTTACCTGGCAGCACAGTCACATCCGTCTGTAGCTTAAAAAAGCCGGAACCGCAGGTGCCTGCGCCGATCTCGTCAATTGTCGCTTCACGCACGCCTTCGACGGTCAAACTCAGCCGAATGGCAATGCCGGCGAGCGGGTGGTTGCCGTCCAGCACCACGTGTTCGGGGTAGATGTCGGTGACGACGTACACCACGTCCTTGGGCGCATCGGGGTTGCAACCTGCGGGCAGGGCGCTGCCTTCAAAGGTCAGTCCTTCCTCAGTTTCCTTGGGAAAAAGGGCGCGAGGCTCTAAAAAGATGAGCTGATCGTTGAAGTCGCCAAAGGCCTCTTCGGGTTCCAAATGCAGGTTGAGTTTATCGCCAGGCTCGTGGCCTTGCAGGGCTTCCTGGATTTTTTCGAGTAAATCGTTGCCACCGACTAAAAATTCGACTGGCTCGTCCAACACATCTAATTCAGTGCCCAGAGTATCTTTCAGCGTCCAGGTCAGGGCGACGACGCATTGTTTGGTGATTTCCATAGGACAATTGTCGCATGATGAAAACAAACGAACCTTTACAGCTCTTAGGCGGTATCAGTCCTTCAGAGTTCATGGCCAAATATTGGCAAAAAAAGCCTTTGCTCATTCGTAATGCGATACCTCATTTCAAGCCGCTACTGTCGCGTGCCGAGCTGTTTGATCTGGCAGAGCAGAACGACGTGGAGTCGCGCTTGATTGTTCAAAGCGGGAAAAGTTGGAAAATGTCGAATGGACCCTTTTCAAATTCAGAGTCGCAGTCCTTGCCATCATTGAAAAAATCGAATTGGACCCTGTTGGTGCAAGGCGTCGATTTGCATCATGAGGCGGCCCACGCGCTGAAAAACCAGTTCCGCTTCGCCCCCGATGCGCGCCTGGACGACTTGATGATCAGTTTTGCTACCGACGGCGGCGGCGTGGGGCCGCACTTTGACAGCTATGACGTGTTTTTGCTGCAAGCCTTTGGCACACGGCGCTGGCGCATTGGCAAGCAAAAAGATTTGACGCTGCAAGCCGGTGTGCCGCTCAAGATATTGGCTAATTTTGAGCCCGAGCAAGAGTTTGACCTGCAAGCGGGTGACATGCTGTATTTGCCTCCCAAGTACGCGCATGACGGCGTGGCGGTGAGCGAGTGCATGACGTACTCCATCGGTTTTAGAGCGCCTAGCCAAGCCGAGTTGGGGCGTGAGATGTTGCAACGCTTTGCGGATGACACGCTTGAGGATGAAGGAGGCAAAGACGACGAGCATGACGAAGTGCAACAGCCTGCAAAGCCAGCGGTGTTATATCGCGATCCGGGCCAGGCGGCGGTGGAACACCCTGCCCAGATTCCGGCTGCGCTGCTGGAATTTGCCCAACTTGCGATTGTCAAAGCGATGTCTGACCCTGATGCGACAGCGCGAAACCTGGGCGAGTATTTGACCGAGCCCAAAGCGAATGTGTGGTTTGATGAACCCGTTGAAGAGATCGTGTTGACCCGGAAAACCCGTGTTGATTTGTCTGCGCGCAGCCAGATGATGTATGACGCGCGCCATATCTTTTTGAACGGCGAAAGCTGGCGTGCTGCGGGGAGCGATGCCAAGCTGATGCGGCGTTTAGCCGATCAGCGCCATTTAGATGCCAAGGAATTAACCAGAGCCAGCGACGCAGCCTTGTCATTGTTGCAAGAGTGGGTTGATGCGGGCTGGATTTGTACTGAAAAGAATAAAACCCAGCTATAATAATAGGCTTAGGTGGGAGGAACTCGAGTATTTTTCACCTATCGTTAAAGCCCCCATTCTTTAATGTCTGAATTTTCTTCAATGAAATTTTTGGTTCGTTCGAGTTTGGCGTTTTGACAATTTCCGGAAATTGTTTTCTCTTAATTTTATTCAAGGAATCTAAAAATGAACAAGTCACTCGTACTCGCAGCCGTTATCGCTGCTGCTGCTCTCGCTGCTTGCGGTAAAAAAGAAGAAGCTCCAGTTGTTCCTGCTGCTCCTGCTGCTGAAGTTGCTCCAGTTGTTGAAGCCGCCAAAGACGCTGCTGCTGCTGCGACGACTGCTGCTGACGCTGCAAAAGGTGCTGCTACTGCTGCTACCGACGCTGCAACTGCAACTGTTGACGCTGCTAAAGACGCTGCTACTGCTGCTACTGCTGCTACAGACGCTGCCAAGAAAGCCACTGAAGCTGCTCCTAAGAAGTAATTCTTAATTTGATGAAGAGCCTGCATGTCATGCAAGGCTCTTCATCAATCAAACCGCCAGTCGCAAGGTCAACTTGCAGTTGGCGGTTTTTTTTCGTCTCAACGAAGCGTGGGATGGATTGGGGCAGCGTTTTAAACCGATAACCACGGTGTGCCCTGATCGGCTGTGGCAATCAAAACGTCTGTTGGCTGGCATCCTAGCACCGTTGCCAGACTGTTCTGCGCCAGTTCAGGACGATTGTTTTGTTGGCTCAAGTGTGCTGCGGCCACGTGGCGCAAGCCGGTGTGGTGCAAACTCGCCAATAGGCTGGCTGCAGCCGTGTTAGACAAATGACCAAAATCACCACCCACACGCGACTTCAAAAACGCCGGGTAGCTTGAATTGGCCAGCATCTCGGTGTCATGGTTGCACTCAAGCAACAAGGCGTGACACGCAACCAGTTGTTCGAGCACATGGCGGCTGGCATGGCCCAAGTCCGTCAAAATCCCTAACTTTGAGGCCCCGTCGGTACAAGTCAATTGCAAGGGTTCGCGGGCGTCATGAGGCACCGTAAACGGCGTCAATTGCAACTCGCCCAAGTCAACCGCACAGGTGTCTTGCGCAACGCGGATGAGATCGTCAAAATTGGGGGCGAGCTTGGCTTGCCTCGTCTGCTTGGCTTCTTGCTTTAGCCGCATGTCCTTGAGAGCTGCATGGGTGCCGCTACTCGCCCAAACTGGAATACGATATCGGCTGGCAAACTGTGCCACGCAGCCCAAGTGGTCACCATGCTCATGGGTGATAAAAATAGCGTCAATCTCTGAGGGCATCACACCCGCTACGCCAAGTGCCGCAGTCAGTCGCTGCAGCCCCAACCCGCAGTCGACCAGTAACCGCGTCGCACTTGCACTCCCGCAACCACCCACAGCCTCGACCAAGGTGGCATTACCCGTGCTGCCACTGCTCAGGCTTTTAAAGCGCAACACGATCTAGTTTGGGTTGCGGCCAGCACGATCACTCATTTGAGGTCTTCAGCCAATACCTTCACAATGTTTTGTGCATCTGCTGCTGCGGCTGGACCACCTGTTGCATTGAGAACGCTCACTACAGTCGTGTCTCCCGTGCTTTTGACCGTAATGCGGTACTTCAAAACGGGTTTGTCAGCTTCAGAGCTAAAAAGCTTGGCTAAAAACCCAGCCTCCTTTTTGTCTGCGCTAGGGGCGACATAACGAACGAAGTAAACGCCCTGGGTGCGGTCGCGGTCTTCGACAGTGAAGCCCGTACGATCAAGCGCCAATCCAACACGCCGCCAAGCACGGTCAAAGCCTTCGTCAATTCGCACCACGGGTTGACCATTTTGAGTCCCAACTTGGGAACTCAATTTGGCTGGAGCGACTGCTATCTGCTTTTTCGACTGCTCTTGTGTCGCACCGAGTTTGACCATCAAGCGACGCAAAAATTCAGCTTCCAACTCAGGGTCGGCGGGGCGGACGGTCCAAATCGTACTCCCTGATGATCCTGCATTGGTTTGAAGTTTTTCGACCATGCCCCGATGGCTGATATAAATCTCGGTGCCACCTGTGGGGCTGCGTTCAACGCGGGTGCGAAATTTGTCGCGCTCGCCAGTGGAATACAGAGAGTCAATGAGTTTGCCCAAGGTGTTGCGGATGAAGTCTTGCGGCAGTTTGGCGCGATTTTCAGCCCAATCAGTTTCCAAGATACCGATGGTTGGTTCGTCCGTGGTTAACAGAAAACCATTCTCAGCCCAAAAGTCACGCAGCACGGGGAAGACTTGCTCTGGGGTGCGACCCACGACCAGCCAGCGCTGGCTACCTGCACGCTCAATTTGGACATCGCCTATGGTCTGCGCAGCGGTTGGGGTGCTTGGCTTGTTGGCGGTACCGGCTTCAAAACTGCTGGCCGTGTTGGCACCGCCTGGAATTTGATAACGATTGTCGCGGCTGAGTTGCACCAAATCGGGTGGGACTTCCAGGGAAGCGCCTTTACCCACGCTTTTGTAATCAATTTTGTCTTCTTCTAAAACGGAGCAGGCACTGAGCCCTAAACCTATGACGACCGCTATGGTTAATCGGCTTAAATTTGCAATGTGGTTCAAGTTAATTCCTTCAAAACAGTCACTTCAACAGTTACGCCAACACAATCACTTCAGCAGGCCAGCGGCTTTCATTGCAGCTTCAACACCGGGTTGGCTAGCGGCGGTCAACTCGGTCATGGGTAAGCGCAGGGTGGGGCCACACAGGCCCATGCGTGTCATGGCCCATTTGACGGGGATAGGGTTGGCTTCGACCCCCATCTGTTTGTGGACAGCGAGTAGTTTGAACTGGATCGCCATCGCACCTTTGACATCGCCAGCCATGGCCGCGACGCATAACTCGTGCATCAACCTGGGAGCGATGTTGGCCGTGACGCTGATGTTGCCCTGGCCGCCACACAGCATCATGGCTACCGCCGTGGGATCGTCTCCCGAGTAAATGGCAAAACCTGGGGGTGCGTCTTTGATCAGCCATTGCGCCTTGTCGATGTTGCCGCTGGCCTCTTTGATGCCAATAATGCCAGGCACTTGAGCCAGGCGCAGCGTGGTTTCCACAGTCATATCGGCCACGGTGCGACCGGGCACGTTGTACAAAACCATCGGCAACCCGACGGCTTCTGCAATCGCCTTGAAGTGCAGGTATTGTCCCTCTTGGGTGGGCTTGTTGTAGTAGGGCACGACTTGCAACTGGCAATCTGCGCCCACTTCCTTGGCAAATTTGGCAAGCTCGATGGCCTCAGCCGTCGAGTTGGCACCACAGCCCGCCATGATGGGCACATGCTTGCCGCCGTGCGTTTGGGCATACAGCTTGGCTTGTTCGACCGAGACGCGAATGATCTCGCAATGCTCTCGCACATTGACGGTGGGTGATTCGCCCGTGGTGCCGACCACGCCAACGCAGTCGGTGCCTTCGGCGATGTGCCAGTCGATGAGTTTGCGCAGGGTGGGGTAATCGACGCTGCCGTCTAGATGCATCGGTGTGGCCAAGGCCACGATACTGCCGGTAATTGGTGTCATCATATTCGTTTTGGCTATCAATAAATGAGCGATCGCTTAAACTGACATTCTACCTAGAGAAACCAGCGGGGTAACTAAAAACACAGCCAAACCTGGTTTGCCAGCAAGACCAGAAAATCGGGCTGCAAATACATGGCGAATACTGCTAGCAAGACCAGTAGAGCCACCGCCCATACCAAGCTGCGCATAATGATGGGGTGGCGTTTGTTCGTTTGTTGGCTCACTTCAGGCTCCTTGCACAGTTATATCGCGAGCAGGTTGGCGCAAGCTGGTTTCTTTCACCGGTAAGTTAATCAAGGCCGCAAACACGCCAAGGCCAATGGTGATGTACCAAACGATGTCGTAGCTGCCCGTTTTATCAAACAAATAGCCACCCAACCAGACACCCATAAAGGATCCAACCTGGTGGCTAAAGAAGACAAACCCGCCGAGCATCGACAAATGCTGGATGCCAAATATCTGCGCCACCACCGCATTGGTTGGCGGCACGGTGGATAACCACAGAAAACCCATCACGCCAGAAAAAATATACACACTCAGGGGTGTGATGGGTGCCATCAAAAACACGCCAATCACGACTGAACGTGACAAGTAAATGAAGGCCAAAATTTTCTTTTTAGCCATTTTTTGACCCAAAACACCTGCAATATAGGTGCCAAAGACGTTAAATAGACCAATCAGCGCTAGCGCATAACTAGCCACCTGGGGCGACAAGCCTTTGTCTTTTAAGTAACTGGGCATGTGTACACCAAGAAACACGACCTGGAAGCCACAGACAAAATACCCAGCCATCAAGAGCTGAAAACTGGGGTATTTCAAAGCCTCCTGCAGGGCGTGCAGAATCGTTTGCTCACGCTTGATGACACCGCCAGCACCGAAGCCTGCTTCACGCAGCCCAAAAGCTAGCGGAATCATCAACAGTGTCGCAAGACCCAGCACCATCAAGGCGGGCTGCCACCCCAAACTATTGATCAGGAAGCCTTCCGTCGGCACCATCAAAAACTGCCCAAACGAGCCCGCCGCCGCTGCCACGCCCATCGCCCAAGAGCGTTTGTCGGCCGGTACATTGCGCCCAATCACACCATAAATCACCGCGTACGTGGTGCCAGCCTGCGCCGCGCCAATCAAGACCCCTGTGGTCAACGTGAACAGAAAAGGCGTAGGCGAGTGCGCCATGCCGACCAGCCCCAGTGCGTAGAGAATCGAGCCTGCAAGGATGACTTTGAACGCCCCAAAACGATCGGCCAACATACCGGCAAAAATGCCCGTCACGCCCCACGTCAAGTTTTGGATGGCAATCGCAAAGGCGAAATTCTCACGCGTCCAGCCATTCGCTGTCGTTACCGGTTGCAGCCACAGCCCAAAGCCGTGGCGCACGCCCATCGACAGCGTAACAATGGCAGCGCCGCAGATCAGTAGCTGGGTCAAATTCAGGGGCTGGGGCGTGTTTGAAGAGGCGGCAGAAAGGGTCATGTGTTGAGTCTACCGAATTTGTGGATGTACCGCTTCAGACGCGGGTGACCGCGCTGGAAGCTTGCAAAAATCCAGCATCACATTTTCAAAGGCTGTGATTGCATACAGTCATACTTCGATGTCGGATTACAATGACAAATTATGGCAGTCAAATTAACCACTGAATATTCAGAAGGCTCGATCCGTGTACTTAAAGGATTGGAGCCCGTCAAACAACGTCCGGGCATGTACACCCGCACCGATAACCCGTTGCACGTCATTCAAGAAGTGCTGGACAACTCAGCTGACGAGGCGCTGGCTGGGCATGGAAAAAAGATCAAGGTGACGCTGCACACGGACGGCTCAGTCAGCGTGGAAGACGACGGGCGCGGCATTCCGTTTGGCATGCACCCTACCGAGAACGCGCCAGTGATTGAGTTGGTCTTCACCCAGCTGCACGCGGGTGGCAAGTTTGACAAAGGCTCCGGCGGCGCTTATAGCTTCTCCGGTGGTTTGCACGGCGTGGGCGTCAGCGTGACCAATGCGCTGGCCAAGCGGCTTGAGGCTACCAGTTACCGCGAAGGCTCGGTGGCTCGGCTGGTATTTGAAGCGGGCGTTGTCACGGAAGCATTACACATCCGCAAGGCGGGAGAGGGCGACCGCAAAACCGGCACCACCGTGCGGGTTTGGATTGATCCCAGGTATTTTGAGACAGCGGTGTTGCCGATGACTGAGTTGACCCATTTGCTGCGCAGCAAAGCGGTGTTGATGCCCGGCGTCAGCGTGACCTTGTTGAGCGAGAAAACCAAAGAATCGCAAAACTGGCAATACAAAGGCGGCCTGCGCGACTATTTGATGCAGTCACTCAATGGCGACCCGGTTATTCCCTTGTTTGAAGAAGAAGGTTTTGCCGACAGTCAAAACGATAATTTTGCCGAGGGCGAGGGCGCGCAGTGGTGCGTGGCGTTCACCGAAGACGGCACGCCGGTGCGCGAGAGCTATGTCAATTTGATCCCCACCAGCGCGGGCGGCACACACGAGAGCGGGCTGCGCGATGGCCTGTTCACGGCGGTCAAAAGTTTCATTGATTTGCACTCGCTGTTACCCAAAGGCGTCAAACTCATGCCCGAAGATGTGTTTGCGCGCGCCAGTTACGTGCTGTCAGCCAAAGTATTGGACCCGCAGTTTCAAGGTCAGATCAAAGAGCGGCTTAACTCGCGCGACGCGGTGCGCTTGGTTTCCAGTTTTGTGCGTCCCGCCCTGGAGTTGTGGTTGAACCAGCATGTCGATTATGGCAAAAAACTCGCTGAGTTAGCCATCAAGGCCGCGCAAACGCGTCAAAAAGCCGGTCTGAAGGTTGAAAAACGCAAAGGTTCGGGCGTCGCCGTGTTGCCAGGCAAGCTGACCGACTGCGAAAGCAAAGATATTTTGTACAACGAGGTTTTTTTGGTGGAGGGCGACTCCGCTGGTGGCAGTGCCAAAATGGGGCGCAACAAAGAAAACCAGGCTATTTTGCCGCTGCGTGGCAAGGTGCTCAATACGTGGGAAGTTGAACGCGACCGCTTGTTTGCCAACAACGAGATTCACGATATTTCCGTCGCTATCGGCGTTGACCCGCACGGCCCGAACGATACGCCCGATTTAACGGGTCTGCGCTACGGAAAAATTTGTATTTTGAGCGATGCGGACGTGGATGGTTCGCACATCCAGGTTTTGCTTTTGACCCTGTTTTTCAGGCATTTCCCCAAATTGATTGAAACGAACCACGTCTATGTGGCACGGCCACCCTTGTTTCGGGTCGATGCGCCTGCACGGGGTAAAAAACCCGCTTCCAAGGTCTATGCCCTGGACGCGGGTGAGCTAACGGCTATTTTGGATAAATTGCGCAAAGACAATGTGCGTGAAGGCAGTTGGACGATCAGCCGCTTCAAAGGCTTGGGCGAGATGAACGCCGAGCAACTGTGGGACACCACACTCAACCCCGATACCCGGCGCCTGCTGCCGGTGCATTTGGGTAATTTGGACTTTTTGCAAACCGAGAACATCATCACCAAGCTGATGGGTAAAGGCGAAGCCGCTGCCCGGCGAGAACTGATGGAATTGCACGGTGACTCTGTGGAGGTCGATATTTGATGAAAATAAGTACTTTTCCAGCGTGGATATTGGCTGCGTTGCTATTATTTTTGCAGCAATCCGCGTTCGCCGATGTCTGGGGTTTTATTGACGACAAGGGCGTGGCGCATTTTGCGATTGAGCGCATTGATGCGCGCTATGAGTTGTTTTTTCGCGGAGGCGAGAGCTTTGACACGCAGCAAGGACGGTCTGGTCAAACAAATAACTCAGCGACGAATGGTTTAGCGGCTGCGAAATCAGCAACCAACTCCAAAATTCAGGCTTATTTTGATGTCTCTCCCAATTACAAACTGGTCAAACATCACATGCGCGAAGCCTCAAAAACGCACAGCGTTGATTTTGAGTTGTTACAGGCTTTGATTGTCGCGGAGTCGGGTTTTGATGCGCAGGCGGTCTCGCCCAAAGGCGCGGTGGGTTTGATGCAGCTCATGCCCGCTACGGCGCAGCGTTTTGGTGTAAGGGCTGATAAAGTCAAGTCAATTGAACAAAAGTTGACGGACCCGAAGACCAACATTGGCGCAGGCACCAGGTATTTGCGTGCTTTGATGCAGATGTTCCCCGGCAGGTTGGAACTGGTTATTGCTGCCTACAACGCGGGCGAGGGCGCGGTGCAACGCGCTGGCAACCAAATCCCCAATTACAAAGAAACCCAAAATTACGTCAAAACCGTGATGCAAACCTACCGCGCCTTGAAGCCACCAGCCAGCCTTGCCGAGCTGCGCAATGGCATGCCTTCTCGGGTGCGCATGGAGATGGGTGGAACACAGGGTGGTACAGGGCGCGGCAACACGCCTGCCAGTTTGCCTGTCGGCTCCGTCATAAGCCCCGCCATAAATCACTATTTTTAAGCATTCAAGTATTTTTAAGTATTCATGAGCGACCAACCTCTCCTAGATGTAGCCCCCCCCGAGTCAGATGACGAACTCAACCTAGCCACCTACGCCCAGCGTGCTTACCTTGAATACGCATTGAGCGTCGTCAAAGGCCGTGCTTTGCCCGATGTGTGCGATGGTCAAAAGCCGGTACAGCGGCGCATTTTGTATTCCATGTCGCGTATGGGGCTGGGGTTTGGCGGCGCCAACGGCAACGCGGGCGCCAAGCCGGTCAAATCGGCCCGCGTGGTGGGCGATGTGCTGGGCCGCTTTCACCCGCATGGCGACCAGGCCG
>JASJPN010000202.1:0-1899 GCA_031426635.1 Polaromonas sp.
AGTTGAGATCCAAGCATTCGCGCAAACGCAAGCGCGCACGGTGCAACTGAACATATAAATTGGTCGTGCTTAAGTTCAATTCCTTACATATTTCTTCAACCGACAGCTCTAACCACTCGCGCATCAAGAAAATACGGCCCTGCGCGGGGGGCAATTGATCGGTGCACGCCTCGAGCACCTGAAAAAACTGCTGCGAACTCACGTGCTGGGCCGGGTTGTCGCCGTAAGACGTGCTTGTCGCGTCCCACACCAGGGGCGGAGTAGTGAAATGACCATCTTTTTGAAACATCAAAGCATCGAGCTCTTCACTGCCATCGCCGTCGGCCTCAAAGTGGATACTCGCTTCGCGCGTTTGCACCCGCAGCACATCAATGACTTTGTGCTTCAAAATGCCGACCAGCCAAGTTTTGAGTTGCGATTTGTTACCGAAAGCTTGTGGCTTGGACAACGCCGCCAAGAGCGTCTCGGACACCGCATCCTCGGCCCAAGCGTCGTTGCGTAGCTGCAATCTGGCAAAACGCAGGAGGTAGGTGCGGTGTTGTTCAAGTTGATCTTGGATAGTCATGCCGATCTTTATAACATCAGAACCCAGCGGTTGGAACGCAGCCAATGGTGGCCCAAATAACTTCTGGGGAAATTAATTCAAATTATTTGTAAGATTAATCGCTGCTGCTTGACTACTCAACAATCGGAGCGGCTACAACAGCGTGATTTGCGCAAATCGGTTGCCATTGACTTCGATTGCTGCTTCGTCAGATCATCCGATCACAGCAAGCAGCTTGATTGTCTGGTTTTACTTTATTTTTAGGAGTTTCAAATGAACCAACGCGCTCTCATTGCTGCAGCAGCAGCTTCTGTATTATCAACTGTGCTGATGTCTACTGCCGCTCTTGCAGCAAGTCATGCTGCCGCACCAGAAATGGGCAAAGAAAAATGCTTCGGCATTGCCAAAGCGGGTCAAAACGATTGCGCCAATTTGTCTGGTAGCCATTCCTGCGCTGGTCAGTCCAAACTGAACGAAGACAAAGGTGAGTGGAAATATGTCGTCAAAGGCACTTGCGCCAGCATGAAAGGTATGACGATGGATGAGGCCAAAAAAACCAGTATGAAAAGCTGAAGTTTGTGAGCCCCCTGTTTATCTTGTCTATATGACCTGAAAATCTACCGCCATGCCTCCTCTTGCCCGTGCTGCGACCCACCACGAGGTGCGAAGCAATATCGGTATCGGCTGGCGGCACCCCCATTACCGCGAGCTGCTGGAGCGGCAGCCCGCACTGGACTTTTTGGAAGTCCATTCGGAGAACTTCTTTGGCGCAGGCGGCGCGGCGCTGGCGGTGCTGCGTCAGGGTCGTGCCCACTACCCCCTCAGTTTGCATGGTGTCGGCTTGGCGCTGGGCTCGGCGGTGGGACTGGACGACTGGCATTTAGACCAGCTCGCCTACCTCGTCGCGCAGATTGAGCCGATACGTGTCAGCGACCACGCCAGTTTTGCACGGGGCACACGCCACGCCACTGGCAAGCCAACCACCGTCCACGCCGCCGATTTGCTGCCCATACCGTTTAACCACGAGGCCTTGGACGTGATGGCTGCCAACGTACAGCGCGTACAGGACCGCCTCAAACGCCCGATTGCCGTGGAAAATCTGTCGGCTTACCTGACGTTCCAGGGGAGCGAGATGAGCGAACCGACATTTTTTAACACATTGGCCCAGCGCACGGGTTGTCAGTTGCTGATTGATGTGAACAATATTTACGTCAATGCCCTCAATGACCAACTGAACGCATTGACTCAGGACCCACAGCACCAATGCCTGACTTGGCTGGATGAGATTGCCCCCAGACACGTGGCCGAAATTCACCTCGCAGGACATATCCACTGCGGCGATATGGTGATTGACG
>JASJPN010000202.1:1909-3984 GCA_031426635.1 Polaromonas sp.
ATGCGGTGTTCGGCAAGGTGGCCCAGGGGCTCGACGTGGTCCAAAAAATCGCCAGGCTTGCACCGTCATGAGCCTGCTCGCCACACAACAAAGTGTGCTGTTACAGGCCTTGTGGACTCGGATGGGTTCCTCGTATGCACCTCAAAACGCTATGATTTCAATAGCTACCAAAGCAAATAAAACGTCGGCTAGAGGCCTAAAAGCCTACCAAGATAACGCGAGTGCTTTGGCTGTGCGAAGTTTGCAATCGGTCTATCCCGTATTGGAGCAACTCATCGGCCATGAGGCCTTTGCGATGCTGGCGCGTGACCTGTGGTGCCATGCGCCTCCTCAGCGCGGTGATCTGGCGCAGTGGGGTTTTGAGTTGGCAGCGTTTGTAACAAGCATCCCGCAACTCGCTGACATCGTCTTTTTGCCCGATGTGGCGCGCACGGAATGGGCGTTGCACACGGCTGCCAGTGCCAGCGACCAAGCCGCCCACCTGCCCAACTTGGTGCTGCTGACCCAGCATGAGCCCGACAACTTGACCCTGCAATTGGCCTGCGGTACGGCACTGGTGAGAAGCCCTTACCCGGTAGCCAGCATCCTGACCGCCCATCTGTATGGCAGCCCGCCGTTTGAACTGGTGAGCCAGAAACTGCATCAACAGACACCAGAAACCGCCTTGATTTGGCGACACGGCCTGCGCCCCAGGGTAGCAGCATGCCCAGACGGTGACGCGATTTTTATACAGCACTTACTCGCTGGTGCGTCGCTCTTGGCAGCGCTGGCGTCAGCAACCGCTGATGATGCCTCTTTCGACTTCAACCGCTGGCTACCCCAAGCAGTTCAAAACGGTCTGCTGCTAGGCGCTCGATTGCAACACGCCCCTCTTTAATCACGCACTCTTCATCTTCTTTTCACCCCTGCGAGTCCTCCATGCCGCAACAGTCACCACGATCTCCACTTCAGCGCGCTCTTTCTCGATGGCAACACGTTACCAACGCCCTAGATGCGGCCCAACCCCTGGCCGCGTTGGTGGCTCGCATCTATGTCGCCAACGCTTTTTTCCTCTCGGGCCTGACCAAGTTACGCGACTGGGGCACCACCGTGTCGCTGTTCACGGACGAATACCACGTGCCACTGCTACCACCTGAACTTGCTGCAGTCATGGGCACCACGGGGGAGTTGGTGCTGCCCGTGTTGCTGGTGCTGGGTTTGGCCGGGCGCTTTGCCGCGCTGGGGCTATCGGTGGTCAACGTGGTGGCGGTCATCAGAGGTTGCACCTGCCGCGCTGCAACAACACATTACCTGGGGCGTGCTGCTGGCCGCTTTGGCATTGTTTGGCTGTGGAAAATGGGCACTGGATCACTGGTTGGCACCTCGATGGAAGCGTGTTTCACTAAATTAGTCGTGGTTCAAATGGTGCGCGGTTTTGAGCTATCCTTGAGCATGGCTCACGCAACCACCGCCCTTCCCACCCAAGCATGAATCGCTTTGCGCAAGGTCTTGGCAAACGCCTGAGTCGCTACTTAAGCGAGCCCGGTCACACCAATGGCACGTCAATGCCGACGCGCTCGGAACTGCTCGCCGCCTGCTTGCAACCCGGCGATGTGCTGCTGGTCGAGGGCACCTCGCGCATCAGCAGCGCCATCAAGTACCTGACCCAGTCCACTTGGTCGCATGCCGCACTGTATGTCGGGAAGGATGTGGGGGTTGTCCCGTCTGACGCCTCGGACACCTCAATCACTCTGGATAGTGGCCTCCCCAACACCCCCGCTTCACCGTGTTTTTTAGAAGTCGACATGTTGCAAGGGGTGCGTTTGGTCCCTTTGGCGCACTTTACCGGCTTCCATTGCCGTGTCTGCCGGCCGGTTAGCCTCAGTGTGACTGAGCGCCAAGCGCTATGCGACTTTACCTTGGCGCGTTTGGGTCAACAGTACGACCTGAAAAACATCGTCGATTTGGCCCGTTACCTGCTGCCCAACCCGCCCATCCCCGCCCGCTGGCGTCGCCGCATGTTGGCGCTCGGCAGCGGCGACCCCACCCGCGCCATCTGCTCGACCCTGATAGCCGAGGCTTTTGGCTCCGTTCAT
>JASJPN010000203.1:0-4318 GCA_031426635.1 Polaromonas sp.
GCCACACGCTTGCCGTAGGCTTTGGCAGTGTCCAAGTCGCCTTGCGGAATGTCTTCAGCGGGACTGGTGGGACCGACTTGGGCCATCACACCCGAGTTGGAACCGATGCGGTTGATGATGCCGTCGTTCAGCGCGGGTTGACCGACCCAGATCATGCCTTGTTGCATCGCCAGGGTGATGAAGTACTGAAGGGTTGACAGCTTGTCGCCGCTCGGGTTGGCCGAGCAGGTGAATCCACCGGCGACTTTGTCTTTCCAGGCGCTGGTGAACCACTGCTTCGATGTCGCATCTGCAAATTTCTTGAACTGCCACGAAGCCATGCCCATGTACGTGGGCGAACCCATGATGATGGCATCTGCCGCGTTGATATCGGCCCACTGTGCGTCGGTCAAATTACCTTCTGCATCAATAGCGATGAGCTGCGCACCTGCGCCCTCGGCCACGAATTGCGCAACGCGCTGGGTGTGACCATAACCTGAGTGATAAACCACGACTGTTTTTGACATATCAATTCCTATAGCGTCAGTTGAAAAAAAATGAACAAAAAAATCAATTCATTTGCGTGCGTAGTCACACCAAATCGAATACCAAAACCTCTGCATCTACGGCATCAGTGAGCAACACGTTGCTTTCATCAACCAACTTTGCCGCATCGCCCGTTTCCAGGCGATGGCCGTTGACACTGAGCTGGCCACGCACCAGGTGCACATAGCATTTGTGCTGCGGGGCCAGCTGCAAACTGACTGTGTCACCTGCGCCCAGCAAACCGGCATAGAGCGCGGCGTCGGCATGAATCGTCACTGAGCCATCTGCACCAGTCGGTGATGCAACCAACTTCAATTTGCCTTGCTTGCTCTCTAGAGAAAATGTTTTTTGCTCATAACTGGGCGTGATTTCCTGCACATTGGGCTCTATCCAGATTTGCAACAAATGCGTCGTGTCATTGGGCGCGTGGTTGAACTCGCTATGCTGCACGCCGGTGCCTGCACTCATGCGCTGCACGTCGCCGGGCGGGATCGACTCGATGTTGCCCATGCTGTCTTTATGCGCCAGCGAGCCGCTCAGCACATAGGTGACGATTTCCATGTTGCGGTGACTGTGGGTGCCAAAACCTTTGCCTGCGGCAATCCAGTCTTCGTTTATCACGCGCAGGTTGGCAAAACCCATATTGTCCGGGTCGTAATAGCCCGCGAACGAGAACGAGTGGTAGCTTTTGAGCCAGCCGTGGTCGGCATAACCGCGTTCTTGCGATTTCCTTAAAGCAATCATTTGGAAGCTCCCATACTTTTAAGTTGTTTACGTTGTGTCAGTTGCGTTGTCCCGTAGGCCGTAATGTAGGACAGATAGAACACCTTGTGGTGCAATGATTTTGATGTCATCATTCGAAATATTTGAATGAAAATTAATCATACATGCAAAATCCACGCGATGCTTTGACCCCTGATGCGCTGGAAATGCTGCAGCACATTGCCCAAAGCGGTAGTTTTGCGGCGGCAGCGCGGCAGCGTAACCTGGTGCCCAGTGCATTGACGTACCGCGTTCGGCAAATTGAAGATGCGCTGGACGTGCTGCTGTTTGACCGCAGTTCGCGCAGTGCCCGCCTGACACCCGCCGGTGCAGAGTTGCTGCGCGAGGGTGCGCGCCTGCTGCAAGACGTCGACGCCATAGCCCACCGCGTCAAACGCGTGGCCACCGGCTGGGAGCCGCAACTCACCATCGCAGTAGACAGCATCATCTCGCAGGCCACCGTGCTGGAACTGTGCCAAGCCTTCTTCGCCCTGGCACCACCCACCCGCGTCAAAATTCGTGACGAAGCGCTCTCGGGCACTTTAACGGCATTGACTTCAGGACAAGCCGATTTGGCCCTGGGCGTGGCGGTGGAGTCCAGCCCTAACACCGGAAATATGGCTGCCATATTAGGCAAGCAGCTCGGCGCGCTGATGTTTGTCTACGCCGTAGCGCCGCACCACCCGCTAGCCAACGCGCCAGAGCCGCTCACAGACGCTGTCTTGCTGCAACACCGTGCCGTGGCCGTGGCCGACTCGGTGCAACGCGGCACAGGGCTGACCTTCGGTTTGCTAGGCGGGCAAGATGTCTTCACCGTGGCCAGCATGGGTGCCAAGTTAGATGCCCAAGTGCGCGGCTTGGGCGGCGGCTTTCTGCCTGAAAGCATGGCTCGCCCCTACATTGACACCGGCCGTTTGGTGCTCAAAACGGTGGCCCGGCCCGAGCGCGTGGTGCGCGTGGGCTATGCCTGGCGCGCCATTCATGCGCCCGAACAAGGTCGTGCGCTTCAGTGGTGGTTGACTCAGCTAGAGAGCAGTACCACCCGTGCGGCGCTCTTGCATCAACACTAATGCCCCCACACCAACGCAGTCGCATTGGTATAAGCCCCAACTCGCAAACCTGCATTTAAACGATGGCCACCCTCCGGCTAGGGGCATACTGTAGGCTCACGCTCAAACTGAGGTGAATCCAAGAAACTCAAGCAATTCAAGGAGAACAGCTCATGAAACGAAAACGAAGCTCCGACAAAGCGCCCGACATCACAACCCAAACGGCCCATCAAGCGAGCCAAAAACACTTCGCCATCATTGGTGCAGGCATTGCTGGCATCGCCTGCGCCCGCACGCTGGTACAAGCCGGCCACCGTGTGACGGTTTTTGAGAAAAGTCACAGCGTGGGCGGCCGCATGAGCACCTGCAACACCCCGTTTGGCAGCTTTGACCACGGGTCGCAGTATTTCACGGTGCGTGATGCCCGCTTTGCCAAAGCTTTAGAGACCGCCCCTGGCCTGTGCAAACCGTGGAGCGCCAGCACCGTGCGCGTGCTCGATGCGCATGGCCGCGTCACCGCCGCCGGTTTACCCCCTAAAGAAGCGCATTTTGTCGCAGCGCCCGACATGAGTGCCTTGGTGCGCCACTGGGCGCAGCCCTTGCTAACAAACACACACATTGAACTTGCCACACAAGTGACCCAAATAGAACGCGATGTGCTGAACACCCAACACTGGCAGCTACGCACCGCAGGCGATGGTGACTCACAACACGTCTACTCTGGCTTTGATGCCGTTTTACTGGCTATCCCCAGCGAACAAGCGCACGCCTTGCTACAAAATTCAAAGCAAGCTGCCGATTTAGTCAAAGCCATCCGAAAAGTCAGCGTTGCGCCGTGCTGGACACTGATGGTCGCCTTCCCGCAAGCTGTGCAGCCCACCATGAGCTACATCGGCCCGCAGTGGAATGCGGCGCGCAGCTCACACCACCGCATTGCCTGGTTGGCGCGTGAGTCGAGCAAACCAGGGCGCAGTTCAATAGAGCGCTGGACCGTGCAAGCCAGCCCCGCGTGGTCGGCTGAGCATTTAGAGGACGCTGACTCCCGTGTGCAAGCCAAGTTGCTGAAAGCTTTTGCTGAAGTCACCGGCATCCGGGCTACCCCCAGCTTTGCTGAAGTTCACCGCTGGCGCTACGCTCAAACCACATTAGCCCTAGGAAAATCGCACCTGTGGGATGCCAAAACTGGTATTGGTGTCTGCGGTGACTGGTGTTTGGGGCATCGGGCGGAAGATGGTTTTATCTCTGGACTGGAGTTGGCACTATCCGTGGCGTGAACAGGCCTGCCGGCCAGTACAGGGGTCGGTTCGCCCCCTCCCCCACGGGCTCGCTGCACGCGGGCTCGCTGGTGGCGGCGCTGGCGAGCTGGCTGGATGCCAAAGCGCACGACGGCCAGTGGTTGGTACGTATTGAGGACGTAGACACGCCGCGCTGCATCCCCGGCGCAGATCGCCTCATCTTGCAGCAGCTTGCAGATGTGGGACTCATCCCCGACGAAGCACCCGTTTACCAGTCAGAACGCGGCCATCTGTACCAGCAAGCGCTAAATCAGCTCATCGCCCAGCACCTCGCCTACCCATGCAATTGCTCGCGCAAAGAGATTGCTGAAGCGATTGCACGTACCGATCCACAGCCCAAAGAGCGTCACGGCGAACTGATTTACCCAGGTACGTGCCGCCATGGTATGCGTCATAAGTCAGGGGTCTCAAATCCACCTGCCTGGCGATTTTTAACGACCGGAGACATCACCACCCAAGTCGGCGATTTCGTCCTCAAACGCGCCGACGGCCTGTGGGCCTACCAACTCGCCGTGGTGGTCGATGACGCGCTGCAAGGCATCACCCACGTCGTGCGTGGCGCCGACCTGGCAGACAACACCCCCCGCCAAATCGCCCTGCAACGCGCTCTGGGCCTGCCTACCCCGCACTATCTGCATACGCCGCTGGTGTTGGCGGCGGATGGGCAAAAACTGTCGAAACAGAATG
>JASJPN010000204.1:0-3619 GCA_031426635.1 Polaromonas sp.
AATGTAAGCTGACATCTATAAAACTCAAACTATATTTTTGTTTATTTGATATGTGCAATTGAATATATTGAATTGGAAATCCAGCAAAAACAAGTAACTACGATGAATTCAAGATGCCCAGAGATTGGATTTGTAAATCTCTTGGGCGGTTTTGACTTAAATTCGTCAATAAACGAAAATTAACATGTATGGCGTTGAACATTATTTAAATCCCGACGATGGTCGAAATTTGTATGAAGATGGGTTGCTTAAGCTGCGAGACCGTGTCGCTCAGGTTGCCGTCTTGCAGCGAATCCTGCGCGTTGAGGTTGGCAATTTCGGCTACCGGGTTGACTACGCCATAGCAGGCAAGCAGATGGTGTTGTTACTGTGCGGTGGCGATAAGCACACGCAAGACGCAGACATCGTCCGCGCAAATTCATAGTAAATTAAGGCGCATACTGAGCAAACAACTCTTGCACTGGACTGATCCATGAGTATCCGCAATCTCGACTCGCTGTTTGACCCGGCCTCTATCGCTGTTTTTGGCGCGTCGCAGCGCTTGGGTAGCGTGGGGGCGACGGTGTGGCGCAACCTCAGTTCGGGCAGTTTTAAGGGCGCGTTGTACGCGGTCAACCCCAAACGCCCTGAGCTTGCAGGCTACACGGTGGTGGCACGCGCGGCTGATTTACCTGCCGTTCCCGCCCTGGCGGTGATTTGCACGCCGCCAGACACTGTGGCTGGCTTGATTGAAGAGCTGGCCACTTTGGGCACACGTGCCGCCGTGGTGCTGACTGCCGGCATGACGAGCGTGCAAAAGCAGGCCATGCTGGACGCGGCGCGGCCGCACTTGCTGCGCATTTTGGGCCCCAACTGTATTGGCCTGCTGTCGCCGCACAAGGGCGTGAACGCCAGCTTTTCACACATTGATGCACAGCCGGGCGAGTTGGCTTTTGTGTCGCAGTCGGGCGCTTTGGTGACCGCCATGCTGGACTGGGCGCAAGGGCGAGGTATTGGTTTTTCGCATTTTGTGTCGTTGGGTGAACACGCTGATGTCGATTTTGGCGACATGCTGGACTACCTGGCCAGCGACTCCAAAACGCGGGCCATTTTGCTGTATGCCGAATCCATCGAGTCGCCGCGCAAGTTCATGTCGGCGGCGCGGGCGGCGGCGCGCAACAAGCCGGTGATCATTGTGAAAGCCGGACGTTCGCCCCAAGGTCAGTTGGCAGCCGCCTCGCACACCGGCGCGTTGGCGGGCTCGGACATGGTGTTTGATGCCGCGATCAGCCGCGCGGGGATGCTCAGGGTCAACACGTTGCAGGAGCTGTTTTTGGCGGCGGAGACGCTGACGCGCTTTCGCACCAATACCAGCGATGCCATCACGGTTCTGACCAACGGCGGCGGTGCCGGTGTCATGGCGGCTGATGCGGCGGCTTTTGTCGGGGTGAAATTGTCTGAGCTGAGCGAAGTAACACGAAAGCGGCTTGACGACGTGCTGCCCCCCAATTGGTCGCATGGCAACCCGGTCGACATCATTGGCGATGCGCCAGTCACGCGCTACGAGCAGGCGTTGAAAGTGCTTAACGACGACACGGCGACGGGTGCGGTGCTGTTTATCCACGCACCCACGGCCATTGTGCCCAGCGCCGACATTGCGCGGGCGCTGGTGCCGCTGGCGGGTCATGAACCCCATGTGCCACCGCGCCTGATGAGTTGCTGGCTGGGTGACCAGGCGGTGGCCGAGGCACGCCAGATCTTTCAGGACGCCGGTATTGCCAACTACGACACACCCGAGCAGGCGGTGCAAGCGTTTTCCATGCTGGTGAATTACCGACGCAACCAGGCCGAGCTGACCGAGGCGCCGCCCGCCCTGTTGCCCGGTGTAGGCATGGACACGGCGGCGATCAAAGCCTTGGTCCAAGAAGCGCTGGCCGCTGGCCGCGAGATGCTGACCGAGCCCGAAGCCAAGGCGGTGCTGAATGCTTGTCGCATTCCCGTGGTGCCGACTCAGCGCGTGGGGGCCACGCCCGAGGCCGCAGCCCATGCTGCACTGTCTATCGGTTTCCCGGTGGTGCTGAAGATTTTGTCGGATGATATTTCGCATAAATCAGACGTGGGTGGCGTGGCGCTTAATCTGCAAAACGATGGCGAGGTGCGCGCTGCTGCGCAGACCATGCTGGTGCGGGTGCTGCGCGAGCGGCCCCAGGCAAGGATTCAGGGTTTCACGGTGCAGGGCATGGTGCGGCGGCAACAGGCGCAGGAGTTGATCGTGGGCAGCACGATTGACAGCGTGTTTGGTCCGGTTATTTTGTTTGGTCAAGGCGGCACGGCGGTAGAGGTCATGGCCGACCGGGCCGTGGCTTTGCCGCCCCTGAACGTACCGCTGGCCAAAGCGCTGGTGTCGCGCACCCGCGTGTCGAAACTGCTAACGGGCTTTCGCGACACGCCGGCGGTGGACGAGGCGGCGTTGCATGGGGTGCTGGTCGCGGTGTCGCAGCTTCTGGCCGAAATCCCGGAGATTGCCGAACTGGACATCAACCCGCTGATTGTCAACTTTGAAGGCGCGATCGCGCTGGATGCGCGGATTCGATTAAGTGTCAATGCACCTGCTGGAGCAAACAATTTTGCCATTCGACCTTACCCGGAAAATTTGGAAGAAACGGTGCAATGGCAGGGGCGAACGGTCACTCTGCGGCCGATTCGGCCCGAAGACGAAGCGCAGCACATGGCATTTTTGCAGCAGCTCGACCCGGAAGATGTCCACATGCGGGTGTTCTACAGCAAGCGCACGATGCAACGCAGCGAACTGGCGCGGCTGGTACAGATTGATTACGCCCGCGAGATGGCTTTTGTGGCCATGGCAGCAGGACCAGATGGCCAGCCGCAAACCCTGGGTGTGGTGCGGGCCATCGCGGACCCTGACAACATCGAGGCCGAGTTTGGTGTGATCGTGCGCTCGGAACTCAAAGGCAGCGGCTTGGGGCTGTTGCTGATGCAAAAGCTGATTGCCTATTTGCGCACCCAGGGGACGCAGCGGCTGGTGGCCACTGTGCTGGATTACAACGCCCGCATGCTCAAACTGGCCAAAGAGCTGGGTTTCGAGGAAGATCGTGCAAGAAGAAATGGCGATGGGACGAAAGCGATTTTTCTGCCACTCACTTGATACCCCTACTTGATGCCCATCAGCCACTGGATCACGTACTTCGCAACAAAGCCGACCATCCCAAACCCCAGACCCAGAAAGATGATGAAGGTGCCAAATTTGCCGGCTTTGGATTCCCAAGCCAGCTGGCCGATGATGAACAGCATGTACAGCATGAAGGCACCCACACCAAAGGTCATGCCAAAGGCGGCTATTTGTGCTTCGGTATAACAAAACATCAACTCGGTCTCCGTTTCAATGTGTTGCGTTCCGGCAAGGCCGGGGCATCTGCCAGGATCAGCGTAACCCGGCGGTCCAGCAGCAGGGGCTGCAACAAGGTGATGGTGCGCACGCCAGCCATGGTGCCAGCTTGGGAGGACGCAGAAGATGGTGGTGGTGTGCGCATGAATGGTGTCAGTCTAGCGTTTTAACGCATCTTGGGGCTTGATTCATGTCAATAGACAAGGCAAGCGTGCGCTAAGCGGTATTCACCAT
>JASJPN010000205.1:0-889 GCA_031426635.1 Polaromonas sp.
GCCGCCTGAACTACTGAGCGTGACCGTGCCCAGCGGTCGCAACAGCAAAGGATTACTGCGCAGACTGGCTTCGGTGCCTGCCCAGAATTCCACTTCCCTGGCATCCGGAAGGCGACTATTGCCGACAATACGCGGGGTGATGGAAAGAACGATTTCTGTCTTTCTGCCGTCATCCTTGTGGCTCGAGAACAGGCGCCCAAGCACAGGCAATTGCCCCAGCCCCGGCACCTTGCTGGCACTATTGCGGTCCTCGTCGCTGATCAGCCCAGCGAGTATCTGCGTTTCGCCATCCCTGAGACGCAACACGGTCGAGGCATTGCGGGTGCCTATCTGATACGACAATGTCCCTGACACCTTATTCTCCACCTCCTTGATGATAGAACTGACTTCCAGGCTGATCTTGATGGCAACTTCGTTGTCGAGGTGAATCTCAGGTTCGACTTCGAGCTTCAGGCCGACATCCAGATACTGCACGCTGCCGGTAATCACAGGCGTGCCGGTCGAAACCGGGGTCACGGCGTTGGTGATGACCGGCACACGGTCGCCGATCATGATCTTGGCTTTCTCGCGATTGCGCGCCCGGATGCGAGGGCTGGCAAGCAGATTGGTGTCGCCATCCTGCAGCATCAAATTGAGCGTGACCGCCAGCGAAGGGCTGGTCAGGATATTACTGCTATTGATGTTCCTCAGCGCCTCAAGCGTCGGGCCTCTGTCAGGCGTACTCCCCTGTGCCGTGAGCGTCAGCTGGGTGGGAAATTTGATGCCGATTTCAGACAGCCGCGTGCGGGTTATTTCCAGCACTTCCACTTCCAGCATGACTTCCGGTTCGGCGATATCCTGGTCTGCGACCATTTTTTCCGCCAGACGGATAGCGTCCGGTGTGTCACGC
>JASJPN010000205.1:899-2001 GCA_031426635.1 Polaromonas sp.
TCTTTTCGTGGATAAAGATATCCTTGGTTTTCAGTAGCGTTTTGAGCATGGTCAGCATCTGCTTGGGATCGGCATTGGTGAGATGAAAGCTCCTGATCTTGAGATCCTGGTAATCCTTGAGCTTGGCCGGTGTATTGGGATAGATGAACACCGTGTTGTCGCTGATGATTTTTTTCTCCAGCTGGCTCTGCAGCAGGATCAGGTCGATCGCATCCTCCACCGAAACGTCTTTGACAAAAATCGAGGTCTTAATGTCGGGTTTCACATCCTTGTCGAGCAGGATATTGATGCCGCTGGTGCGCGACAGCGCCTCGAACACCATTTTCAGATTGGCATCGCGAAATTGCAGGGTCACCGGTTTTTTAAACTTGCCCTGGAGGGACGGCTCGGCCATAAGCCCCTTTGCCGTCTGCTCGTCGATCTGGCGCTGCAGCAGAATCGCCTTGCCGTGCCTGGAATTTTCGAGGAGCACCGGTTTCAGAGCCGCACGCGCGGCATCAAGTTCGCCTTTTTTGAAGAGGCGCTCGGCCTCTGCCAGCATGGCCGCATGGCGCCGTTCCATGGCCAGCGATTCAAGCCCTTCCCTGGCATTGCTGCTGGCAGGGTCGATCCTGAGGATACGCTCGTAGATCGCCTGTGCAGCATCCAGGCGATCGGCGGCGCGCTCGCTGTTCGCGCTGGCCAGCAAACGATTGACGATCTGATCGCGGTTGCGCACCAGTGCGGTACGATAGGACAGGTTTCCAGGATCGGCCTTGCTGGCTTCAGCCAGTTTTGCAAGACCTTCTTCGGCGCGCCCTTCGTCCAGCAGCGTCATCCCCTCGTCGTGCAAGCGCTGACCCGCGCAACTTGCGAGCAAGGCCGCAACCAGCAGCAATAGCGCGGCATTGCGCCCGAACTGAGAATTCAGTCTGTGCATAATCTGCTCTCCCTGGTCATGATGTACCACCGATGCTGATGGATTGCCTGATATTCAGCGGCAGGTAGGTCAGCTCCACCCTCTCTGCCGAGACACGCTCGACGCGGTAAGTATTTTCGATCACGTCACCCTCAGTCACGGTATAAATCCGGTCGCCCTTGACCAGCATGATGACCAGCGCGC
>JASJPN010000205.1:2011-6540 GCA_031426635.1 Polaromonas sp.
GGAGCAGTCGGTTTCGGCGGCGGTGCGGGTTTGGCCGACGGGGGCGGCGGTGGCGGGACATACCAGGAAGTGACGCCGAATACGTTGCCGATTTCCATCTCCTCATCCTGCTGAAGCCCTGCCTGATCCAGACGTTCGAGTTCGACACGAGACTCGTCCGGCGCACGCTGTGCGGCACGCTTCGGGCGAGCAGAAACAGCCTTGGCCGGTTGCTCCAGTATCACCCGCGGCGTTTGCGCCGTGCCCCAACCATCGCCGGAGGCGGCTGTCATGATGATCGCCAGAAGTGAACCGCCGATGAAGGCCCACTTGCCCCATAGCAGCCAACCACGCGGCTTCATGATGCCTGCTCCAGATAAAGCACCAGCTTGATCTTGGCTTCCACGTTCGGGTCGGTGACTTTCTGGCGCTCGAACTGCACGTTTTCCAGCGCGACGACCGGAAGTACGCCCGGCAAATCGGTCAGGAACTTGCGAATCTGCGGATATTCGCCCTCCACCGGAAAGGTCATTTGATATCGCACCAGTTTTCCTACCTTGTCGCGCGTCGCCTTGTATTCCCCATCGTTCAGGATGAGTCCGCGGTTTGCCGCCACTGCCACCAGTTTTTCCAGCCACTGCGGCGAACACTCTTCGCATGGAAATTTCCGGTAAAACTCGGCGAGCTGATCTTCCGGACTAAGTGCCGTACCATCGCGCGACTTGCCGGCCAGCGCGAGCTGTTCACGTAGCGTAACAGCGCTGTGGCGTGCCGTTTCAAGCCGCACCTGTTCGGTGCGTATGGCAGAAAAATAGAACGCCGGACACATTGCCAATATGCCGATAGCCAGCACCCCGGGCCAGCCCATGCGCCGCAACCATCGCCGTGATGTCCAGCGCACGCGGTGCCATAAAGGCAGCGGCGAGGCAGCGCCGGAGCGGAGAGAGGCAGACTGCCGCAGCCTGTTAAGGAGGCGCTTCATGACTTGCCCCGCCACATGGCCAGCAACTCGAATCGCACCGGCTTCTCCGGGTCCTGCAACTGAACATGGTGGCTTTGCAGATAGACGGTACCCAACACATCGCGATTTTCGAGTTGCTTGATATAATCCAACATCGCCATCATATTTTTCGCCTCGCCGCTAATTTTAACCAGCCGTTTTTCCGTGTCCGGCTCCAGCGCCAGCAAGGTCACGTCTTTGCTGGCGACCGACTCCACCGTCTGGAACAGGCCGTCCCACGGCACGCTAAGCTGGCGCAGCACCTCGTTGGCGCGTTTCACCTCCAGCGCCCGATCGACGGCCATGCGCTCGTCCGACCGCCCCTCAGGACGCTGCCGCTGCGCGGCATGTTCGATCCGGTCCGCCCTGGATTCCCAGAGAGCGGCCTGAGCGCTCAAATCGCGGTAATGCATGCCAATCGCAATCAGGGCCACCAACGCCAGAACAAGCAGGAGCAAGCCTTCCCATGGAAAAGGCTGCATGCTGCGCTGATAATCCAGGCGAAGTTTTGACATCAAGTTCACCCGCTCAATGCCATGGCGAAGCGTCCCTCGTATTCCGGGATGAAGGCAGGACGCACCACCGGACGTAAATTGTGGATGTGCCAATGTCCGCTCTCCGGCAGGGCCGATTTTTTAAGTTCAGGTGCCCAGAGGAAAACCGATTTGGTCGAAGCGCCCGGTTCAGACAGGTAGGCTTCCCGTTCCAGCACCAGCGACAGGGTATCGCGCCAGTCGCCGCCGATTCTCATCGTCCGCACGCTGACCCAGCGTCCATGTTGCAGCAAAGCGAGGCACAAGCAGCCCGGTTCATACAGCGCAAACCACGCACTACGCTTCTTCAAGGATGGGCGGCAATTATTGTATGCCGCCATCAGACGCGGCTGCATCGATTCAAGCACCACGCCATTGCGTTCGAACACGCCGCGCAGTGCCGCCAGCAAACGCGTGTCCACGGCGCTCGCCAGCTGTGGCAGCCCGGCGCGTTCCGGACTCAGGCGCAATTCCCACTGCTCGGCGGCCGCGCCATATAGCTGCCTGAAACAGTGCCGCGCGTACGCCTCTTCTTCCACTGCATCGCTCAGCGTCTCGCTCCAGGGCATCAGGGTATAGCGCATAAAATGGTTGGACAGGATCACCTTCGCGACCGTCTTGCGGGCAAGCAAGCGCGGCAACTCCGCCTCAAGGGTCTTGATCGCTGCATCCCATGATGCCTCGCCGCCGGCTGAGGAAGCGCAATCCGCAACGGTTTTCGCCTCGACGCGGCGTGTCGGACCGCGCCGCGTCAACGTCCACCCAAGCCGCACCAGCACCACCTGTTCAGGCGCCAGCACGACACGCAATTCATCACGCCACAAAGGTGACACGGTTGATCTCCTGTAATGTCGTTTCACCCCGACCCACCATCTCGACCGCGATTTCGCGCAGAAAACGCGACCCGTTGCGCCGTGCCGCCTCGCGGATGAGACGGATCGGCTCGCGGGCGATGATGAGCTCGCGGATCTGATCGTTGAGCACAAGAATCTCGCCAATCGCCTTGCGTCCCTTGAACCCGGTACCGCGGCATTGCCCGCAGCCAAGGCCGGCGCGGAAACTCATGCCCGCCGCCTCGTGTTTCTCGATGCCGGAATCGGCGAGCAACTGCTCGTCAGGTGTTTGCTCCGCCGCGCAGTGAGGGCAGTTCACGCGCACCAGCCGCTGCGCCATGATGCCGTTAAGCGCGGAAACAAAACTGTAGGGATCGACGCCCATGTGCATAAAGCGCCCGATCACGTCGAACACGTTGTTGGCATGCACGGTAGTGAACACCAAGTGGCCGGTCAGCGCGGACTGCACCGCGATCTGCGCGGTTTCCGGGTCGCGGATCTCCCCCACCATGATCTTGTCCGGATCGTGGCGCAGGATGGAGCGCAGGCCGCGCGCAAAGGTGAGTCCTTTCTTCTCGTTCACTGGAATTTGCAGCACGCCCGGCAACTGGTACTCGACCGGATCCTCGATGGTGATGATCTTGTCCTGGCCGTTATTGATTTCCGAGATCGCCGCATACAGTGTCGTGGTCTTGCCGCTGCCGGTCGGGCCGGTCACCAGCAACATGCCGTAGGGTGCGCTGGAAAGCCGGTGCAGAGAGGCGATGGAAGCGTCGTCGAAACCGAGATAGCTGAGACGCAGGCCCTTGATCTGGTCAGTTAACGTTTGCTTGTCGAGAATGCGCAGCACCGCATCCTCGCCAAAAATACTGGGCATGATGGACACGCGAAAATCCACTTCATGTCCGCGCACCGTCACCTTGAAGCGACCGTCCTGAGGCACGCGCCGCTCGGCAATGTCGAGTTCCGACATCACCTTGATGCGGGAAATCACCTGCTCCGCCAACTCCAGACCGGCCACCGAGCCCACCGTGGTGAGCACACCGTCGATGCGGTATTTAATGCCCAGACCCGATGGCCCGGTTTCAAGGTGGATGTCGCTGGCCGCAATTTTCAGCGCGTCGTACACCGTCGAGTGCACCAGCTTGACCACCGGACTGGTGTCTTCGCTGATGGTCTTGAACGAGAGTTCATCCCCCCCCGCCGTGGCTGAAGTCGTCTTTTCGGAAACCAGCAGGCTGTCCATGGCGTGCAGGGTTTCCTCATAACGCGCCAGGTAAGCCGCCACGTCGGTACGATGGGCCAGGCCCCAACCAAAAGCGGAAGCAATGCGCTGCTCCGCCCATCCCTGCAGGGTGATGTCAAAAGGGTCGCTCATCACCAGGATCAGGTGGCCATCATCCTCACGCAGCGCAATACATTCGCGTTCGAGCGCATCGGCAAAGGGCAGCACATCGAAGGCAGGCGTCAGGCGGTTCAAGTCGTCCATCCCCAGCAGAGCATAATGCAGCGTGTCGGCCAGGACCTGTGTGAATGATCTGGAATCCAGTCCCGACTGTTCTTCCAGCACTTCGACCATGCGGCGCTGTACAGGCAGCGCTGCCGCCCGCGCCGCACGCACCTGTTCCGGGGTGAAAACCATTGCTGCTGGCGATGCTGGTGATACGGCGGATGCGGCGAGATTCATTGTATGCTCCCGGCGAGTTCGAAGATCGGGAAGTACATGAGCACGACGATGCCGCCGATAAGCAGCCCGATAAAGACCATCAGCAAGGGTTCGAACAGCTTGGTGAAACGCTCCACCCAGCGCGCCGTTTCTTCTTCATAAAAGCTCGCGATGCGCTCCATCATCTCGCCCATTTTCCCGGTACGTTCGCCCACGCGCAGCATGCGCAGCGCCACCGGCGTGGTGAGCCCGTTGCGCTCCATGGACTGCGAGATGGACTGGCCCTCGCGGATGCTCGCCGCGGCCAGCGTCAGTTGATCGCGCAGCGACAGCTGCAGCAGGTCGGAAACCATCTGCAACGCAGTGACCACCGGCATGCCGCCGCGCAACAACATCCCCAAGGAACGGTAAAACCGTGCCAGCTGGTAGAGATGCAGGCGCGCACCGATGGTGGGAAGGCGCCATAAAGCAAGCGTCAGCCACTGCTTGAAAAACGGCCGGGTAAACAGGTAGACCAG
>JASJPN010000205.1:6550-7750 GCA_031426635.1 Polaromonas sp.
CGCCGCCCAACAGGCCCTCGCCGTGATCGCTGATGAACTGTCCCCAGCCCATCAACAGCCGCGACATCAACGGCAGATCGCCGCCGATATCGGCATAGATATGGCTGAAGCGCGGCACGACATAGAGCATCAGGAATACCATCACCAGCCCGCCCACACCCGCCAGCAATACGGGATAGATCGAAGCGCTGATCACCTGGCGCCTGACGCCGTCCATTTGCGTTTGATAAGTGACATAACGCGCCAGTGCTTCCGGCAGCGCACCGGTTTTTTCGCTGGCGCGCACGGCCGCTACGTACAGCGGCGGGAAATTCGCCTCAGACTGGCGCAAAGCGTAAGACAATGGATGCCCTTCATAGAGGCTGGTGACGATGTGACTCAGCGTCTTTTTTACTTCAGGTCGCTGTTCCTTTTCGGCCAGTGTTTCCAGCGCTTCAACCAGCGCCAGGCCTGCATCCAGCAGCGCCAGCAATTCCTGGCTGAACAGCACGAGCGGAAAATTCGTCTTGCGCGGCTTATGCCAGACATGCCAGGACTGCTTCGCCTTGATCGCGATAACTGTATAGCCCTGTGCCATGGCTTGAGCTGTGGCGTCGCTGGCATCAACCGCATCCAGCGCGAAAGCGCTCAGCCCTTCGCTGCCACGCAATGCTTTCACCTCGTAACGCATCGCACCTCCTGCTCATCATTGCAATCAATCCCGTGTAATCGCTAGCGGCGCATCACCAGTTTGTAATGTCCGCCGCCTCCCCCTCGCCTCCCGGCCGTCCGTCCTTGCCATAAGAAAGGAGATCGTATTCGCCATGTTCGCCGGGGGCCCTGTACACATAGGGGTTACCCCACGGATCCTGCGGAACACCTTTTTTCAAATAAGGCCCGTCCCATTTGGCTTCGCTTCCCGGACGCGTCACCAGCGCCGCCAGACCTTCCTCCATGGACGGGTAATGCCCAGTATCCAGGCGGAACTGATCCAGCGACTTGTCCAGCGAATCAATTTGCGCCCGGGTCATCTTGATTTCAGACTTGCCGATCTGGGCGAAATACTTTGGCCCCACGTACCCCGCCAGCAGTCCGATAATCACCATGACCACCAGCAACTCCAGCATCGTAAAACCTTGTACTGCCTGCACTGAATGTTTCGTGCGGGAAAGTACGGTGCGGGTACTGCGCGATACAAGATCAAATTCCGGCATTCTCATG